>DATCIJ010000017.1:0-3821 GCA_036507855.1 Gemmatimonadaceae bacterium | reverse complement strand
TCGTAAATCGTCGCCCACTCGCGCAGGAACGCGCCGTAGCGCCGCGCGTTCGGCAGCAGGAACAGTCCGCGCGTGGGGTTGTGGACGACCGGGCCGACCAGCGACTCGAGGCGCCGCGCGACTTCGTCGCGGCGGCGATCGGGGTTGGCCGGCAGCTTCAAATCCGAGAGCGCGCGTGCGAGGGAGGGATCCGCCCAGACGGCATCGCGGGTCCAGTTGCCTTTGGCCGGAAACGAGGCGAGCAGGCGCCCGTCCTTCTCGCTGCCGAACGCGATCGAGCCGTCGGGGATGACAAACAGGTGCTGCCAGAACGGATACGACGGCCGGTACGACTCCATCGCGTCCTGGTCCGCCTCGAAGCGCGCGCGGGCATCCGATTCGAGGGCAACGTCTGCCGATCGCACGGCCGCGGCCCCGGCGGAGAGGCCAGGAGTAAAGCGGAACGCGGCCATGGCGGCCACGGCGATAATCAGGCCTTTTTTTGTCACGCTGTACGCCTGTTTATCGTCCGTTTGGACGGGGGCCCGCAGGGCATGGGGAGATAGTAACGGATCAGCTCGTTAGGACGGACGCCCAATGTTCGCGGGCGAACTTGCAACGGCTTGGTCCTTGAGTAGGCTATGGGATTTGCTGGCTCCCAACAGTAATGGAGCGCCGTGGCGTTGCACCGTTGTTTTGCGCGGGGATGATGCCCGAGAATCTCGACATTGGACACGCCAAAATTTCCGCATCATCGCGACTGCGAGGCGTTGACCGGCATCACACTGGACCATCTGCCCCGCGACGGCTCGCTGGGGCGGCTCCGGCGTTTCGCGAAGGGCGCGTTCCTGTGGCAACCGGACGACGCTGCCGATCGGATATATTTTCTTCGGACGGGCCGAGTGGCGGTCATGACCGCCCAGCCCCACGATCGGCCGGTTACCCTGCGCACGATCGAGCCGGGAGACCCGTTCGGCGAGTTGTGTCTGTGCAGCGTTCGAACGGGTATTCGGGGGACGACGGCCTGTGCGCTGGTCGCGAGTGAAGCGTTCGAAGTCAAGCTGACCAACTTCCTGGGTTACCTGCACCAGAACCGCGCGGCGCTTGACGCGCTGATGTTCACCTTATGCCTGCGCCTGACAGACGCCGAGCATCGAATCGAGGTGATGGCGCATCGCGGGGCGGATCAGCGGCTCGGCCGCCTGCTGCTCCGCCTGGCCACATCGCGCGGACGCAAGGGGCGCATCGGCCGCAGAGACGCGGTAACAGTGTCGGTGAGTCACAGCGAGCTGGCGCAGCTCGCCAGCATGAGCCGCCCGCACGTGACGGTCACGATGGGACGGCTCCGTCGGCGTGGGCTCGTGCAGTATGACCGTGAAGGCCCGATTCGTGTCGACGTGGCATCGCTCACCGACTATCTCGGTCGCATCGTTCGCGGCGAACGGGCGTAAGCCCGCTTCAGCATGATGGCCCTTGGACACGCGGCGCAGCGAGCGCTCGCGCTGAAAGTGGTGGCGCAGTACGCGGGGCCGGCCGTGGGCGCGGAGGCTATCGCCGCCGCAGCGCGTCGCGCCCATGATGACCTCGCCCGGGTGTCGGCTCCGCTGATTGGCCAGGGTGGCTTCGAGGCGCTGACCGGCCGCGCGTTGCATCTCGCGCGACGGGAATACCCGTGGCTGGTTCACCCGCGCGAGGGCACCCCAGCGCGCACAGAACGCACGCCGGGGACCCCGCCGCCGGAGCATGCAGGAGGGTCGTTTTCTCAGGTCGTGGTCTGTCTGGAGCGACAGGATTCGGCCGTCGCCACTGAAGCCGCCGGAGCGGTGTTCGCAATACTCACGGGGTTACTCGTCACCTTCATCGGCGAACCCCTGACGACGCGTCTGCTGCGAAAGGCGTGGTCCGATGCCGTCCCCGACGCGAGCACCGAGAAGACCTGAGACATGACCGACCGGGTTGCGATTCGCCGGCTCCCCACGGGCGTTCCGGGACTCGACCAGATCATGGGTGGAGGCCTGCCCGAGTTCTCTTTCAATCTCATTGCCGGCGCTCCCGGCACGGGGAAAACGACGCTCGCGCAGCAGATCATGTTCGCCCTCTCCAGTCCCGATCGTCCCGCCCTGTACTTCACCGTGGTCGGCGAACCCCCCCTCAAGATGCTGCGCTATCAACAGCAGTTCACCTTCTTCGACATGGCCCGCGTGAATGAGTCGGTTCGCTACGTGAATCTGAGCGAAGACGTGATCACAGGCACGCTGGAGAAGCTCCTGGGGCGCATCGTTCGGGAAGTCGAAGCGGCGAACCCCGGCGTGGTGGTTGTCGATTCTTTTCGCACGGTGGCGCAGGCTGCCGAGCGGCCACCGAACGGCAACCTCGACCTGCATCATTTCGTGCACCAACTGGCCGTCCGGCTCACCGGCTGGGAAGCGACGACGTTTCTCGTCGGCGAGTATCAACCCTCGGAGGCTGAAAACAATCCGGTGTTCACCGTCGCGGACGGCCTGCTCTGGCTCGTGCAAAGCCTCGATCGGAATTCGATGGTTCGCAAGATCCAGGTCATGAAGATGCGTGGACAGGCGCCCGTTCCCGGGCTGCATACGTTCCGCATCACGAGCGATGGGGTTCAGGTGTTCCCACGAGTCATCGTCGGGGCGGAGCAGAGGGCGCGACCGGCGGTGGCAGGCGCGAAGCGCCAACCCCGGGAACGGCTCTCGGTCGGCGTCAAGGGACTGGACGACATGCTCGGCGGTGGTATTCCGGCCGGCTATTCGGTGCTGCTCGCCGGACCGTCGGGCTCCGGCAAGAGTGTGCTGGCCACCCAGTTCATCAGCGAGGGCACGCGTCACGATGAACCCGGCATCATCGCGGTGTTCGAGAAGCGCCCCACCGAGCACTCGCAGGACGGCCCAGGTGTGGAGCGGTTCGAGCGGCTCGTCCACGAGCGCAAAGTGGGCATCATCCACACGCGCCCGCTGGACCTGTCCATCGATGAAATGCTGTATGAAATTGTTGAAGCCATTCACCGCCTCAAAGCGCGGCGGCTGGTGATCGATTCGCTCTCCGGGTTCGAGCTGGCGCTGGCGCCGACGTTTCGCGAGGACTTTCGGGAGTCCCTCTATCGCATGGTCGCCGTGCTCACCGGGATGGGCATCACCATGATGATGACGGCGGAGCTGGAGGACAGCTATGTCGATCTCCGCTTCAGCCCGCACGGCACGGCATTTCTGACCGACGCGATCATCATGCAGCGGTACATCGAATTGAAAGGTCAACTCCAGAGGGTCATGGCAGTCGTGAAAGTGCGTGGGAGCGCTCACAGCAAAGATCTGCGGGCGTTCGAAATCACGGATGAAGGGATCGTGATGGGCGAAGCGCTCGGCAAGTACGAGGGCTTGCTGACGGGCAGCCCGGAGTTGATCGCGAGCCCCGCTTCAAAGACAGATGACCAGAAGCCACGTCGGCGACGCGGGTCACGGCCGACCCGACGGTGACATGACTGACGCGAACAAACCGAAGCACTCGCGGCCGGAGGAGGCAACGACGCGGGAGCCGTCCGGCCAGGACACGATGGGTGCGCGTGAATCGTCCATGCACGATCGCGAGGACGCCGTGGCCGCCCGTGAGGAAGCCGCGAATCTGCGCGAGGAGGCAGCGAATCTGCGGGAAGAGGCCGCCGGCCTGCGCGACGAGACGTCAACTCTTCGTGAGGAGGCCGTTCGCGCCCGGGAAGCGGCCGCGCAGGCGAAGTCGGAGCTGGAAGAACTCATGGCGCAGACACGGGAAGCCAACGAGCGCCTGGTCGTCGCCACGGTTCGCGCACAGACGATGACCGAGGACGCCGA
>DATCIJ010000016.1:0-5428 GCA_036507855.1 Gemmatimonadaceae bacterium | reverse complement strand
CGCGAAGACGTTCACTTCGCCGAGGGCCTCGATCAGGGCGGCACCCTGATACTCATCCAGATCTTCTCCGGTGAGCACGCGCACGCCTGGGATGCCGATCAAGTGCGCGACTGCCAGCGCCGTCGCCGGATGATCGCCGGTGATCATGATGACGCGGATCCCAGCCGCCTGCGCTTTGGCGACGGCGTCGGGCACTTCTGGCCGCGGCGGATCCCAGAAGAGAACGAGACCGAGCAGCGATAGGTGTTCTTCGGTGTCGCCTTCGGCCCAGGCCACCGCCAGTAGGCGAAACCCTTCACGCGCGTACGCGTCGGCCTTTTCCACCCAGGATTCGCGGTCCTCGACGGACAGTGTGCAGCGGCCGAAGAGCATCTCCGGCGCGCCCTTGAGATAGCTCACCAGCCGCCCGTTCTCTTGCACCGTGACCTTGGCGAACTTCCAGGCGCTGTCGAACGGCCGTTCAGAGACGGTTGGGTGCTCCTGGCGCAGCTGAGCGATGTCTACGCCGTGCGCAGCGGCATGACGCAGCAGGCCCAGCTCCAGCGGATCACCCGCACCGGTCGTCAGGTCCGCATCGTTCGCCAGCACGATGGCCGCGAGCGCGCGCGGCAGATCGGACGCGTCGAGCGTGCGGACATCCATGCGGCTCTCGGTCAGCGTCCCCGTCTTGTCGGTCGCGATGACCGTGACCGATCCAAGCGCCTCAACCGCGGAGAGGCGCCGGACGACCGCGCGGTGCCGGGCCATCCGTTCGACGCCAAGTGCAAGGGCGACCGTGAGCACCGCCGGCAACCCTTCGGGCACCGCCGCCACCGCGAGCGCCACCGCGAAGATGATCATCTCCGGCGCGCGGCTGACCCCTTCGGCGAAGACGCCCAGCAGGCCAAGCACCGCGGCGAGGGCCAGCACCCATCGAGCGATCTGGCGGGCCAGTTGATCCACGCGGCGTTCGAGCGGCGTCTTCGCGGCCTGGATGTCGCCGAGCATGGTGGCCAGCCGGCCCATGGCGCTGGCTCGGCCGGTCCTCGTCACCTCCAGGTAGGCTTTGCCGCGGACGAGCAAGGTGCCGCTGAACGCCTCGTCCCCGTCGCCCTTGTCGACGGCCATGGATTCGCCGGTGAGAATGGATTCATCCAGCATGGCGCCGCGGGCGTCCATGAGCGTGCCGTCTGCCGGGACGCGGTCGCCGGCTTCGAGGCGCACCGCGTCGCCGGGAACCAGGGCGTGTAATGGGAGACGAACGAGGTGGCCATCGCGAATGACCCATGCCTGCGCCCCAGCCAGCGCCTTCAACCGCGTCAAGGCCGCTTCCGACCGCTGTTCCTGATAGAGGCCGAGCGCCGCGTTGAACAGAAGGATCAGACCGATGGCCGTCGCCTCGATGGGCCAGGCGTGCGCGCCTTCGTACAGCCAGAGGCCGAGATCGAAGGCGAGGGCGAACAGCAGGATGTAGATCAGCGGACTCTGGAACTGACGCACGAACCGGCGCCAGAGCGGGTCGGGTGCCCGTTCGGGTAGGGCGTTCGGCCCGACACGAGCCAGTTGATCAGTCGCTTCAGCGGTTGACAGTCCGTTCATCGCGCGCCATGTCTGTCGTCGAGTCGAGCTCGGAATCGATGGTCGTCGGCCGCGCAGTGTCCAAGGATCGCCAACATCCTTCAACCCAGGTTGCGCCTCAGGCGCGAACGGTAAGCACCGGACACGTGGCCGCGCGCACCACGTGCTGCGTGTTCGACCCGTACAGCATCAGTTCCACGCTCCCGCGTCCCTGTGCACCCATCACGATGAGATCGGTGTCGTGTGTCGAGGCCCGCTGCAGGATGGCCTTGTACGCGCGGTCGATCGCGACCACCTCCTCGATGTCGCACCAGGTTTGTGATTGCTCGGTCGCGAGCGCATGCAACCGTTGGCGAGCATCGTCGATGACGTGCTGGCGATACTGTCGGATGCTCGCGTCCACGTGCTCACCAGGTTCTTCTTCGTCCATGTATTCGAGGGCGTGCAATGTCGTCACGCATCCGTTGGCCTGACGTCCGAGGTCAAGGGCGTACTCGAACGCCTTGAGCGAGGATGGCGAGAAGTCGATCGGGCAGAGAATGTTCTTGAACACGACCTGCGGCGCGGTCGCGTGGGCTACAGATGGTGGCACGGTGAGTACCGGGCAGGGTGCAGTGCGCACCACTTTCTCGGCGACAGAGCCAAGTAGCAGCCGATTGAATCCCCCTCGGCCGTGCGTCCCCACGACAAGCAGATCTGCATGAAGGGCGGCCGCGCGATCGATGATGGCCGCGTGTGTGCGTCCTTCCTCCGCGAGGAGCGTCGGGTTGAGCGCCGCGGCACTAGCCTGCTCGGCTGACCGGCGCATTTGCTCGAGGACGTCGGCCCGCACCGGAGCGTAGGGCGTGCGGCCGTCGTCACCCTTGAATGGGAAGGACGACTGCATGTTGTCTTCGAACACCGGCACAACGTGGATCATCGTCAGCTGTGCGTCGTACCACCTTGCCAGGGCGGCTGCATGGGCAAGCGCCCGGGTCGCGTTCTCCGAGAAGTCGATGGGGCAGAGGATCTGCTTGAACACGATCACGGCCTTGCTCCTTCCGGTTCAGTGCTGTGTCCGCGAGCATCCAGTACCCGCCCGCAAATGTCCTCGCGCTATCCCAACAGACGTTTGGCCGGCGGCACAGACAACAGTAACCCCCGTGTTTGGCAATCGACGTGCCCGCTCGGCAACCGCGTCGAGGCGTGCAGCGTCTGCAGTTGGCCGGTGCGCCTGCCTGCGCGTGCGACACGCAAATCAGGTACAGAGTGGCGTCGCCGACGATGTGGGAACGGCGCGCGCTCGCGGAAGTTCGACCGGCGCCGAGGATGCTCATCTACGAGACGACGCGGCATGGGAAAAAGTCCCCGCCATCACGGAGGATTCCAGCGGCTCAGCGCGTCTCATGGAATCTGTGGAGCACGGCACCTTGGTGCTCTTGGAAAGGGACTCGCTCAGACGATAAGACGATATATGTGGTCCTACCTGAACCAATACTCGCTCGTGAACCCGTGCTCCGCTGTCGGACTGTCGGGATCGTGGGAGGCCCAGATGGAGCCGGCGGATGCGCCATGCCCAGGATGCCCCACGTAGTTGACCAGCCAGCCGTCCCTATCGTTCCACTGCCGCGGACTACGGATCGACCTCCGATAGTCACGCCAGAACGGTCCCCTCAATTCCTGTCGTGTTTTTCCTTGCGCAGCAATCCGTACCGAGTGCTCCATGACCAGAAGCCGCAAGGAACCCGCGATCACGCCCTTGATATCCGTCCGCGAGGACTCGTGGTCTCGAGCGGCTCCGGAAAGAGTCTGACCCTGTCCAGCCGTAGGCCACGCCGTGATCGCCAGGAGCAGGACTGCCAATCCGGCCCGAAGTGCGGAGCGGGTCACCGTTCGTTCCCTGCGCCTGCGGGTGACGGTGGGGCCGTGGTCGCGGGGCGTGGGTGGGCTTCGTAGATCTTCCCGGTTGCATCGGCGAAAAGCGTGAATCCGCAGGGGTCGAAGAGATCGGAGAGCCTCACGATGTAGCTCCATCGATCGAAGAGAAGCGTTGGCACGAAGCCGACTGGCGGTGCGCCAGCCGCGACGGCTTCGCTCAGCGGAACGAAGGTGCCTTTCTGCTGCTGCGCACGTGCCTGAGCCGTGTTCACCGTTGCGAGGTACCGCACCGCGGCTTCGCGGCGCGCCGCTTGATCGGGGGACGGGCCTTCCGCGCGAAGACACTCTTGGGCCGCGACGCTCACTGTTGAAAGCAGTAACACGAGGCAGACGCCATGGAGGACAAGCAGTTGACGCATAGATTCTTTGCGATTCGGAAGCTCGGCCGTTAAAGGGGGATCTTTGAAGAGATGCGCGTCAGCGGAGCGGCTGCTTAAAGGCTATCCGCCGTAGCCGGGCATGAACATCAGACTTTGGTGCCGCTCCCGAGACCGGTGGTGCCATTTATCCATTCGCCCCTGAGCGCTATCGTGCCGATTCCGAACGATTGTTTGCGCACTCCAAGGAAGGAGGAGGACATGGTGGCTACCGGAAGAGCGTTCATCGTGGTCTTGGTGATTGGTGTGTCGGTTGCCGCGTCGCTACAGGCCGCTGGTCAAGAGCAGGAGGCAACGGTTGCTGGTTGTCTGCAGGCAGGTGCGAATAAGGGTGAGTTCGTGTTGGTCACCGACGAGAAGCAAACGTATCAGGTCCAGGGAGGCGAAGGTGTGGAACTCGCACCACATGTGAACCACCGCGTTGAGCTCACAGGCACAATCGAAAAGAGCGAGACATCGGCGCTCGTCAAGGCTACGGCGCTGAAGATGGTCGCGAGTTCCTGCGAGGCTTGACCCCACGGGAATCGGGACCAGATCCCGTTGCGCCGATCGCGACACAGGCCACGCTGAGCCCTCCTCGCCTGGGTTCCGAGTCGTGTGGCCTGTTGTCGGGTCGGTGTAACCTGTCTGGTCAGACGGCGTTCTTGATGCGCATCACTTCGAGAATGCCATTGATGGTGTTGCCGTCGAGCGTCAGGTCGTGTCCCAGGGCGATCAGGTAACGTCGTTCCGATCCTTCGAGTCTGCCGTCGGTGAGTACCAGGTCCGCCGCAACCGCGAACGCGGACTTGCGAAGGCGGGCCGGCAGGGCACGCGCCGCCGCGGCAACGGCACGTTCGGGGCCGTGCTCTTCGATGAGCTGGCGCATCCGCTCGATGAGCCGTTCCACAGTCTCCCCGGACTTACGACGAAACCTCCGCATTGACCAGATGATGTTGTGAGCACGAGCGCCTTCCTCCGGCGAGACGTGATCATTGGCGTTCATCGCGCCGATCAGAAGCGCGAGCAGCGCCTCGTCCACGCCAAGCCGGCTGAGCGAAGGGCGGCGCGACTTGCTGGTTGATGACGACCGTTTCGATGGTGGCATGTGATCCCTCAGGCTGCGGCCCAGACGCTTTACTCGTCAAGGCGGACGGGCGTACGGAAGCCGTCAGGCTTGACCGCGAAAACGGAACAGACCAGCCGCTGAAGCAGCCGTTCGGCGGTGTTGCCGATGATGAATCCTGCGATGCCGGTTCGTGCAACTGTCCCCATGACCACGAGGTCGATGCCCTCCGATACGACGAAGCGAGGGATGATGTCTTCAGGGTCGCCCTTCTTCAGCTCTACACGCGCTGATCCCAGACGGTTGCCGAACGATTTCACGAGGTCGTCAAGGGCGGTTCGTGCGGTGTCCGACGCCGCCTTCACGTACGCCGCCACTTCCTCGGGCTTCGAGTGACTGCGCAACAGATCCTCTCCGAACGCCGACCATGCCTGGAACACGGTCACCGTGCCGCTACCGAATCCAGCCACCAGAAGGGCCGCGTCGAGAATCTTTCGATTCAGCGCCTGTTCCTCCGCATCGTCCGCAGTGG
>DATCIJ010000015.1:0-33922 GCA_036507855.1 Gemmatimonadaceae bacterium | reverse complement strand
CGACGTGGCCGGGCAATTCATGGAGCTGCACCGGGTACACTGGCCGGCGTTCGAGGGGGAATGCGAGGTACGGCTCCTGGAGGACATGTAGGTCCCGTGGGAAGTGTATTGGCGGCCTCGGGCCGACTTCGGCAGGCGCGGGGCCGGCGATATCTTGGCGTCCATGCCTTCAATCAACATTTCCGAGGCGGCGGTCATTCCTGCGCCTTCCGCAGTCGTGTACGACATCATCGTCGACTACAACACCGGCCATCCCAGCATCCTGCCTCTCCGCGTGCCAAGAATCTCAACTGCGTTAGCTGGCCCCGACGTTCTGGCGGTGCTGGTCCGGCTAACTGTAAGCCGTTATAATATTAGCCGTGATACGGTCGTTCGCCGACACGGCGACTGAGGATCTGTTCAACGGCCTCGACAGCCGCCGGGCGCGAGCTGCCTGCCCCACGTCGATCTGGCCGAGCGTCCGCCGCAAGTTGACTCAACTCAATCGCGTGCGGGAACTCCGTGAGCTCGCCGTGCCTCCAGGCAACCGGCTCGAACGTTTGCGTGGCGACCGCGCCGGGCAACACAGCATTCGGATCAATGATCAGTACCGGGTCTGCTTCCGGTGGGAGGATAGCTATGCCGACGAAGTCGAAGTCACGGACTACCACTAGGCGGGCGAAAGCCCCGCCGCTCGTGGCGCGACGGCTCCCCACGCACCTGCCCCCGACGCATCCGGGTGAGATGCTGCTGGAAGAGTTTCTCAAGCCGCTGGCGGTCTCCCAGTCGGCGTTCGCGATCCGGCTGGGCGTCTCGTTCCCGCGCTTGAACGAGGTGATTCGCGGGAAGCGGAGCGTGACACCCGATACTGCCCTTCGCTTGGCGCGGGTCACGGGCATGAGCGCCGACTTTTGGCTGGGCTTGCAGCTAGACTGGGATCTCTGGCACGCCCTGCGATCCAAGACGGCGACAGCGATTGCGCAGCTCCAACCGCTGCCGCGCGCGGGCTGAGGTCGAGCGTGGGCCACCTAACGTTGCATGAAGCTGTTGGCGCAGACTCTTGTGGTGGCGCGCGCTGTGGCTGCGCCAGCGCGCGCGATTATGGACTGCGCCACAGCGTATGTATTGGCGGTTAGGCAGTGCACCTGACCATTATCGCAACGATATCCCGATGCGACGCCATCTTTCTTGTGCTGTCGTTGACGTTTGTCACACCGATAGCAAGCTCTGTGGGCTCAGCGTGGCGCCGACAGTCACGGAGCGATGCGTGCAGCCCGCCGCGAACATCCTTGCCAATTGACTGACGAGATTAGCTCGCCTTCGACGGCCGGCGACACCCTAATCACTTCGTAAGGCGACCAGCGGGCTCACCGCCGCGGCGCGACGCGCGGGGAAATACCCCGCCGCGATCGCAATCAAGGCGAGCAGCACCGCGGCGCCGCCCAACACCAGCGGATCGGCCGGACTCGTGTCGAACAGGATGGCCCGCATCCCTCGCCCCAGCGCCAGCGCTCCCAGTACACCAATCACCACGCCCACCAGTGCCAGGCGCGACACACCACCAACCACCAGTCGTACCAGATCGCCCCGCGTGGCGCCGAGTGCGAGACGCACTCCCATCTCATGCGCCCGGCGTCCCACGACGTACGACATGACGCCATAGGTGCCGACGGTCGCCATGACCAACGCGATGACCGCAGACGCCAACAGCATCTGCGCCGTCGCGGACTGCGGGGAGCTGACCGTGGCCACCACCCGCTCCATAGGCGCGACATCACCGGCGGCCAGGCGAGCATCGATCCGGCCGACGGCCGCCTGAAGCGCGGGAGCGAGTGAGGCGGGGTCCTGTCGGGTGCGGACGACGAGCAACGCCGTACGGGAGACCGACTGTGCGAGCGGCACGTAGACGACGTCGAGCGGCTCATCGGACGTGAGCGGATTGGCCCGTACATCGCGCACGACGCCGATCACTTCCAACGGCCGGTCGCGCCTCACCAGGCGCTGGCCTACGGCGTCAACGCGTGGGAAATAGCGGCGCGCCGCCCGCTCTGAGACAATCGCGACGCCCGGCGCCTCCTGGCCATCAGTCGTTGCGAACCACCGACCGCGAACCAGCGCGACGTCGAGAGACTGGAGGTACGCCGGTGAAACCCGCCGTATCCCGGAGCTTGGCACGTCGTCCGGCCGCTCGGGACGCTCGTGCTCGGCGTAGAACTGCGCCCGTTGCTCGTTCCACGTCATCGGCAGCACCGTGGTCAGTTCCGCAGCCTCGACACCAGGTAGTGCCGCGGTGGCTTCGCGCAACCGGTCCCAGAAGCGCACGACCGAGCTATCGTTAGGGTAGTCGGTCTGCGGAAGCGTCACCGCGGCCGTGAGAATCTGCTCGGTACGGAATCCGGGGTAGGACACGGAGAGACGCCGGAACGTGGATGCCATGAGCGCCGCGCCCGCCACCAGCATCAGCGCCAGCGCGATTTCGCCTACCACCAGGCTTGATCGCAGCCGGCGCAGGGCGGAGCGTCGTGACTCGCCGCGCCCGGCGTCCTTCAACGAGGCGACCACGTCCACCCGGGAGCCGGCCAGCGCCGGGGCCAGCCCGAACAACACGCCGGCCACCATGGAAACGACGGCCGCGACCAGGAGCGCCCGCACATCCAGATGGATGGCGCCGAATCCCGGTATGTACTGTTGCACCTCGACCGGCACGGTCGCCTCGGTGGCCCTGACACCCCACCAAGCCAGCAGGACTCCGAGAATTCCGCCAGACAGTGCGAGCAACAGACTCTCAGTCAGGTGCTGGCTGACCAGTCGCGCCCGCGTCGCGCCCAGCGCGATCCGCACGCCTGTTTCTCGCCGCCGACCCGTGGCGCGCGCCAGCAGCAGGTTCGCCACATTGGCGCAAGCGATCAGCAGCTGGAACGCGACCGCGCCGAGCAGCACGATCATGAACGGGCGCGGGCCCTGGCCGAAAACCGCCTCGGCAGGCTGTGCGTGAAGGACGCGGTCCCGGTACGCCTCGGGCCAATCCGCGACCAGGCGCGCGCCAAGGGAGCGGACAGCAAGTACCGCGCGCTCGACGGTGACGCCGGGCGTCAGTCGTCCCATCACGAAGAAGCTGCGGGTTCCTCGATCGACTGCCTCGGCGGGCGACAATGCGAGCGGCGCCCAGACCTGCGTTCCGGCAGGGAAAACGAAGTCCTCCGGCATGACGCCGATGACCATCCAGGCTTCGCCATTGATGCGGACCGTGCGGTCCACGATGGCGGGGTCACCCGCGAATCGTCGCTGCCAGAGGCCGTGTGAGAGGACCGCCACGCGATCGGCTCCGGGCTCCATCTCGTCAGGCAGGAAGGCGCGTCCCAGCATCGGTGCGCGGCCCGCAAGGCGGAAGAAGCCGGCGCTGACGCGCGCTCCACTGACGCGTTCAGGGAGATCATCGCCCGCGATATTGGCGATGAAGTCGGTCAGCGCCGCGAAGACGGTGAACTCCTTGAGCGAAGCCAGGTCCGTGAATGTGCCCGCCGCGACCGTGGAGCTGGCCGTCGGCGACTGGGCCGGCGCGTCAGCGACGATGACGAGCCGGTCCGGTTCGACGAACTGCGGGAGCGGGTGAAACGTAAACGCCGAGGCGGTGCTGTAGACCGTGGTGACGCCGCCGATGCCCAAGCCAATGCAGAGGATCGCGAGCACTGTGACGAGTGGCGCCGCGCGCAGGGCGCGAACGGCGAGTCGGATGGTGAAGCGGGGATCGGGCATGCGAGCTCTCGGTGGCACGTCGTCGGCGCGAGCTTCGGCCGAAGTCGTCTACTCTTACAACGGCCGCGAGCGAGTCGACGTTTCGGACACCAGCGCACTGTCGCACCACGTTCGGTCGTTCGTGTCCGACGATCCCTTACCGGCTCTGACTCTGCCGCTGAACGCTATCCGCTGAACGCTATCCGGTTAGGCGCCGTCGGAGACCACGATGCTCCTCCTGGGTCTGTCTGTCTCCCCGCCGCGTACCAGAGCCCGACTGACCCGTTCCCGAACGGCCGTGATTTCGTAAGCGTGAAATTCAAGGGCGCCTTCAGTCCGGCGAACAGCGACTTGCCCGCGCCAAGACCGATGGGATTCACGACCACTTGAATCACGTCCACGAGCCCGGCTTCGGCGAGTTGTATCAGTACGCTGCCGCTGCCAAGGATCGTCATGTTCGGCCCTGATTCGGATTTCATCCGGCGAATCGTACCGGCCAGGTCGTCCTTCACGAGTGTCGTGTTGCTCCACTCTGCCTCTCCCAGCGTCCGAGAGAACACGACCTTCGGCAGCGCATTCATCTGGGCTGCGACCTCCGGCATAGCCTGCGCCGCCATCGGCGTAGGCCACCACGCGGCCATCATCTCATAGGTGACTCGACCGAACACGAGGACGCCGCCGCCGGCGGCGTTGCCGGCGACGAACTCATTCCATTCCCTGTCGTCGGCGCTCTTGTGGGCGAAGCTCATGTCGCCCTTCGCGTCGCAATAGTACCCATCGACGCTTACATGCATGAACGCCGAGAGCTGGCGGCTCTGCTTGCGCGTCATCGCCAGTCCGCCGGTTGATTGAGGTAACGCAATGAGCCCGGGGTGGTGAGCGACTCTCCCGTCTCGAGCAGGGTCTTGAGTCCCGACAGGATCATCGGCCAGCCGCCGTAGAGCTCCGAGTTCGCGTCGGCGCGCAGGCGATCGTGCGTAACCGTCAGGCGACAGGAGTCGCCCACGGGCTCGATGTCCCAGGTGACGCGCGACGTGCCCTCGTCCTTGACTGCGTCGCTCCAGAGCGCGCGAAATGTCTGCACCAGTCGGCGCGGCGGTTCCACCTCGAGGTTCTCCCCTTCGGCGATCTGGAAACCTTCAGCGGCGGTGTCCGCGGTGGCGCCGGCGTGGTACGACGAGCCAGGGGTCCACGTCGAGTGCACGGCCACTCCGAACGAGTACTTGGCGCGCAGCTCGGGGTCCGTGATCGCCTGCCACAGCCGTTCGGGCGTCGTCTTGATGTAGATCTCGTAGACTTTCTCCATCTCGTCCTCCTCGATGTCGGCCTTGAGGCCGGTGAGCAGCGCGGCCATGGGGGCGGCGTACTTGTCGATCCACCGGTCGTGGACCTGGCGTATTGGAACGGCGTTCAGGAAATGGAGCTTCTCTCGCCCGCGTCGCTTCGTGACAATGAGCCCTGCGTCCTCGAGCACGCGGAGGTGCTTCATGACGCCGAAGCGCGTCATCGCCAGCCGCCGCTCCAGTTCGCCGAGTGTCTGTCCGTCGCGCTTGAACAGCTTGTCGAGCAGTCGCCTCCGGGTGGGGTCCGCCAGCGCCTTGAAGACCAAGTCCATGGAAAGGGCAATATGTGACCATTTAGTCACATGTCAAGCGGTCTATCGAACCAGCCTCAGAGACTCGCCCTGGGAATGCGGCCATGGACGCATCAGTCGCCGCACTTCCCGCCTTCATCGCCAGGACGCCGTTCGATTACGGGTTCGTCTCCCGGGAGGGGTACCCTCGATTCCGCTCCATCGCTCACCTCACGCGAGCTCGCGATATTGTCGAAACTGGTTCAGGGCATTCCCATGGCTGCCTCTTGTGGACCACGGGACGAAAGGCGGGGTGAGGCTGCTCGACCGTTGACTGAGTCGTTGGCGTTAGGCACCGAACGGCAATTCCGGGAGCCCCATGGGGAAGCGACTGCGCAAGCAGGCCCTGATGGACGAGATCCGTCGCGAGCGCGCGGCGCTTGATGAAACGCTGGTTGGTCTTACGCCACGCCAGATGACGAGAGCCGGGGTCACCCGAGGCGGGTGGTCGGTCAAGGATGTGCTGGCGCACCTGGTCGAATGGCAGCAGATGAACCTCGATTGGTATGCCGCCGGCTTGCGGGGCGAGAAGCCGGCAATGCCGGCACCGGGCTACACGCTCCGGGAACTGCCGCGGCTGAACGAGATGATCTACCGCAAGCATCACCGGCGGTCCCTCCAGGCGGTTCGGCGAGATTTCGAATCGCACCATGACCAGATCGTAGCCCTCATCTCCAGTCTGTCCGACTCTGACCTGGTTACTCTGGGGCGGTTCTCCTGGACTGGTCCTTCCTGGACACTGAGCGACTACTTGCGCGCCAGCACCGCCGCGCACTACCTGTGGGCTCGGACCCGCATTCGTCGTTGGCGGCGCGCCGAGTCGAGAACCAGGTCTTGACCTTCCGTTGTGCCAAGCGTTAGGCGTACCGACAGGTTTCCGTCGTGCAGAAGGACGAAGGTCGAGTACTTCCGCGAAGTCGGACTCTACGACACGGTTACGGTCACCTATGCAGTATTGGCGATGAGTGCGGATGGCGCGCGGTTCGTGATCGAGAACGAGATCTGGCTGTCTTCCGGCGAGCGCGCGGCCACGGTACGCTCGACCGGAGGCTGGCTCGACCTGCGTGCGCGAAAGCTCGTGGCTCCGCCACCGGCTGTTCACGGCATTCGCCGAGGTGCCTCGCGTGCCAGGTTTCGTCGAACTGCCCTCCACGTCTGGCAAGGGACGCGATACGGCGGCCGGAGCGGCACCAGCCGAGGAACGAGACACCTGAGTCACTTCAGGTGTTGAACACGGGAACTGCAGCAATCACCCACCGGAGTCAAACTCGGTGAAGGAACAGTTCAGCGCACGACTGCGGTCTGGAAGAAAAAGTCGAGCATCGCGTTGAGCGGCGAGGCATTCCCCCGCAGTCGGCTTCGCAGGGCTGCTCCTTCCCAGCAGTCAACCAGCAGGCCTGCCATTCGACGCGTGTCGGACTCGGCTGGGATGTCGCCTCGCAGCCGTGCCTCTTCCAGGCAATCCGCAGTCCGCTCAGCAATCTCGGAAAGACACTGCTCGATCCTTCGCCGGAACACGTCGTTCGTCCCCGACAGCTCCTGCCCGAGCCCACCCAACAGACAGCCCAGATAACCCTGCTTCCTGTAACTCTGTCGAGTCGACTCAAAGAACCGGCGCACTCGCTCGAGTGGGGGCCGGTCTTTCTCTCCCAGGCAATCGTCAAGACCAGCATGGACCTGACGCATGTACTGGTCGATGACCTGGAGCGCGAAGTCCTCTTTGTCCTTGAAATGATGATAGAACGAACCCTTCGGCGCACGCGCCGCCTCAAGCAGGGCTTGGATGCCCAGCCCGTTGTAGCCATGCTCGAGCAGCATGGCCAGGCCAACATCGAGCAGGCGTTGCTTGGTTGAGTGCGTCAGCTTCTTGTGGTCGAGTAACGGTACCAGGGGAACAAAGGCCAGGCCACTCAACGCAGCGTCAGCTCGTGACCTTCTCGATCATGTGGCTGATGACCAGACTGTGCTCGCGCTGCGGGCTGAACATGACGATTTCGGCATCCGCGTCGACCCTGACGTTATGCCCAGGCGCCCAGTAGAACAGGTCGTTGGCAGTCACGGTCTCCTGCGCACCGCTTGCGTCAGTCGTCGTGAGCTCGCCGCGCAACACGAAACCCCAGTGAGGGCACTGACAAAGGTTGCCTTCGAGTCCCTGGAAGAGTGGGGTGGTATCGACCCCCGCCGCCAGAGTGAAATACTCGCCGCTGATCTTGTCGAATCCGCGCACGTCGCCAAAGTCCTTTCGCTGGCGGATTACCACACCTGGAATTTCCAGCCTGACGTCCACGTTCTCCTTCGCAACTCGCATGGTCGTGTCTCCTGTGCGTCGGCAAGGGTCCGAGTAGACCGAATGGTCTAGTCGGGGAGTATACCGCGTTTGCGGACCCTGTCAAAGAGGCGCCGGTCGCCCAGGCGTCAGCCGACATCAGCGGGGGAAATCCCTACGTTTTGTATGGCTCCGACCGGGGTTCGAGACGTCGGTGGCGTCCCATTCTTCGACACGTTCAATTGAGCGCTGACCGCAGCGCGCCAAATGCGTCAGTCAGCACGCCCACCAACGACTGACGAACCACGCTGCACGTGAGGGAGAACCAAATGGCTCGGCGAACCGACAAGCTCATCGCCCATCTCAACGAAGACCTCGCTGGAGAGTTCGGCGCGATCATTCAGTATCTCACCTATGCCGCCAAGGCCACCGGTCCTTACCGGCCCCAGTTGGCTCAGTTCTTCCTGGCCGAAGTGGCGGACGAGCAGCTCCACGCCCAGTTCCTCGCCAACAAGATCGTCGCGCTTGGCGGTGAGCCAACCACGGTCCCGCGACCGGTCGCGCCGGCGAAGACCAATCATGAAATGCTCGAAGCGATCCTCGTGGCCGAACGGCGCGCCACGAAGGACTACACCAAGCGCGCCGAGGAAGCCGAAGCCAGTGGTGACAAGGGCCTTGCCGTGCAGCTCGAGGACATGGTTCGTGACGAGAGCGGACACGCCGAGGAAACAGAACGCATGCTCCGCGATTGGCCGGTCTGAATGACGAACGAACTTGCCTTCAATGCGCGCAGCGAGGCTGCCGCATTCGTCGCGGCACTCTCTCGCTATCTGAACTCTCCGGCCAGCACACTGCCGAACCGGAGCGAAGCACGCGTGTGGTACAGGCCCGGCACGCCGGGCGGCAAGGTGCAATTGTACCTGTCGGATCGCGCTCTCGAGGCCACTGCGAGTGTTTTCTCACCGGTACCCGATATTACGGCGCAACTGACTGACCCTCCTCAAGGTTCGGTGCTGGTGCTGGAAGGAGGAACTACGCCACCGCTCGGCCTCGAGGAGGCCGAGCGGCGCCTGACGACGGCAGGAGGCTAGGCGGGCGAGCAAGTTGAGCGAGGGAAGCGGACGATTCACCATTCTGTGTCCGCTTCCCGAGTCATTGCTTCACTTTGAGCCAGCGCCCACCAGTTCTTCGATGGGCTTGCCATCGGGGCCAAGGCGCTCGATGCCCACCTGCTGAGAACGGACCTATATCCGTGCCGACCTCGCGGGCCATCCGGAGCTGCGCCGCGGGAACTCCACGGCAAATGGCGAAGGTCGGCGGCTGCGGATGCACACGCTGTCAGAGATCAGGCGCGTATTGCAGGGATTCGTCCGATGTGAGACTGTAGATGCCTGCATAGCGTTCACCATACCGGAATCCGCCAATGCTCCAGACCTGGATTCACCGCATCAAACCCGGCAAGGAAGCCCGCCTTCGCGATTGGCTCGCCGAGTTGACCTTTCGCGCCGATGAAGTCAGGCAGTCGTTTTCCGCCGCGGGAGTCCGTGCCGAGCAGGCCTTTGTGCTGCCGGGGGAGACGGGCTGGCTCCTGATCTACGTGAGCGAAGCGATGGATCACGTGCACGCCGCGAACGTATTCGCGGCGTCTGGTCTCGCCATCGACCTGGAGCATCGCGAAACGATGGTGGAGTGCATCGAAGAGACGCTGAACGAGGCGCCAGTCTACAACGTGGTTGGGTAACCGCTCGTCAGGAATGACACCTGACGCCTGAAAAGCGAGAGGCTCCTCCTGGAACCATCAGGTCAGGCATGGATTCGTGCCGCCCTTCGCGGCGGCGTCGCGTACTTTCTCATAGGCAGGGTCTTCGCGCTGCCGTCGGATCACGTGCACGCGTGGCGACTCGCGGCCTGGTTGGCCAGTGGCATTGTCTACGCGGCGCATATCTGGCACGAGCACTATCGACTGCGAAGCTCGCCTGGATCGGGTGCTTTGCATGTGGCCGTTGCGGTTGCGATCGGGGCATTCCTTCTGGCGGTCGCCGGAATGATTCACTCTCTGTCGACCGCATCAGGGATTCGACCGACCTGGCTTGTGGCGCTTGTCGCCTGGCCGGCTTTCACCGCTGCTCCGGCGTTTCTTGTTGCACTGATGGCAGGGGTCATGCTGGCGCGGCGCCAGCGCAGCGCTGACCCCGCCTAGCTGCGGACCGTCCCTTGCTCGTGGGACGAGCGCGGAATCACCGCTCGAACTCGACCGCGCCCGCGCTGAAAGCCCACGTGCCCGGATCACCGCACGCGCCGGGACCTATGCCCTCCACCTTGAGGCGCACTGCCGAGACCAGCTGCAACAACACGCGCTGATTCCGGGAGACAGTGTAGCAGATGATCTCTCCGACGGTCGCCACGTATCGGAAGTCGAGATTTGTCCGCCCGATCGGCACTGGCGGGAAGGTGTAGACATTGGCCGGGAGCGACGGAATCGACGTGCCGACCGAAAAAACACCCAGCGAGGGAACAACGTTGTCGTGCGCCAGCGCGAGGTGCGGGTCTTCGGGATAGGTAGGGCTGCCGGGCTGGAACCAGCGTCCCGCTGCCGTGTTCACCACGTCCTGCGCCACGTCGCCACAGACGGGGGGCGTCCTGCGGACCGCTCCCTGTGTCCCGAGCTTCGACCGAAGCTGGTCGCCGATGGGCGCGACGAAATAGTCGATCGCGCAAGCGACATGCCTGTCACCGAAGTCCCCGACAGCATCACTCAGGCGGGCAGGATTTGCCCACGAAACGTTGACGCGACGGTCCCTGGCGAAGACATCGAGCGTGCCGCCCGTCACGCCAATCGCCTCACCTGCCGCCATCGAGACGTTCACGCTTTTCCGGCACTGCTGGTACGTGAAGCCACCCGTCGGATACGGCGCGGCACACTCGCCGTCGAGCGCACCGACCTTCGCACTGAATTGCGTCCCCAGGCGCGCCACGTGCCCGAGCTGGATCATCACGTCGGCGCACGGGAAGAACGTCACAGAGTAATCGTCGAGGTCAGGTTGACCTCCGCCAGTGCGATGCTGCACCAGCACCTCGGTCACGACGATGTCACCCGGCGCGACAATCGCCGCAGTGGCCACCGCCATGTAGAAATAGAGGTGGTCGGTCGGGAAGGTGTGAGGCGGCGGGTTGAGATTCCCGAGCGGAGAGATGAAGCGGATGTTCTCGAACAGAACGAGGGAGGTCGTCAGGAACTGCGGCGCGCTGCAGTTGGCGAGTCCACCAGGCGGGCCGAGGCCGGTGGGTCCTCCGTTTCCACCATGATTACCACACCCGAGCGCGAGCCCAATGGCACCGCAGGCAACAACCAATGCAGGCGCCTTCGACCGTGGTACCAACTGACCTCCTGACCGACGGATCGAGAGCCACGGCGAAAGGTCGCACTCGTCAGGCTCATCGCTGGCGAAACCTGCCGCGACTGCGGCGTCTTGTCGAGATGAGCCGCGTTCAGGAAGGACGGCGGGTCAGAGGCGCCGTTGTCAGGATTCCCCCGGCGGTGGACGCGGGCAAAGCCCTGCCACTCCCTCGGGAGTAGCCCGACAGATCCGCCTTACCTGCCTGCCTGATACTGGTTGCAAGGGACCAGCGGAGCCTCGGTCACATCGTGCGCGGCGCTGCCTGATCCCGTAGTCTGCCGGTGGGAGGCCGCAACCACTGGAACTGGCGCGCACCCATCGGCGAACCCTTGAACGGGAGCGCTGGTGGCGACGTCGTTGGAACCTGCGGCATCCGTTGTTGACGCGCCGCCTGACGCAGCGCGGCGCGAGGCGACTTTGGCCGAGCACACGCTGGAGGTTGTCTCCGACGCCGGCGAAGGCGCGCAGAAGTGCGGACAGATCTTCGGCGCCGTGTCCGCCCGGATGCGAAACGGCGTGTGGACGGTGGAGATCATCCCCGCCGAGATCCAGCCGCCGCCGCGCGTCCCCGAGGGAGCGAGCGGCATCCGCATCCGGCTCGGCTCGCGCGAGATCACCAACTGGGGCGACCAGACCAACCTCGTCGTCGCCTTCAATGAACAGGTGCTTCTCGCCCGTCACCGGCTCGGCGCGCTAGCCGAGGACGCGGTGCTGCTGCTCGAGGATACGTGGGCGACACACGAGGACGAGGCCGTGCGCGCCGCGTGGAACGCGGCGATGAACGAGCTCTCATCCCGCAGCTACCGCATCATCCCGGTTCCCATGGAGGCGCAGTGCCTTTCGCTGGTCGATAATCCGCGGAAGGGCAAGAACATGTTCGCCCTGGGGATGCTGGCGTGGATCTACCGTCGGGACCTCGAGCGAATCGCCGAGCAGATCGCGCACGCGTTCCGCAAGAAGTCAGAGGACGTCTACAGTCAGAGCGTGGCGCTGGTGCAGCTCGGCTACGACTGGGCGGGCAGGCACCTCGATTTCCGGATCACGGTGCCTTCCATGGAAGGCGGCCGGCCGATGGTGGTGATGAATGGCAACGAGGCGCTGGGGATGGGAGCGATCGCCGCCGGCATGGAACTGTGCGCGATGTATCCGATCACGCCGGCCACGTCGGTCTCGCATTACCTGAGCGAGGTCTTCGAGAAATTCGGCGGCGTCGTGCACCAGGCGGAGGACGAGATCGCAGCGGCGGGTGTGGCGATCGGGGCGTCGTACTCGGGCAAGGTCGCATTCACCATCACGTCTGGTCCGGGGCTCGCTCTCAAGACCGAGTTCATCGGACTCGCGATCATGACCGAAGTGCCGCTCGTCGTCGTCGACGTGCAGCGCGGCGGTCCGAGCACCGGCCTGCCGACGAAGGTCGAGCAGTCTGATCTCTTCGCCGCGCTATTCGCCCAACCCGGCGACGCGCCACGCATCGTGCTCGCGCCGGCGACCATCGAAGAGTGCTTCCACGTCATGGTCACGGCGCGACGCTTGGCCGAGGCCTTCCGCACCGTGGTCATCGTGCTCTCCGACGCGAACCTGGCCACAGGTGTTCAGCCCTTCCCGCGGCCCGCGCTGGACGTGCGCTGGCAGGCGGCTCCGGTGGATCTCGCGGCCCTGCCTGACGAGTTCAAGGCTTACGGATGGAATGCCGAGACGGGGCTGTCGCGCCGGGCGATTCCGGGGCAGCCCGGAGGCATGCATACGCTGACGGGGCTGTCGCACGATGATCGGAGCAAGGTGGCGTACAGCGCCGGGGTGCATCAGCAGGGTTCGGCCATGCGCAGCAGGAAGCTGGCGGTGCTGCAGTCGACGCTGGAGCCGCCCGTGGTGTACGGGCCTGACGCAGGTGAACTCCTCGTCGTCGGATGGGGCAGCACCAAAGGAGCCATCGAAGAAGCGGTTGACCGGGCGCGTACCGAGGGGCGGGCGGTGTCGTCACTGCACCTGCGATTCCTGTCGCCCCTCGAGCCGGGGCTGCGTGAGATCTTCGCGCGCTTCAAGCGCGTGATGACGGTGGAGATCAACTACAGCGACGAGCCTGACGATCCATACATCACGGGGGAGAACCGCCGTCGTGGACAATTGGCGTGGCTGCTGCGCGCGGCAACGCTGGTCGACATCGACTGCTGGACCCGCGTCCCCGGCGAGCCGTTCAAGCCGGCGACGATCCTGGAGATCATCCGGCGGCGCACCGTTGTGACGGAGGCATCATGACCGACCTCGGGTGCGGGCTGCTGGGCGCGGCCGACGATGAGGACCGCGAGTACGCGCTGAGCGACTATGAAGGAGCGCGCGCCCGCTGGTGTCCGGGTTGTGGCGATCATTCGGTGCTCACGGCGGTGCAGAAGCTGCTGACCGCGGAGCAACTCAAGCCCGAGACCACGGTCTTCGTTTCCGGGATCGGTTGTTCGAGCCGGTTCCCGCACTACCTGACCACCTACGGCTTCCACGGGATCCACGGTCGCGCCCTTCCCGTGGCGACGGGCATCAAGCTGCATCGTCCCGATCTGGACGTCTTCGTGGTCATGGGCGACGGCGATTGCACCTCAATCGGCGCCGGACACTGGATCCACGCGCTGCGCTACAACCCCGACCTGACCGTGATGCTGCTGGACAACGGCATCTACGGACTCACGAAGAACCAGACGTCGCCCACCACGCCGCAGGGCCTGGTGAGCAACACGCAACCGCGGGGCTCGCTGCTGCCGGCACTCAATCCCCTCACCGTGGCGTTAGGCGTGACCAACGCCTCGTTCATCGCGCAGACGGCGGAGTTCGTGCCGGCGCATCTCTACGCGACGCTGCGCGCCGCGCACAAGCACCGCGGGTTGGCCTTCGTGCGCATCCTCCAGCGCTGCCCCATCTACACGCCCGGCATCTATGGCGAGGCAGTGAAGAAGCCGGCGCTGGTGGAGCTGCTCGTTCACGATGACGGCGTGAATGTCCCCGCGCTGGAGAGTGTCTATCAGCAGCGCCGGCAGCATGACCCGTCCGACCTCGCAGCCGCTCGCGAACTGGCGCAATCAGCAGAGCCGATCCGGCTCGGCGTCTTTTTCCGAGATCCATCCAGGATCTGCTACGAGACGCTGCGGCGCGTCCCCGGCCGGACCGCGCGCGAACGACTCACCCTGCTGGACACGGAGCTGGACCGCTATGCCGTCTGACCTCGTCTCCGGCACGAATGTGCAGCGGGCGCAGGAAGCGCTTGCGCCCGTGCATCACGCCTTCCGCGCGGCGGTCGAAAGCGCCCTTGCCCGTGGAGAGGCATGGTGGAACGAGCAGGCAGCGAGCGACGTGGATCGCGCGGCGCGAATAGGCGCTGAACTGGGCGCGTTCGCCGCGGGCCGCGTGGACCCGAGCCGCTTTGCCGCGTTGTTCGGTCGCCCGCGCGCCTTGACGCCCGAAGTCCGGAAGGAGATGAAGCGCGCGCTGGACGCGTTGCGCGAAGCCTGCGCCGAAATCGAGGTGATGACGGTGTCGGTCGACGCAGACAGATCATTGGCGTCCACGATCGACGACGCGCTGGCGGAGGCCGGTCGCGTCTTCGCGGCTGCGCGCGTGATCGAGTGGGTGCGCGCGGACCACAAATCCACTGAGCCGGCGCCCACCGTCGTCCATTTGCCGTTTCACTCGTGGACCCGTGCCGAACGCCGCTCGGCGCCACCGCTCGTCGCCACGGTCGCTGGGGCTGACCTTCACGCGGGGACGCTTGCCGATTACGCAGACGGGCGGCAGAAGATCGTCCTGGTCGTCGAGGGAGCCTGTCCCCCCGCCGCGCTGGTGCGCCTGGTGACACCGGGCACGTTCGTCATGCAGACGAGCGATGTCGCCGCAGTCGAGCGCATGGTGCAGTTCGACGGTCCTGGCTTCGCAGCCATCGTGCCGGAAAGCGCCGCCTCCTTCACGCACGATCCGGCGGCGGGCACGGACCAGTGGCAGCGCATGAGCATCGATCGCATCCCAACGCCGCCGTTCGCGGCGGTGCCGGGGATGAGCGCCTGGCAACTGCGCGAAGACCTTCGCCAGCTGGCGGCGCTGGCGGCGGCGCCGGCGAACCGCCCGATCCCGCCTGGCGCCCCCGCATCGGCCGATTCGCCGGATGCCGTCGACCGGCTCGCCTCGTGGCTGCTGGGGCAGGCTGATCTCACGGGGCTGACCTGATATGGTCCTCCTCTCGATGGCGATCATCGGCGGCGTGGGCGTCGTATTCGCGAGCTTCATCGCGGCGGCGTACATGAAGCTTCGGGTCTGGGAAGACCCGCGCATCGACACGGTCGCCGGCATGCTGCCTAACGCCAACTGCGGCGCCTGCGGACTGCCGGGCTGCCGCGCCTTCGCCGAACAGACCGTGGAAGGGAAGATCAAGCCGGCACAATGCAGCGTGATAAACGCCGAGGGCGTGGCGGCGATCGCCGAATACCTCGACATCGATGCCGGCCAGGCCGTGAAACGCGTCGCGCGACTGTTGTGCGCCGGCGGATTCGATGTCACCAGCCGGCCGGTGGAGTACCGCGGCCTCCGCACCTGCGCGGCCGCGAGCTCGGTGGCCGGTGGCGGCAAAGGATGCGCGTGGGGATGCCTGGGGCTTGGTGACTGCGCTACGGCCTGTGAGTTCGGCGCGATCACCATGGATGACGCCGGACTCCCGGTCGTGGAGCCGGCGCTGTGCACGGCGTGTGGTGACTGTGTGACGGCGTGCCCCAAGGATCTCTTCGTGATCCGACCGCTTGAGCAGCACCTGCTGGTGCAGTGTCGGAACCTGCTGACGGGTGACGCCGTGCTGGAGCAATGCGAGGTGGCGTGCACCGCCTGCGGAAAGTGCGTGCAGGACGCGGCGCCGGGACTCATCAGCGTCGCCACCGGCGTCGCGGTCATCGACGAGTCCCTGCTGTCGCAGGAAGATCCGGCGGCGATCGCCCGCTGTCCGACCAATGCCATCGTCTGGCTGCAGGGCGCGCAGTTCGTCAGGCACGCCGACGCGTCGCGGAGAGCCGTCGCATGAAACTCTGGTCCCCTCGGAAGCGAGAGGAAAGCGCGCCAGCGCCACGCTACCCCGGCATCGTCGAGGCGATGGATGGTTCCGGCGCCGTGGTGGCCATGGAAACCGCCGCCAGCGAAGCGGCTGGCGCCTACCCGATCACGCCGTCGACCCAGATGGGCGAGGGGTGGGCGGCGGCGGTCGCCGAGGGCACGCTGAACGTGTTCGGTCGCCGGCTGCTCTTCTTCGAGCCGGAAGGAGAACACGCGGCGGCGGCGGTCACGGCTGGAATGAGCATGTCGGGCCTTCGCGCCACGAACTTCTCGAGCGGGCAGGGCATCGTGTACATGCACGAGTCGCTCTATCCCGCCGTGGGCAAGCGGCTCACCTACGTGCTGAATATCGCGGCCCGCGCCCTTACGAAGCATGCGCTCAATGTCCACGCCGGACACGATGACTATCATGCGGTCGACGACACGGGCTTCTTCCAGCTCTTCGCGAAGGACGTGCAGGAGTCGGCGGATCTCAACCTGATCGCCCACCGCGTCGCCGAGCTGTCGCTCAATCCGGGCATCATCGCCCAGGACGGATTCCTCACCAGCCACGTGATCGAATCGCTCCGGCTGCCCGAGCCCGAGCTGATCAGGGAATTCCTTGGCGACCCGTCGGACATCATCGACTCGCCGACACCAGCGCAAAGGCTCGTCTTCGGCGCGCGCCGGCGCCGCATTCCCGAGCTGTTCGACCTGGACTACCCGGCCATGCTGGGCGTGGTGCAGAACCAGGACAGCTACGAGCAGGGAGTCGCCGCGCAGCGGCCATTCTACTTCGAGCACGTCGCCGATCTCACCGACCGAGCCTTCGAGGAGTTCTTCGCGCTCACCGGCCGTCGCTATGCTCGCGTGGGCGCGTACCGCATGGACGACGCCGACTACGTGATCCTCGGCCAGGGTTCGCTGATCCCGAACGCCGAGGCGGTCGCCGATTTCATGCGGGAATCGCGGGGGCTGAAGGTGGGCGTGGTCAATCTGCGGATGTTCCGCCCGTTCCCCTCCGACCTGATCACGCGCCTCCTGGCCGGCAGGAAGGGCGTCGTCGTGCTCGAGCGCACCGACCAGCCGCTGGCCGTCGATCCGCCGCTGCTGCGCGAGCTGCGGGCAGCCATGGCGAAGGGCGCCGAGAATGGGCGTTCACGCGGCGAACCAAAGCCGTTCGCGGGTCTCTCCGCGATCGCGCCTGACGAGACGCCCGACTTCTTCTCCGGCTGCTTTGGCCTTGGGAGCAGGGACCTGCAGCCCGGTGATCTCGTGGCGGCGGTCGAGAACATGCTGCCGGGTGGGACGCGGCGGCGGCAGTTCTATCTGGGGATCGACTTCCTCCGCAAGGACACGCGGCTGCCGAAGCTCCAGATCTGGCAGGAGCAGGTGGAGGACGCCTATCCGGGAGTCGGGTCGCTGGCCCTGCCCTCGGCGGGCGACTTCAACCTGCTCCCCGCGGGCTCGATCTCCGTCCGCATTCACTCGATAGGCGGGTGGGGCGCGATCACGATGGGGAAGAACCTCGCGATGACCGCGTTCGAGCTCTTCGGGCTTCACATCAAGGCGAACCCGAAGTACGGCAGCGAGAAGAAGGGACAGCCTACGACGTTCTACGCCACGCTGTCGAATGAGCCCGTTCGCCTGAACGGCGAATTGAAGCATGTGGACGTGGTGCTGTCGCCCGACCCTAACGTCTTCAGGCACTCCAATCCCCTCTCCGGGCTCGCTGACGGCGGGGTGTTCGTCTTGCAGAGCGATCTGACTCCCGAGGCGTCATGGGCGCACCTGCCCTCGTGGGCGCGCCGTGAGATCTCCGAACGCAGGATCCGGTTCTTCACGCTCGACGCGTTCCAGATAGCCGCCGCGGAGGCATCTGACGCAGACCTGCGTTTCCGGATGCAGGGTGCGGCATTCATGGGGGCGTTCTTCAGGACATCGTCTCTCCTGGCGCGCGAGGGGAACGACGAGACCGCGCTGTTCAACGGGATCCGTCACCAACTGGAGAAGAAGTTCGGCCACCGTGGCGCCAACGTCGTCGAGGACAACCTGCGCGTCATACGACGCGGCTTCGACGAGGCTCGCGCCGTCGATGCCATTCCGGTCAGTGACGGCAATCAGGCGCCGGCCGTGGTGCCGGAGATCCCGGCGCTCCTCGACGAGCCCAACGCGGCACCCGGCATCGGCAATCCGGGCAGGTTCTGGGAGCAGGTCTGCGGCCTGTGCGCCGTGTCGCAGGACGGTCTGGCGGATCCCTTCGCGGCGATCAGCGCCATTCCCGCGGCCACCGGCGCAATGCGCGACCTGAGCGGGTCGCGGCTGGAGGTTCCGGAATTCATCGCCGAAAAGTGCACCGGATGCGCGCAGTGCTGGGTGCAGTGCCCGGATGCGGCGATTCCCGCGCTGGTGAACAGCGTCGAGGACGTGATCGGCGCGGCCATCGAGACGGTGCACGCAGCGAAGCCGGTCGAGCGCCTGCGTACGGTGGTGAAACCGCTGGCGAAGGAGACCCGTCGCGCCCTGGACGGCAGCGCCGAGCTCCCGTTCAATGAGGCGTTAGGCAGCGCCTTTGGCACGGTGCGCGCAAAGCTCGGGTGGGACGCCGAACGGCTCACCGTGCTGGACGCGGAATTCGACGCGGTGCACGCCGTGGCCGGCGAGATGCGCTTCGCACGAACACAGCCGTTCTACGACATGCCGGAGTCGAAGCAGAAAGGCACCGGCGGCCTGCTTTCGATCACGATCAATCCCGAGACCTGCAAGGGATGCAACCTGTGTGTGGCCGTGTGTCCGGATCAGGCTCTGGTCACGGTGAAACAGGATGACGCCAATCTTGGCCGTCTGCGCCGCAACTGGGATTTCTGGCAGCAACTTCCGGATACCGCCGATCGCTACGTCAGCGTCTCGAACCTGGACGAAGGAATCGGCGTGCTGCCGTCGCTCCTGCTCAGGAAAGCGACCTATCGCTCCATGGTCGGCGGCGATGGCGCGTGCATGGGATGCGGCGAAAAGACCGCGGTCCACCTGATTCTCTCCGCCGTCCACGCACTCATGGGCCCGCGGGTGGAGAAGTACGTGACCCGGCTCGACACGCTGATTGCCGCGCTGGACGAGAAGGCGCGCAAGCTCCTCGCGGCGGACGCGAAGCTGGAAGCGGCCACGCTGGCGGCTGAGACATTCGCGCTGCCGCTCGACGACGCCAAACGCGAGACGATCACGGCCCTCACCCGCTCGATCGGGGCGCTGCGGGACCTCCGCTGGCGCTACCTCGAGGGACCGAGCGGGAAGGGGCGCGCGCGGTTAGGCATGGCGAACAGCACGGGGTGCTCGTCGGTGTGGGGAAGCACGTATCCGTACAACCCGTATCCGTTCCCCTGGGTCAACCATCTCTTCCAGGATGCGCCGTCGATCGCCATCGGCGTCTTCGAGGCGCACATGCGGAAGATGGCCGACGGGTTCATCGCCGTGCGCCGCGCCGAGCTGCTGCTCGCCGACCGGTACCAGGGCGCACCGGACGAAACAGAGTTCGCGGCGTTCGACTGGTCGAAGTTCGACGACGATGAATTCGGCATGTGCCCGCCCATCTTCGCCATGGGTGGCGACGGAGCCATGCTGGACATCGGCTTCCAGAACCTGTCGCGGCTGCTCGCATCGGGAAAACCGGTGCGCGTGGTCGTGCTGGATACGCAGGTGTACTCGAACACCGGCGGCCAGGCGTGCACCAGCGGCTACACCGGCCAGGTCGCCGACATGTCGGCGTACGGCGCGGCGCACCACGGCAAGACCGAAGCGCGAAAGGAACTCGCGCTCCTCGCCATCGCTCACCGCGGGGCGTTCGTGCATCAGTCATCGCAGGCGTCGCCGTCGCACCTCATGGCCGGCGTGCTGCGCGGGCTGCACAAGCGCCGCCCGGTCGTGTTCAACATCTACACGCCCTGTCCGGTCGAGCACGGCCTGGCCGACAACTCGGCGCAGCGTGCGGCGCGTATGGCACTGGAGAGCCGGGCGTTCCCGTTCCTCACCTATGATCCCGACGCCGGCACGTCGCTGGCCGATTGCCTGACGCTCGACGGCAATCCCGCGAAGGACGACGCCTGGCCGACATACGCGATCGCGTACACGGACGACGATGGCACGGAACGGACGATGGACGCTCCGCTGACCATCGCCGACTGGGCGGCGACCGAGGGTCGCTTCCGCAAGCATTTCAAGGAAGTCTCGCGCGACAAGTGGTCGGACGAGATGGTTCAGTTCCACGAATACATCAAGCTGTCGCCTGACGATCGCGCCGACCGGATTCCATTCATCTGGACAGTGGACCGCGACCGTCACCTGCGGCGGCTGCGGGTCGCGCCGGAGATCGTCTCGCTCGCCGAGGAACGACTGGGATTCTGGTCCGAGCTGCGCCAGCTGGCCGGCGACGAGATCGCGCCCGTGGTTCGCGATCGCATCCTCGCCGATCTGGAGCAGGCGTACGAAGACAAGCTGGCTGCGATGCGCGCGGAGCACGACGCGCGCCTCAACGAAATGAAGCAGACGTACCCGGCGCTGCTCGCACGGCGGCTGGCTGAAGGCCTGCTGCGGAGCGCCGGAGGACACCACACGGTGAGCGAGTTTCTCGCCGTGGCGGAAGGAGCGAGCGTTCCGGCATCGCCGGTGACGCGAACGCCTGTAGCAGTGGCATCCGTATCGAGTGTGTCCGCTTTGAACGGCACGCTAGCCTCTGGTGCGGCCCAGACGGTGAACGGTACGGGTGTCGCTGTGCAGGGCGCCAACGGTGAGCAAAAGGTCGAGACGATCTCGCAAGCGGTCACGCCGGCTGCGGCCGCAGTTGCCGTCGCTGACGACGACCTGGCCATCGAGCCGTCGATCGATTCGGCCAGATGCACCACCTGCAACGAGTGCACGGACCTGAACAACCGGCTCTTCGCGTACAACGCGGAGAGGCAGGCGTACATCAAGGACCCGAGGGCAGGAACGTTTGCGCAGCTGGTGCAGGCGGCGGAGAAGTGTCCCGTCGCTGCCATTCATCCAGGCACGCCGCTCAATCCCAAAGAGAGAGACCTCGCAAAGTGGATTGAACGGGCGAAGCCCTTCAACTGAGAACACCGTGCTCGAGAAACTCGGATTCCGTCACGGTGTGCACCCTCCGGAGCGCAAGGAGCTGACCTCCGGACTGCCGATTCGCCGGATGCCATTCCCGGGCGAGGTCGTGCTGCCCCTGCGCCAGCACGCGGGGAAACCGGCGGTGCTCGTGGTGAAGAAAGGCGATCACGTGGAGCGGGGCGATCCCGTCGGTACGGCTGACGGCTGGATGTCGGTGCCGATACACTCGTCGGCTGCCGGCACCGTGACAGGTGTGGAGTGGTGGCCGCACATCGACGGCACCATGGCGCTGTCCGTGCGGATCGCCGTCGATCGTTATGCGCTGCAGCTGCCGCGCCCCCGGCTCGTACCGCATTGGGAGGGGCTTGCCACGACCGAGGTGGTCAAGGCGGTGCAGGAGGCCGGCGTCGTCGGCCTGGGCGGCGCGGCGTTTCCAACCCATGTGAAACTCGTTCCGCCGGCGAACACCAGAATCGAGACCCTGCTCGTCAACGGCGCCGAGTGCGAGCCATACCTCACGTCCGACCACCGGGTGATGGTGGAATACCCCGCGCGCGTGCTCTACGGCGTTCGCGTGATGATGGGCGCGTTAGGCGTGTCCCGGACGGTGATCGGTATCGAGCGGAACAAGCCGGACGCCATCGAGGCCCTGCGGGCTGCCATCCCGACGGATCTCGACGTCTCGGTTCTACCCTTGACCGTCAAATATCCGCAGGGCGCGGAGAAGATGCTCATCAAGTCGGTCACGGGTGTCGAAGTGCCGTCCGGGAAGCTGCCGGCCAGCGTGGGCGTGCTCGTGCAGAACGTCGGCTCGGTGGCCGCCATCGCCGAGGTCTTCGAGACCGGGCTGCCACTGATCGAGCGCATCGTCACCGTGAGCGGCCGCGGCGTGCATACGCCCGCCAATCTTATCGTGCCGGTGGGAACGAAACTGCGGGACGTGATCGAGTACTGCGGCGGTATCACCGAAGACGCAGGGCAGGTCATCGTTGGCGGTCCGATGATGGGACTCGCCCAGGCGAACCTCGATGCGCCGGTCACCAAGGGCACAACCGGCATCGTGGTGCTGGCGCAGAGCGAAATGCGCGGACCGGAGGTCTACCCCTGCATTCACTGCGGGCGCTGTCTCGATGCGTGCCCGGTGTTCCTCAATCCCTCGGCGCTGGGCGAGTACGCGATGCGTGAACGATACGAGGACATGGAGCCGCTGCATCTCGCCGATTGCATGCTGTGCGGCTCCTGTTCGTTCGTGTGCCCGTCGAACATTCCGCTGTCGCAGCTCTTTTCGTTCAGCAAGGCCGGGCTGCGGAAGCGCAAGGCGGCCGTCGCATGACCACGCCCGCACTGGTCGTCTCGGCGTCGCCGCATTTGAGGGCGAAGGACACCACGCCACGCATCATGTGGACCGTGGCGGCAAGCCTGGCACCGATCGTACTCGCAGGCACGTGGTTCTTCGGCGTCAGCGCACTGCTGGTGATCGCAGCAGCGGCCGCAGGCGCGATGATCACCGAGCGCCTGCTCGGGAAATCGGGTTCGATATGGGACGGCTCTGCGGCGATCACCGGTGTACTCCTCGGGCTTACGTTGCCAGCCGGGTTGCCGCTGTGGATGGCGATGCTGGGAGGCGCGTTCGGCATCGGGTTCGGGAAGATGCTCTTCGGCGGTCTCGGACAGAACGTCTTCAATCCGGCGCTGATCGGGCGCGCGTTCCTGCAGGCTTCGTTTCCGGTGCCGATGACGACGTGGCCCACGGTCGGTGACGCGTGGTGGTCGCTGCGCGGCGACAACTTCGCGTTCCCGTTTACCCACCCCGTCACGCTCGATGGCCTCACGGCCGCGACGCCGCTCGGGTTGCTGAAATTCGAAGGGCAGGGCACGAGCATCACCTCGCTCCTGATCGGCAATACCACCGGTTCGATCGGCGAGACATCGGTGGTGCTCATCCTGCTCTGCGGCGCCTGGCTCGTCTGGCGCGGCCTGATGAACTGGCGAATCCCCGTGGCCATCTTCGCGACCGTGGCCGCCGTGAGCGCGGCGCTCCATGCCGTGAGGCCCAGCGCCCCCGGCGCGTTGTTCATGCTCTGCTCCGGCGGGCTGGCGTTAGGCTCCGTGTACATGGCGACTGACCCGGTCACGGCGCCGGTCACCAGGAATGGACGCTGGATCTTCGGCGCCGGCATCGGCGTGCTCGTCGTGATGATCCGCGTCTGGGGCGGACTCCCCGAAGGGGTGATGTACGCGATCCTCCTGATGAATGCGTTCACGCCATTCATCAACAAGGGCACGCAGCCGCGGGTGTTCGGCACTGGCCGGCGGGCACCCACATGACGCATGTCCACGTCCACGGTGGCGGACCACCGCCGGCTGCTCAGGAGGCAGCGACGCCCTCATGGCGGCTGCTTGCTACCCTGGGCACCGCGGGTGCGGTGGCCGGGCTGCTGGTGGGCGCGGTGTATCAGTTGACGATCACCCGGGTCGAGGCCCACCGCGCGGAGGTGATGCGGGGAGCGATTGCCGAAGTGCTGCAGGAGCCGGCCCGCTGGGATACCCTCTATATGGAAGGGGGCAAGCTGGTGTTGCGTCCCGTCGGGAATCCGGGCAAGCTGCCCCGGGTCTTCCAGGGGTACGACGCGAGCGACCGGCGTATTGGCGTGGCGGTGCTTGCGGCTGAACCCGGCTTCACCGAGATGGTGTCCCTGATTTTCGGGTTCGACCCGGAGAGCGGGCGCCTTCTGGGGATGAAGGTCCTGGAGCAGAAGGACACTCCCGGGCTGGGCGACAAGATCCAGAAGGACTCGAGCTTCGTGAATCAGTTCGCGCGCGCGGTCGCGCCACTCAAGGGCGTCAAGCGCCGGACCGGTAGCGACCCCGGCGACGTGGATGTGATCAGCGGCGCGACCATTTCATCGCGCGCCGTCGTTCGCATCATCAACAACGCGGTGGCGCGCTGGCGGCCGCTGCTCGTCGCTTACCATGGCGGAGGGACGACGCCGTGACCGCCATGGGCGCAGCTCCAGTCCCGGTGATCGGTGATGCTCCGCAGGTCGTCAGCGTTCAGCGCGGTGTCGCGCTCCCGCGCCGGCCCGAACCGCCGTTGTTCGGCGACTTCATGCGCGGGATCTGGAAGGAGAATCCCGTGCTGGTTCAAATGCTCGGGATGTGCCCCACCATGGCGATCACGAACAACGTCATCAACAGCTTGGCGATGGGGCTGGCGACGATGTTCGTGCTGCTGGGATCGGAATTCATTGTCTCGCTCTTCAGGCACCGCATCCCCACCGAAGTCCGCATTGCGTCGTACATCCTGGTCACTGCGACGTTCGTGACGATGGTCGACCTCAGCCTCGAGGCGCTGACTCCCGGCGTGCACAGGGCGCTCGGCGCATTCATCGCCCTCATCGTCGTCAACTGCCTGGTCCTCGGGCGCCAGGAGTCGTTCGCCGCCAAGCAGCCGGTGCACCGCGCCGTGATGGATGCCCTCGGCACGGGACTTGGCTTCACGCTGGGCCTCTCGATCATGGGCGCGATCCGTGAAGTGCTGGGGAACGGCACGTTCCTCGGCGTGCAGGTGATGCCGGCCGCGTGGGAGCCCTGGGTGATCATGGTGCTGCCGCCGGGAGGCTTCCTGACGCTGGGGATCGTGCTGCTCACGCTGTCGGCTTTCCGCGAGATGCGCGCGCAGCGGGCCGCCGTTCGCCCGGGACGGAGGATCGCCTGATGGGTGACCTGGCGTGGATCGTCATCTCGTCGATGCTGGTCAGCAACTTCACGCTCGTGATGTTCCTGGGGCTGTGCCCGTTCCTGGGTGTGACGCAGCAGGTGCAAACTGCCTTTCGCCTGGGGATCGCGAACACGTTCGTGCTGGTGATCACGGCGATGTCGGCCTGGTTCCTCAACAGGTACGTCCTGGGCCCGGCGCCATTCCTGCGGACCATCGCGTTCATCGTGGTCATCGCGTCGGCCGTCCAGGTAGTGGAGATGATGATCAGGAAGCACTACCCGGCGCTCTTCCGCCAGCTGGGGATCTACCTGCCGTTGATATCCACGAACTGCGCGATCCTCGGGCTGGCGATCTTCCAGTCCAACCGCGGCTACAACCTGATCCAGGGGCTGGCATTCGCCCTGGGCGCCGGCACCGGGCTGACGCTCGCGCTCTCCCTCATGGCGTCCATCCGCATGCGCACGGAGCTGTCCACCGTGCCGTCGTTGATGCGTGGCATGGGCGTGGTGCTCGTCATAGCCAGCTTCCTCTCGATGGCGTTCATGGGCTTCGCCGGCCTGGGGGCCTCATGATGACCTACCTCGCGGGCGTACTGATCTGCGCGGCGCTGTTCATGCTGTTCGGGCTCATTCGTCCGCGTACCGAGTGCAATGGCAGCAGCTGTGGCGGGTGTGCCGGCATGTGTCCCCGCCGCGATGAATCCGGAGACCTGCATCATGAATGACCCTGATCGCACATCACGCCTGCCTCACCGCCGCGAACTCCTCGCCGCGGGGCTCGGCGCGTTCATCGTGGCCACCATTCCCTTCGCCCGCCGCGACCGGCGCCGCATCGTGCGTCGCACGCTGCCGGTCATGGCCTCGACGGCCGAGTTCACGATCGTGCACGTCGATGCGATGTATGCCGAGCGCGCCATCGACGCGGCGATGGCGGAACTGGCGCGCGTCGAACGGCTGATGACCCGGTTTCAGAGCACGTCTGACATCGGGCGGGCGAACGCTTATGCGGCAAGGGCGCCCGTGACCGTGTCGAGGGAGACGCAGACGGTGATCGAGGAGGCGTTGCGCTGGGCATCGGCGAGTGACGGAGCATTCGATCCCGGCGTTGGAAGAGTGGTCGAGCTCTGGGACGTCGCCAATCGCCATGAGCCTCCGGCACCGGTGCAGGTGCGACGGCTGGAAGGGCAGCGCTTCTATCGTCACATCCAGTCAGGCGTGGAGAAGGGAACACCGGCGGTGTTCTTCACATCGCAGGAAGTGCATCTCGACCTCGGCGGCATCGCCTGCGGTTACGCGGTCGATCTGGTGATTGACTCGCTGCGGCGCTGGGGGATCCGCGACGCGCTGGTGAATGTGAGCGGCGACATCTTTGCGCTGGGCCACGCGCCGGATGGATCGCCGTGGCGCATCGGGATCCGGTCACCTGTCGACGCGCGGGCCGTGATTGCCGAAGTCGAGCTGACCGATCGCGCCATCGCCACCTCGGGCGATTACGAGCAGTTCTTCATGTATCGGGGCACGCGGTACCATCACCTCATGGATCCCGGGCGTGCCGCGCCACGCCGTTCGCCCGTGCACACCGTCACCGTTGTGGCCGACCGATGCAGCGATGCTGACGCGGCGTCGACGGCGGTATTCGGCATGGAACCGGCTGCGGCGCGCCTGCTGCTGTCGGTGCGGTCTCCCGGCGCGTGGGTCGTGTCGCAAACCTGACGCGCAAAGCCTGACGAACGCCTCGATTTGGAGGAGCGTATGGAAATCCGGACGATGTACTGCAGTGGATGCGACCGGAACGTGCGCGTCCTGCTGCCGGACGATGCCAAGGGTCACCCCCAGGCCAACGTCCACGATGCCGAGTTGATCTGCATGGAACTCGGAGACTGGTGCAACGGCGCCCTGTGTCCGCTGGGCGCCGCCGAGCCACACGCGATGGTACGCCGCCTGATCCAGGAGGGCCTGCCGCTCGATCACCTGCGGAGCGCACGTGGTTGGTGCAGTGCCTGCGGGATGGAGAGCGAGTTCGTTCTCTACGCCAGCCAGAGCGCGGCGTGTACGGTTTGCGGGACGTCGCGACCGCGCGCGGGCATGAGAGGGATCGTCGGAGACGCCGCGTCCCGAAACAGCGGCAGCAGTTAGCCTCGGCGCCGCTGCTGGTCGGCAAGCTCGAGGATCGTCCGCAGGTCTTGCGCCGGTCTTGCGCTGGTCGGTCGCCAGTCGGTCGTGTCTCGGCACTCGCCTCGCGTCTCGCAGCCGTTAGGCGGACGCCCAAGTCAGGAGCTCACTATGCGTCGTTATGAACAGATCTCAGGGACGCTCTTCACCCTGATCGCCCTTGCCCAGTTGTCCCGGTTCGTGCTCCGATTGCCGGCACATGTCGGCACCTTCTCCATCCCGGTCTGGTTCTCGTTCATTGCGTTTCTGGTCACCGGGAGTCTGGCCATTTGGGCATTCCGTGTCTCGAGAGGCGCCGCCTGACAAGGGCTTGCAGCCTGCGCCAGCCGGCATTGGATCACAAGCGCCGGAGCCCACCCGCTTGCGTTAGGCAGCCGATACGCACCGCGTGACATGCGCGCGCGGGCTTGATCCCGTCCAACGCTTGAATGCGCGCGAGAACGCAGCTGGATGGGAGAACCCTACCAGAGAGGCGGCCCGGTTCAAGGTATCTGGGCGCTCTCATGGCGATCAGTGGCGTCGGGTTCGTCAGCAGGACATTCGTGGGGATCCTGGCACCTGCGTACGCGTCACCCATCTTTCTCATGCCCGCGGCCCTTGCCGGGTTGGCGCTGACCGCGTGGTTGCTCGTGAGAGGCGTCGATGTTCCGAAGTGGCACGAGCAAGCAGGTATTGCTCAGTACCATAGCTTGTGACCACCGGCCCGCTTCCACCTCACCCGCTATCCTTGGCCAGTCGTCTTCTCGTACGTTGCGTGGCGATGGGAGACTGTGTCGGGATGAGAACAGGGCCGGGAAAGTCCGCGCGGAGCGTCGACGTAGGGAACCCAGATGTTTCATTCAATAGAGGTGCGGTGTGCCGCCTTACATGTTCCTTTCGGGTTTTGCCATGGTCTGCAGCGTGCCCGTGCTCATCACGGCCATGCTGTTGATCTCGCGTCACATTTCGCAGCGTCGTCTTTCACTGGGCGCAGCGGATAGCGCCGACATCGTGCGGCGCCTCGAGCGCATCGAGCAGAGCGTCGAGGCTTCGGCCGTAGAGATCGAGCGTCTAGCTGAGTCGAACCGATTCGTGGCCAGGCTGCTTGCGGAGAAAGTCGGAGTCGTTAGGGAGGTAGGAAAGTCACCGACGTGATGACTATGGGGGATAGGAATTTCAATCGCCCCGCCGGAGCACGCATTGTGTTGGGTGGCGGCGCGCGGGGCGCGGGTGGCTGGTGGCAGTGGTCACCGGTGCGGCAGGCGCACGAGCGGAGCGCTGAAGGTAGTGCGCCGCCACCAGTTCCCGGGCTATCTGAAACGATGACAGCCCCGGCTTCAGGCGCTTCGCCTTCCAAGCGACGACCAGCAGGACGAGCGCACCGATGATCGCGGCCGCGATGAGCACCGTCTTGTCGCCCACGCCGGTCTTGTCCGGCTTCGTCTCCCACAGAACGTATCGTCCGGCAATCCCGATGAGTCCCGAGCACGCAAGCCAGACCACCGCATAGCGCACGATTCGTGGCGGACGGGCGGCGAGCACCCATGTCTGCCCCGCGCTCAGGACGCCCGTGGAGCACGCAAGAAAGATCGCTATCGCAGCATTCGGGTTCATGCTGCCGCCGACGCGACGACGGTCATTCCCGCCCTCCTTGGCGGCGGCGGTAGTACGCCTCGAGCTCGCTGACAGTTGCGTATTGCGCAACGCGGTCAGCCCACGCAGTCGTGAAGAGCCAGTCGTTGTTGAACTGGGAGAGGTCCATCTTCGCGGTTTTAAGCACGAGGTCCGCGAAGTCCTTTGTGCTGCCCCCGGGGGCACCGAATTCGGCGGCGAAACCGCCGATGATCGTGTTGAACCCCTCCTGCCCGGCGAGGCGATACAACAGAGCGAAGTACATGTTCCCCACGGAATACGACAGGTCCGTCAATCCGGCCCTGCCGTAATCGGTGAGCGGCACTGTTCGCCACACTTCATGGGTTGGGAGTTGGCCGCGTAGCCACTCGACGAGCTTGTCCGCTCGCGCCTCCACGACCGGCTTTCCGGTCACGTCCTGCGTCACGAGATCCTCGAGAAAGGACGCCAATCCTTCTTCCCAGCGCGGTGAGGGGCGCTCCGCCGACTCCACGTTCCAGAGATGACTGATCTCGTGGTACACTTCGCCATGCGACCGCGAATCCTTGAACGCCGCCGCGCTCTGGATGATCGTCGTCACATCGGCCTGCGACCCCCAGCCGTCGGGGATCTCGATGAACGTGAGCGGAGTCGGGTCGCGCCGTGCGCCGAACCAGCGCGTGAACCGGTCCAGTGCCTCCCCCGCCGCCTGCACGACTCCGGCAGCCCCGGGCCCGTCGCCGGGGAGGTAAAAGACGCGGACCGGGCCCGAGGACAGCTCGGTGTACTTCGCAATCGCGAAGTCCATTCGCCACGAGGGTTGCAGGCTCGAGTATCGGAATGTGACCGCCTTACCCGCCGTATCGATGCCCTCGAGTCGACCGCCGTTCGCGACGATGAGACCCTTCGGAACCGTAATGCGGGCAGAGTAAGAAAACTCCGGCGTGGCGACGCTGCGATTCACCTTTTCGGATGGAAAGCCCGGCTCGGGATAGGCGCGCGAGTCGTCGCGCAGGATGGTGAACGCGGTATCGATCCGATCCTGGATGTAGCGCATGCCCGTCTCGGCGGAGCCGAGCAGATGGCCGTCGTACCGCACTTCGATCGCGGCCTGCGCTCCGGGCGCGAGCGGCTCCGGCAGCGTGACGAGGAGTTGGTTCACCTGTTGCTGCGCGAAGTCCTCGAAGGCAACGACGGTTTGGCTGAACGCGAGGTTCTTCCCCCGATCGTCGCGCACCGCTCTGACCCGGAACAGTCGATAGAGCAGCAGCGACGCTTCGCGTACGGGTGCCGCGGACGGATTCCGCAGCACAATGCGTGCGGTTCCCCGCAGGACTTCAGCATCGTAGTCCACCTCGAAGCCCACGTCATAGTGAGTCGGCGTCAGCACCACCTGCGCACCCAGCACGCCGCTGGCGAGTGTCACCAGCAGCCCGGTAAAGCCGATCCTGCACGACAGCATTTCATCCTCACTGTCTGAAGAGTGGTTACGAGCAGCGTCTGCCAGTCTACCAGCCCTTTGAGGCTTCGCTGTAAGGATACTCCCTGCGAGCGCCGTCAACGCCCGGGCGACCGTGACTCGTCCCTCGGAGCCGCGATTCATCCCGCCGTCCGACACCTGACTGCGCTCGCGCCGTACCGTTGGACATGCGCCGCACTTCGTGGCGCCAATGCCGCGTGGAGCACCGTACTCGATGAATCGGTATCTACTGCCCACCCTCGCGCTGCTTGTGTTCGCGGCGCGCCCCGTCGCGCCGCAGGGAACCTGGCCTGGCCGAGACCGTCTCGAAACCGAGACGTGCGTTGCCGCGCCCGCGGACGCCGACGCCGCGCAGTGGATCAGGCGCGCGCGGCGCGCTGTCGGGATCGATGCAGTGCAGGACCGCTTGCTGCGGTGGCGCGCGACCGATGTGGACGTCCAGTACTTCCAGTCGGACAGGCCGGCGCCGCCCTATATCGAATCCGTCGAACTCCGCGACTGGTGGTTTGACGCAGCAACGGGGGTCGAACGGTGGGAACGGCTGCCGGCGAGCGGCAGCGCGATGCTTCGCACCGCGCAGTCGGCGTTCGTTGTGCGCGACACGCTCCGCCGTGCGATGGCGGCGCTTTACCGATTCCATGAACCGACGCGCGCGCTCAATCCCCTCGCGGTGCTCGCCGACTGGAGCGAGGGTCGCGTTCGGGTTGCCGGCACCTGCTCATTCCGCGGCTACCCTCGCCTCGTACTCGAGCGCGACGCGCAGCGCCTCTACCTCGACTTCAAGTCGGCGATGCCGGTAAAGCTCGAGCGGATCGAACGGCACGCGACTTGGGGACAGATCCGGGCGGAGTACGTCTACGCCACTTGGTGGCGGAGTGGAGCCGTGGCTCTCCCGATGGTCGCCGTGCGCTACGTCGACGGGGTAGAGCACCTGCGGCGGAACCTCACACTCCCACTACGCGCTGGCGAACAGGTGGTCGCCGCGCTCGCGCGCGCGGACGGGCCGGACCTAGCGCTGCCTGCGGTCGACCACCGCAACACGCCTGATCCCTTCGCTCAACCATTGCCCGTGGATACCGTGCGCGTCGACGACCACACCTTCCTCCTGGCGACCCGCGCGTACACGCACGCGGTGACCCTTCAGCGCGATACCGTCTACCTCCTTGACGCCACGACCTCGGAATCGCGAAGCCGCGCCGACTCCGTATGGATCGCGACGCTTTTTCCCCGGGTACGCGCCGTGGTGCTCGTCGTGACCGACCTTGCCTGGCCGCATGTGCAAGGCGTGCGCTTCTGGGCGGCACGTGGGGCGACGATCGTCACACACGAAATGTCGCGGCCCTTCCTTGAGCAGCTCCTCGCGCGCCGCTGGACGCTTGCGCCAGACGTCCTCGAAGGAGCGCGCCGCACGCGCCCTCCGCGTGTCATTACCACCCGCACCGGGCTGAATCTCGCCGGAGGCGGTGTGCGGCTCCGTCCAATTGACGGTGTCGCGAGCGAGGGGGCGCTGTATGTGGCCATCCCCAGCGCGGGCTTCGTCTGGGCGGGTGACTACATTCAAAACGTGTCGAGTCCATCGCAGTACGCTCAGGAGATGATTGCGGCGATCGCACGCGACGGCATCGCGCCGGACCGCGTCGCGGCCCAGCATCTTTCGCTCTCGCCGTGGTCCACGGTCCTCTCCGCGAACCCGCGGCCCTGAGCGGCTCGGACGGCACGGGGCGCACCGCGGCCCTCGTGGCCGCGGCCGTGCTTGGAGCGTTGACGCTCGTGTCGGCGGCGCAACTCTACACGTTTCGCCGCGCGTCGAACGAGGGCGTGTCGGTGACATCGGCGCTGCTCTTCGGCGTCGCCACATGGGGCGTATGGGTGGCGGCGGTGCCGGTCATCATCGTCTTGGGGCGGCGCTTCGACTTCCGGCCCGGACGGCGGGTCGTTTCCGTCGTGGTGCACACCGCCGCGTTGCTCGTGATCCACCTTCCGGCGACGATGCTCGTGTTGGCCGTAGGGTTGAGGCTTTTCGGCAACGGCGAAGCCCCTCCCTGGCGAGAAGCCGCGCGCCAGGCACTCGTTGGCACGCGGCTGCACTTCGCGGCCGTCCTCTACGCGGCACTCCTTGGCCTCGCGCGCGCCGTCGAAACTCGCCGCCACCTGCGCAACGAGCAGGAGCGCGCGGCGCGCTCGGAGGCGCTCGCCACGCAGGCACGCCTCGCGGCGCTCGCCGCCCGGCTGCAGCCACATTTCCTGTTCAACGCGCTGCACGCGGCGGGGGCGCTGATCGACGAGGACCCCGCGCGCGCGCGCGCGATGCTCGCCCAGCTCGGCGATCTCCTGCGTGATGCACTCGCCGACGGGGAATCCGGGGATGTGCCGCTTGCGGAGGAGTTCCGGTTGCTGGAGCGCTATCTTGCGATCGAGGCGGTGCGCTTCGCCGACCGCCTCCGAGTGGAGCTCGTTTGCGACGACGCAGTGCAGGACGCGCCGGTGCCGCGCTTCCTCCTGCAGCCCCTCGTCGAGAACGCTCTCCAGCACGGAATCGCGCCCCGCGCGAGCGGCGGCCGGGTGTCGGTCACGGCGCATGCGGTGGGCGGAGGGCTCGGCATTCGCGTGTTCAACGATGGGCTGCCGCCGCCCGCGCAGCTCCACGAACGCGGAGGACTCGGCATGACACGCGACCGCTTGCGGACCCGGTATGGGGCTGGCGCCCACCTGGAACTGACCGCGCCCGATGGCGGCGGCGCGGAGGCGGTCCTCACGATCCCCCTCCACCCGGCCGACGCGACGTGACGCAGCTGCGCGGGCTCCTCGTCGATGACGAGCCACTGGTACTGCGCGATCTCGGACGGCTCCTCGCGAAGCAGCCGGGTTTCGCGGTTGTGGGAACGGCGCGCTCCGGAACGGAGGCGCTTGAGCAAATCGATGCGCTCGCCCCCGACGTCGTCTTCCTTGACGTTCAGATGCCGGAACTCGATGGATTCGGTGTCGTGGCGGCGCTTGACCCCACGCACGCGCCGATGGTCGTATTCGTGACGGCATTCGACCGCTACGCACTCCCGGCGTTTGATGCCAACGCGGTGGATTACCTGCTCAAACCCTTCGACGAAGTCCGGCTCGCACGGGCGCTCGAGCGCGTGAAGAGGCATGCGGCACATCGCGACCCCGCCGATCTGGATCGGCTACAACGCGCTGCCGCTACTGCGCGCCCTCCCGGCGCGCCGTGGCCCGAGCGCATGGCAGTGCGCGCGACCGGGCGCGCAGTGGTCGTCAACCTCGGCGAGGTGCGCTGGATCGGTGCGGAAGGCAACTATGCGCGCCTGCATCTCGCGAAGCAAAGCTGGCTTACACGGCGCACCTTGCGGGATCTCGAGGAGACGCTCGACCCGAGTCGCTTCGCGCGCATCCATCGTTCGCACATCGTCGCGCTGGCGTGGATCCGTGAGGTGCGGTCCCTCGGGGACGGCGATCACGAGGTGGCGCTCGACACCGGGACGCGCCTCGTCGTCACGCGGACGTATCGTGACGATCTCGAGCAACGACTCGGCGGAGTCGCGTAGCTTCACTCTCCTCGTTGGTCAGCCGGTGGCGCCGTGTGTCTACCGCGAGACAACCCACCAGAGCGTCGTTTGCGGAACCCCGTCGCCGTTGAGCGATGCGGTCGCGAGAAACTCTCCACCAGGCGAATAGCGGGTCACTTCGCCGGGGACACTGACCTCACCCAGGTACACCAGTGCCTTGTCGAAGACGTCGAAGATCGTGATTGCCTCATCGCCGCGCATCGTGCGCACCCA
>DATCIJ010000014.1:0-12027 GCA_036507855.1 Gemmatimonadaceae bacterium | reverse complement strand
ACAACGGCTCGAGCAATGGGCGGTCGGCGCGCATCGATGATCGCGCCGAGGCACAGCACGTCGAGTTCTTCCGCAGTTCTGTCGGCCCGGGGTACTTCTCGACAATGGGCGTCCGGCTATTGGGTGGCCGCGAGTTCCAGGTCACCGATGCACCGGGGACGCCGAACGTTGCCATCGTCAACGCGGAATTCGCGCGACGCTATTTCGACGGACGCAGCCCCGTTGGCAGTCTATTGCGGTTTGAGAGCGAGGGTCTGACCTACGAGATCGTTGGCATGGTGGCCAACGGCAAGCACCAGACACTGGGTGAGGATCAGCGCGCGGCGTTTTACCTGCCCTTCCGTCAGGATCCGGGGGAGCTCGGCGTTGCGTTCGTCCTGGCTCGGACACGCGGTGAAGCGGCGGGGTTTGCCGCGACGGTCCGCGAGGCACTCGGCGAGCTGGATCACTCCGTGTCGGTTCAGGTTCAGCCGATGCAGTCGGCGCTCACGTTTGCCCTGCTGCCCAGCCGGATCGGCGCCGCGGTGCTGGGCAGCCTCGGTGCTCTCGGCCTTATCCTGGCGGCGTTCGGACTTTACGCGCTCGTGTCCTACACCGTGAGCCGGCGTGTCGGGGAGATCGCCATCCGCACTGCGTTAGGCGCGACGCGTGCCGGCATCCTTCGGCTCATAGTCCGGGATGCGGCGTTCCTCGTTGGAGCGGGAGTCGTGATCGGGCTCGCGATTTCCACGTTCGTGACGGCGCCGCTGAGCACCTTCCTCGTTGCCGGCCTGGGGACGAAGGACCCAGTCAGCTTCCTGGGCACCGCCGTGCTGTTTGTCCTGGTGAGCGTCCTGGCGAGTTGGCTGCCGGCGCGGAGCGCGACGCGCGTCAGCCCGGTCATCGCCATGCGGCTCGACTGAGAGTCAGGGTATACTGATTCCCGCGACGGATTTGAGCGCGAATCTCGGCGGATTGGGCGAATCTACGCGGATTGGGCGCTGGACCGGCGCAGCATCCATCCGTACAGCCACACGATTGCACCGACAAAGCCGAAGACCCCGAGCCAGGGGGCCAAGGCAAAGTCTGCCCCAACGAGTCCAATGGGCGCGTCTTTAGTGAGGCCGACGATGAGCCCTGCGTTGATCACGCCCCACAGACTCTCGCCCACGATGAGTCCCGACGCCACGAGCGTGCCCAGTCGCTTGGCGCGGTCAGGGTTAGGCATCGCGCGGGCGCGCCGGTCGTACCAGTGCGAGATCACCGCGCCCACGATCACGGCGAAGGTCGCCGACATCGGCAGATAGATCCCGATCCCGACCGCCAGCGGCGGGATGCGGAGCTTGTTCATCGCCTTGAGCGTCGCGTCGAGCAGGATGAGGCCGACGCCGACCAGCGCGCCGATGCCGATCATCTTCCACTCGAGGTTGCCGCCGATCACGCCCTGGGCGAGCGCGGAGATGAGCGTCGCCTGGGGCGCCGGCAGCGGGTTGGGCGAGACCACGTCGATGTTAGGCGCCCCGGCAAACCCGTACGCCTTGGCGAGCAGGTTGAGCACCGGCGCGATGACCGCGGCCCCGGCGGCGACGCCGACGATGAGCGCGATCTGCTGCCGCATTGGTGACGCACCGACGAGCTGGCCGGTCTTCAGGTCCTGCAGGTTGTCGTTCGAGATCGTGGCGCAGGCGAAGATGATCGCCGTCACGAAAAGGGCGTAGGCCACCAGTGGCGCCCGGGTGGTCTCCGTCGGCGCGACCACCAGGACCAGCACCGACGCGCACAGCACGATGGAGAGTATGCCGACGCCCGAGATCGGGCTGTTCGACGCGCCGATGAGTCCCGCCATGTAGCCGCAGATCCCGGCGATGAGGAACCCGACAACCAGCACGAACGGCACGGCGATGAACGTCAGCGTCACCGCGTTAGGCGCCAGCACCGTCGAGCGCGCAAATGTGTATGTCAGCCATGCGGTGAGGACCAGACAGGCGACGGTGAGCGCTATGATCCACTGCGGCGAGATGTCGCGGTCGCGATCGTCTGCCGTGGCCACCGCTCGTGAGGCGGTGAGTGTGTTCACCAGTCCGCTGACGACCGGTTTCGCGAGCGTGGCCAGCGTGTAGATCGCGGCGATGCCGATCGTGCCGGCGCCGATGAACCGGACTTGCGTGCGCCAGATCGTCATGGTGTGCGTTGCGAGGTCCACGCCTTCGGCGGCGGGCTGCATTGCCGTCAGGATCGGCACGCTGATCACCCAGGAGATGATCTGCCCGGTCAGCATCGCCATTCCAACCGAGAGCCCGACGAGATGACCGGCGCCGAGGAGGGCGAGCGACCAGGCGAAGGTATAGCCGGTGGAGGCGGTAGCGCCTAACCGGAAGAAGCCGGCGAGTTCGGCGTGTGCGAACCGTGTTGCGGTGATGATGGCGAACCCGCCTGACGCGACGGCGCCGAGTATGACGGCGGTGAGGCCTTCCCGCGATTCGCCCGTGGTGTCTTTCGTTTCGCCGCGCGTGCCCGAGCCGACCTTGAGGACTTCGGCGGCCGCGACGCCTTCGGGGTACGGCAGGTCGGAGGTGGTGACGAGTGCGCGCCGGAGCGGGATGGTGAAGAGCACGCCGAGCACGCCGCCGCTCAGGCAGATGAGGAACGATTGCCAGAAGGGAAATCCCGTCCACCAGCCGACGATGACGAGTCCTGGAAGGACGAAGATTATTGCGGAGAGAGTGCCGGCCGCCGAGGCGACGGTCTGGACGATGTTGTTTTCGAGGATGGTCGAGTCTTTGACGGCGCTCAGGATCGCCATCGAGATCACGGCCGCGGGGATGGACGATGCGAAGGTGAGTCCGACCTTGAGGCCGAGGTAGACGTTGGCGGCGGTGAAGACGGTGGTGATGAGCGCGCCGAGTACCAGGCCGCGGAGGGTGAGTTCCTTGGGTTTCATCCGGCCAGAACTTACACTCGACTGGACATCCTGTTAGGGAGCCGAAGGCACGGAAGAGCCGTAACCACAGGGTTCACGGGGGTCATGGAGGTCGCGATGACGGGCCGGTGACGGTCGGCACGCACGCTGGTGAATGGAACAGAACATCACCAGCGAGGTAGTGCGTGCCGCAATGAAGGTTCACACCGCACTGGATCCGGGATTGCTGGAGAGCGCGTACAAAGCGTGTCTGGGACACGAACTCACCAGACGCGGCCTGCATGTAGAGCGCGAGTCTCCACTTCCAGTGGAGTACGACGGAATCCAGATCGATGTCAGCTATCGCATCGACCTGTTGGTCGAGAGCATCGTCATCGTCGAAGCGAAGGCGGTCAGCAAGCTCAAACCGCTACACGAGGCTCAACTGCTGTCGTACCTGAGACTGAGCGGCCTCCACGTTGGCCTCTTGATCAACTTCTGTGTCCAGAGCCTGCGAGATGGAATCAAGCAAATGGTGAACTGAAGCAAAAGCATTCACCGCAGAGTTCGCGGAGCGGTGAACATCAAGATGGTCTGCCCGTTGCGGTCCTTTTCTGTGAAACCCTGCGAACCCTGTGGTCAGTCGTTTTTCGTCGGTCACGGTCGCGCCGAAGTTCCTGAACGGCAAAGCATTCAACCACAGGGTTCACGGAGTTCACAGAGTAGGAAAATCAGGATGGGGCCACTCGTTGCGTTTTTTCTCTGTGAAACCTTGTGAACCTTGTGGTTCAGTCCCTTTCGTCGGTCACAGTCCCGCACCGACCGTCCATTGAGTAACGAAGGCGCAGAGACTCGATCAGGCTGTCAGGAACCCATCCACTTCGACACGGCATCGTCCTTCAACTTGAGGGAGATCGCGAAGTACACGAAGAAGCCCACGAAAACGCCGATGCAGTACATGCCGAATAGCTCTGGCGTCTTGAAGAGAGCAAGGATGGTAGCGCCTCCAAGAGCAGCGATCACCGCCGAGAGGTCGGACAGCACCGCGGCGCCCTCCTTGCGACGCAAGGTTCGATAGGTGATCCAACCCATCACAGCACCAAAGCACCAGGCTCCGATCCAGGTGACGTCCACATTGCCTCCTTGTTGAATGAGTAATGCGAGAATCGTCAGGCGACGCTCGCGGAGAGTTTGAGATCCGCCGAGCAATAAGCCGTATAGACTAACCCAAGCAGGTTGCCCTTCCGCAGCAATGTGGTGCGGGCCTGATGTAGTGACTGGCCGACCGAGTTCCCGTGCTGGAAGGCGTCAAGGAAGTTCTTCCCCATCTCGTTGGCCACCAGCTGGTGCAACGTGATCTCCGTTCCAATCACGCCAGCGGCCCTCAACGAAGATGAGAACGTGTCCACGAAGTTCACGAGTGTCTGCGGCGTGGTGTCCGCGGTATGGCAACCGTTGATGAAGACCAGGGGCGCCGTGGTCTTCCAGTGATCCTTGGGCCATCCGCCCAACTGCCAGGTGACGAGATCGGACGGATGGATGACCTCCTGCGTCCCAACACCCAAGGTCGGCGTAACGCCGGCTCCTCCCGGAAGCTCAGTCGTCAGGCCGTGACAGTAGAAGTACGCCAACTCGAGCTCGGACATCCCGAGGCCGTCACGGATCTTGTCCCGGGTGGGGCACTCCCGAATGACGAAACCTTTGTGTTGCGCCGCCAGATCCGCGAGGTGCGCCGCAAGCAGTTTGCCGTCCAGCTCTTTGGAGAGCGCTACGACGAGGTCGAGGGGTGTTGGCGCGGCGGGGATGGAGGGTTTGCGCACGCGGCCAGGACGTTGCGACGGTGGCTGCTCGATCTGGTAACGGAAACCCCAGAACCCGTAGGGACAGATCACTCCGGCCTTGTGGTCCGCCTCGAACGGGCAGCGCATCGGGAAGTCCGTGGCGCCCTGGAACTTCTTCCATTCACTGTCGCCGAGCAGCCGGCACTGCGTGTTCTTCTCCTGTGCTCCGATGTCGAGGGGAATGCTGTACACCATCGCCCACGGGAACACGCTGGTGCTGTTCTGCTTGCGCGCGATCTGGACGACGTCGGACTTGCCGATGAAGGCGGCCTCGTTGTCGGTCCACTCGTCGATGCGACCCTGCCAGACGGAGGTCCAGAGTCGCCATCCCTCTACGGCCGCGTTACGCAGGTCCGCAATGAATGCCTTGTGCAGTTTTGCGTTTTGCTTGTCGAAGAGATTCGTGACCGAATTGCCGATCTTCTCGATGTGAATCCCGCGCATGACGGTCCGCATGGTCGTCAGCGCGCTGGTCATCTGGCCGTCGGTGAGGCTCACCGTGACAGGATTGTCGAGGGCGCCATTGAACACCATGCGATGCGTGCCGTCGTCGCTGTCGTTCGTCATCACACTCAGGGCGCGCGGCTGGATATCGGCAAGGTCAGTGAGCCGGTTCGTGAGGTTGTAGTCCACGACTGCGCGATGAGACCCGCGATCACGCGTTCCGGCCACGATGTCGGCGGTCACAAGCAGCGACTGCACGACGCTCGTCCTGAAGAGGAGCGTGACTCGTAGTTCGCCGCGCCCCGCGGTTGCCGGCGTAAGAGCGGAGACCATCAGGTGCCGCTTTCGCTCCAATGGTTTGCAGGAATGCGGCCCTCCGTGTGTGCACTGGCACTGCCATGCTGGGCCTGTCGTTGGGAGGAAGAGCCACATTCCGTTTTCAGCGACTTTGAGCACTTTGCCGACGACGGCGACCTTGAGCCAATGGCCTTCGGGGCTCGCCGGCAGCAGATCGGAACGAATCGTTTTCGGGTTCTTGACCATGCTGGTCTTGGAGAGCGGACCGATGTCGACGCGAAGCATGTAAATCCGCTGCGTGAGCAGCGGCCGCTGGGCGGCAATCACGCGCCCGCGCGAGTTGGTAAACCTCAGGTTCACCACACGCGGACGCGGTTTTTCGGGACGCCGGGTGGAGATCGCCCGAGTCTTGCTGCTTCTCCTGACGCCCCCCCCGCCCTTCTTCTTCCGGCGCCCGGCTCCACCTCCACCATTCTTCTTCCTGGGTCTGCCTCCGCCTCCACCACCGCCCTTCTTCTTCGCCGACCGCGCGCCCGGCCCGCCTTTCTTCTTCGGAGCAGCAGAACGCCGGATCGGCGGTGGAACGCTGGGTCTGATTTCTCCGAACGAACCGCCAAAGTCGAATTCCCGATGACCAGCACCGGAAGACCCGAGCGCACCTTCTGTCAGGTACGGTTCGCGCGTGCGGAAAGCCGGGGAAGGACGCGCCTCCCCCTGAAGAAAGCCGGAATCACGTCTCGATTCAGTCGACTCGCGGTATTTCACAACTCCGCGTTGCCGCCGCTTCACCGTTTTGTGGTAGACCTTGGAAGCGCTCTTGAGCTTCTTGCGCGTCGAAGCGCCGACGACTTGTTGAAACAACGCCGAGGCATTGGAGAGGAAGCCCAGGCGAATGAGTTGCTCGATAATTCGCCGCCGCCTCGCGGGAGAAGCTCGCTCGGCTTCGGCGAGCAGCGCATCCAGCTTTTTCCGGAATGCCGGCCATCGCGTCCCCATCATGCGCGACAGGCGCGGGCGTAGCGCGGTCACATCGCGGACGATGCGATCGACCTCTGAGGCGCGCGTCGTGCGCCTGAGCTCAAACTTCTCTTTCATTGGATCCCGGTTCCGCGGGCCATGAGGCGCCGCGCTTCGATCAGCTCTTCCAGCGGGAACGCCGCTTCAACATCCGCCTGACAGGCACGAAGGGCAATCCCTCGCTGCCCTGAACCGGGCTCACACACCGCCCCGCGGACCCGTCTTGTTGCCAAAAGCGTCCTTAGCATGCGACGACGACCGCGAACATCTCACGTCGTGACGCGAGCGCCTGATGCTGCCTTCGCCTCCTCTTCCCCATCCTTCCGGCGCCGGCTCAACACCCCGGCCGACACCAGCGTCATGATCAACGCCACGGGCAGCGGTTCCAGGAACGTGACGGCGACATTGATCACCGGGTTCCGGTACAGCTTCGCGAACTTCTCCATGTCGGCCTTCCGCTTCGCGATCTGCGCCTCAGTCTCGCCGTCAGCGCGCGCCTGCTCGAGGGTGTGTTCCTGGTACTTGGCGATGAAATTGGGCGAGAGGTTCCCGAAGTAGATCACTTCCCAGGTCGCGACATAGCACACGGACGATACGACCGCGATAAGGGCCCCCACCTTGAATGCCCGGCCGAATCCCACCGTGCCTCCCGCGATGTTGTCACGGTAAGAGCGGATGCCGAAGAAGATCAGGAGACCGGCCAGCACCATTGTCGTGTAGCCGATGATCTCGCCGCGGTCGAATCCGATCTCATCCTGGAAGGGGACAGTGAGGAGCATCATGGCCGACAGAATCGCCCCCGAGATCAGTCCGAAAGTGAGTACAGTCTTTTTCATGGTCGAATCCTGTTGAACGTTGGAATTTGCCGGTGAACGGGGGTCAGTCTGGCCAGTTCACTCGATTCCCGCGTCACCCAAACGGGTGATTTTGCGACGAAAACGCGAAAATCATGCTTTCAGGGGATGAGTCCAGCCTGTTTCGCGAGCTGGACTGCCTGCGTCCGTCGCCTGGCCGAGAGCTTGTCGAACAGCCGGGCGGTGTGGGTCTTCACCGTGTTCTCGCTGACGAACAGCCGTCCGGCTATCTCGCGGTTGCTGAGCCCCGCCGCCATGGCCTCGAGGATCTCGAGCTCCCGCGGTGTGATGCCGAGCTCCTCGAGCCGGGCCTCATTCCGCTCGAACGGACCCGTGACGGGCACGGGAACTTCTTTCACGACAATGCGCGTCCTGGTGAGCTTGAGGCCCAGCCAGATGCCCAGCGCCGAGAAGATGAGGGCGACGATGCCGCCGTAGATCTCGAGCGAGTGTTCGAGGACGAGGAAGCGGTACTCGACGAGCTTGAGGGCGGCGATCAGGACGCCACCGAGTATACCATAGAGAAGGACGGTCTTCTTCACGCGTTCCTGTTGTCGGCGATCTCGACGCTCTACTCGAACTGCTTGCGGAACGCCGCCAACTGCGCGCGCAGGTCGGCGACTTCGTTGCGAAGCTCCTGGGTGAGCTCCTCGAGCGCGGCAATCCTGTCCATGGAGCCGCCGGTAGTCACGGGCGGGATGTCGTCCCCCGTGTATGCGACCTCACCGGCCAGCCGATGCGCATAACGGACTTCCTTCTGGCCCGGCCGGCGCGGAAGGCGGGTTACCACCGGCTCCGGTTCGCGCGCGATCAGTGCCTCGAGCGCAACGTCGATGCCACCCGGATCTTCCCCCAGCACGAGCCGCGCGGCGCGGCTCCTGACTTCGGCCAGCGTCTGAGGGCCACGCAGTGCGAGGACGCAGACGACGGCCAGCTCCGTCTGTGTGAGTTCGCCCGCCTCCGCGAGGAGATGCTGGTACTTCGGCACTCTCGACCCGATTGCCTGAATCGATCGCACCAGACCTTGACGGCGAAGCCCATCGATTGACTGCGACACCGTGCTCTCATCCAGCGACATCACCGGATCCCGATTCGACGACTGATTGCAGGCGCTGGTCAGTGCATTGAGGGACAGCGGGTAGTGATCCGGTGTCGAGAGCTCCTTCTCGATGAGTGAGCCAAGGACGCGAATGGCGACTGGCTCCAGGTCATGTGGCAGCATTAAGAGGCCCAGCCGGTTGCGCCTGCGAGACACATTCTGATCATCGGCGGACACCGGCGTCGCGCAGTGCGTTCCACGTCGCCGGATCCTCGGAGCCGAGCAGCCAGACCGAGAACCCACGCAGTCCGTGCTTACGAACGAGCTCCAGCTTGGTCATGAACGCGCGTGAATCTTCGAGCCAGGCGTGCCGGAAGACACCGCGCGATTCCCACATCGCATAGGGCGCCTTCTGGACGTCATCCCATGTTGGCCTGACGCCGGCGCTGTCCAGGATCTGCATCGCGCGAACGTAAGAGATGTCGCTGCCGCGAAGCCGCGAGCCGTTGACGTCGTCGTAGGCGGGATACCACCAGTCAGAATAGCCGGCGAGTCCGAGCGAGATCTTCGACGGTGGCACGCCAAGCGACAGGACGTACTCGAGGCATGCCTTCATCCATTGAAAGCCGGCTACAGGCCCCGGGGGGGATCCCCCCGTGTGCTGCGCGTACGTCATGAACGAAATGAAGTCGAGCGTGTCGGCGAGCGCTTTGTAGTCGAACGCAGCGCGCCAGTTCTCGTAGATCCAGCGGTCGTAGCTGTTCGTGCCCGGGTCTTCATTGAATCGCGGGACGACCGCGGCCGAGAGCTGGCATCCGGCGCGGTGCACCGAGTCGACCGCCTCGCGCGTGAAGGAGCTGAAGGCGTCTTTGTCCCGCAGGTGGAAGTTCTCGAAGTCGAACTGGATGCCGTCAAATTGGTTATCGCGACATAGAGCTGCGAGTGAGCGAAGGGCCTGCGCTCGCGCCTCAGGATGGTTCAGCACGCGATGGATCGTCGGCTGATCGAACCCCGGATTCATCACCAGCGGATGGACCTTCACGCCTTTCTCGCGGGCGGTCGCGATGACTCTGGGGTCGACCTGGCCGCGGATCACCCCGTTCGAATCCATCTGAAAGACCTGCGGCGCCACGATGGTGATCTGGTCGGCGTGCGCGACGAAGGATTGGATGCTCTCTTCGCCGCGGAGGTACCACAGCGCTTCCATGCGCTGGGCGCGCGCCGTTGGCGCGAGTGCCAGGACCGAACACACCAATGGTACCGAAATGGGCAGTCTGTTCACTTGGGAAATCGACGCGTCCGCAGTTCAAGTCGCTCGTTGTCGAGTGAATCAACCCTGACGCCGAGCACCCAGTCACGTCCGATATCCAGGAGACGGAACTGATCCGGGGCACGAACGGGGCCGAGCCACGTGCCGTCAGGGGCAAACACGTCCCAGCGCACAGGCTCGCCCCCCGCACGCGGGTACTCGGAGACCCACAGATAACCGGAGGCATCAGCCAGCATGCGGTCATAGGAGGGGCCCCGTTCGGGAACGGGCGACGCCGCGAACACAAAGCGAAGCGGTTCCCGCTGGTCCGGGGGAACCGTCGCGACCTGGGCATCCACCCATCCCGTCACGTCGGCCGTCGTCAGCGTGAGATCCGGACCCGACCAGCGAATCACCTGGCGGTCGCGCCCGTCGGGCCCGACGACCCGCAACGAGTGTTCGGTCTGCGCCCCGAGGACGATCGACTCACCCCAGGTTGTCGCACTCGCTCGCCGCGCGAAGACCGCCACCATCATGACCATGCGCCCGGTTTCGTCTGCGCGCTGCAGGAACTCGCGCCCTGGTGCGGTGGCGACGGTGTCCGCGCGCACGCCGTCACGGTAGCGCACCACCGCAACGGTATCGCGCATCAGTCCCTGCGCGTTCCGGGCGACGTTGCTGCGCCACTGTCCCATGAAGAGGAACGAGCCATCCGGCAGTCGTCCGAGCGCCAGCGCCGACGGGAGTGGTGGCGTCAGGTTCACGATGTCGATCAGGTCGCCTTCAGCGTTGAAGCGGGTCAGGCGAGCCAGCGAGTAGTCGTAGACCCAGACCGTGTCACCCGCGTGTCCCAGGAACTGCGGCAGCCGGAACTCACCCGGTCCGTCCCCTCGGCGGCCGACTGACCGTTTCAGCGCGCCGTCAGGGCTGAAGTACAGCAGTCTCGCGCCGCCCTCTTCGGCCAGTACGGTCGTACCGTTGTCAAGGCGAACGGCGCCGAACACGTCCGCGACATCCACGGAATCGAACTGAGTGGAGACGTCGCCAATCCGCCATTCTGCGCCCGCAGCCCACTGTGGCGCGTTCGACTCGATGATGGAGACTCCGGCCGAGTCGCGGACAAGGACAGCCGACGGTGGGCCGTCCTTTCCCGAACACGCACTCAGCAACCCCGCGACAGTGGCGGCTGTGAAAAGGTGCGCGACGCCGATTGCCGCCGACTCCCTGACAGGCAGGAGCGCTCCGGGGCGTCTCACCGCAGCAGGTCGAGTGCCGCTTCCTGCATGCGGCGCTGGGCCGCACTCGCCGGCGTCGCGCTGTTGGTCGTGTTGAACGCCGCGATTATCGCCGTGCCGCTGCCCGGTTCGAAGTAGAAGAACGCGCGGAATCCCGCCTGGCTCCCCGTGTGGCCCAGGATGCGCTGGCCGTTGCGGTCACGGACGAAGAACGACAGTCCCATCCATTGTTGCGGGTTTGACTCGTAGCTCTGCGACATCGGCTTTCCCGGTCTCCACATCTCCTCGAGACTCGCCCGCGACAGCACGAGGTCATACCGGGCGCGCGACATACCCGGCAGGACGGCGTTGGTGAGAAAGGCGGTGTACTTCACGAGATCGCCCAGCGGCGCGTTCCAGGCACCGTTAGGCGAGGTGATGCCGGGATCGAAGTCGGCGCCGTTGTCTATTACTCGCGGGCGCCCTGCTGAGTCGTTACGCAGGTAGTAGTTGTGCGACCGGTGGGCGGCCAGGAAGTACGGAGTGCCGCGGAAGTAGCTGCGAGTCAGCTCGAGGGGCGCGAAAATATTCTTCTGCACGTACGCGTCCCACGGGTCGCCCGTGACCTGCTCGATGACGCGCGCCAGATAGATGAAGGCGGGATTCGAGTAGCTGTAGCGGGAACCAGGTTGGAACAGCAGTTCCTGGTACGGCATCATGGCCACGAGCTGGTTCCACGTCGTGGGCTCGAACGGTTCCCAGAGATTGTTGTTTCCGTACGGCCACGTGCCGTTCTGGAAGCCGGCGGTGTGCGACAGCAGCATGCGGATCGTTATGCTGTCGATCATCCCCCAGGGGTCGTGCATGGAGCGCAGCTCGGGCACCCAGCGCACGATCCTGTCGTCGAGCGAGAGCTTCCCGCGATCGCGCAGCTGCATGATGGAGATCGCCGTGAGCGTCTTGGTGATGGAGCCCCAGTGGAAGATGGTCAGCGAGTCGACGGCGACTCTCGCGGCCCGATCGGCATCACCCGTGTCGTAGCGGCCAATGACACGCCCGTTCTTCATTAGTACGACGCTGGCCCCGACGACACGGTCGCTGTCGACGTACGCCTGGAACGTGCGTGTGAACTCGGCCCACCCTGAAGGCGCCTGCGCCGTGGCTAAGGCAGGTGTGACGAGCGCCAGGGCGGCG
>DATCIJ010000013.1:0-97777 GCA_036507855.1 Gemmatimonadaceae bacterium | reverse complement strand
GATCCGTTTGATCCGCTCGATTCGAGCGGATCCGATTTCCCCAACTCGACGAACCCGCGGTTCGCATTCACTGGCCGCGACACGTGCAAGGCGGTGGACCGTGTTCGTCATGAACACCAATTCTGCATCATACCACTAGCTTCTTATGGGGCCCAGCAGCGCGAAGAACAGGCTGACGCCGAAGAAGACCGCTGCCGCTCCACCCAGCACCGCAACCACGCCACGCGCCCACCCGAAGAACCTGGCGCGAGGTGCCGCACCGGCTGAATCGACAAGCTCGCGATCGAGAATGCCCCAGGCGCCAAACGCGCCAAGGCAGAACGCGAGCGCCGTCAGCGGAATCCAGAGTGGCGGCCGAAGGACCGCAAAACTGGCCGCTGCGATGAGTCCCAGCGCCGCATCGAGAGCGAGCCGTCGATCTGACGCCTGTCGCGCGCGGTGCGCCAGCATTTCCGGCAGGCTGCCCTGATCAAGGACGTCGCGGTTTGCTTCCTTCATCATGCCTGGTGCCTGGTGCCTGGTGACTGGTGAATCGTGACTCGCTTCAATACTCCAACGCGTTGAGGTACCGCACGGCGTCATTGGCGCGCCCGAACTTCTTCGCTTCCACGCGCCCATCCGGGTGCTCGACCACGAGCGTGATCGAAGCCTGCCGCTCTTCTCGACTCAATCGCGGTCCCGGCGGCGACTGGCTTGCCGCCGTCGACGGCATTTCCGTCCCGAGCAGCCTCACGACCTCGTCGCGAACTCCGGTAACGGTCAGCCCTTTTGAGGTAAGGACCTGGGCCGCGATTCCTTTCTCTTCGCGCATCAGGCCCAGCAGGAGATGTTCAGTCCCGACGTACGAGTGCCTCAGCTCACGAGCCTCGCTCATCGCCAGCTCGAGCACTCTCTTCGCCCGGCTGGTGTAGGGCAGGTCGCGTTGCTGGCGTGTGAGCCCCATTGAGCCGGCTATCGCGCCAAGAATTCCGCCGGACGCTGGCGCCGCCGCGGCAGCGGCGTCGTCCTTCCCGGGTCTCACCAGCTTCAGGACCTGCTCCCTGACCGATCCGTTGTCGACGTCGAGGTTCACCAGCGCAGCGTCGGCAACGCCGCCGCCCTCGGCACACAGCCCGAGGAGAATGTGCTCGGTGCCGACGTACTCGTGCTGGAGCGCGAACGCTTCCTCGCGGGCAAGCTGAAGGACTTTTCTGACGCGCTCGGTGAAGTTGTACCCGTTCATGCCGCCTCCCTGTGACCCGATGCTGACGATGCGGCATTCGAGCCCGTCGCGCAATCGATCCCGACCCCGGCCTGCCCATCGCGGGGATGCGGCATGGCCGGAATCACTGCAGATTCGTCACCGGCGCGTTCGATCCCAGCGACTCCGGAGCACTCCATGCGACGCCTCGCCCTTTCCCTGCTGTTCGCCGGCACGCTCCCAATGACGGTCCTGCCGGCGCAAGTCACTCGTTATGTGCGGTATTCCGCCGGCGGCACGACGGCCTACGGACTGGTGGACGGTCAGACCGTGAGGGAACTCAGCGGCGATCTGTTTACGTCCCCGCGGCCGACGGGACGCACGCTGCGCCTGGACCAGGTCCAGCTTCTGGCGCCGGTGACGCCGGGGAAGGTGATTGCGGTAGGCCTCAACTACGTGACGCACCTCGGTGAACGGCCCTCGGCGACCTATCCCGGACTGTTCGCCAAGATGCCGACGTCCATCATTGGGCCCGAAGCGGATGTGATCTACCCGGCGGACGCCACGAACCTGCATTTCGAGGGGGAGCTCGTCGTGGTGATTGGCCGACGGGCGCAGAATGTGTCGACGGCCGACGCGCCGAAGCACGTGTTCGGGGTGACGGCGGGCAACGACATCAGCGAGCGTGACTGGCAACGCGCCGACCTGCAGTGGTTCCGCGCCAAGGCCTCGGACACCTTCGGGCCCCTGGGTCCGATGATCGTCACCGGCTTGAACTACGGCGACCTCCTGCTGCAGACGCGGGTGAACGGCGAGGTCGTTCAGTCACAGCGAACGAAGGACCTCATCTTCGACGTCCCGGCGATCGTGAGCTACATCAGTCGTTATGTGACGCTGGAACCCGGTGACGTGATCTACACCGGCACGCCCGGCAGCACGAAGGCCATGAAGCCGGGCGATGTGGTGGAGGTCGAGATCGAAGGGATCGGAGTGCTGCGGAACAGGATTGTGAAAAGATAGGGAACGGGAAACAGGAAACAGGTAACAGGAAACAGGGATGGACTGAGGGCCCTCGCATCAGCTCGGGCCCTCAGTATTGACGCTTCATGCCTTCCCTGTTTCCTGTTTCCTGTTTCCTATCTCCTATCTCTTCTCAGCCATCAGCGCCAGCGTATTCCCCTCGGTGTCCTTGAAGAACGTCATCCAGAGTTCGTGGTCCGGCATCCGCGCCACCAGGTGAGGCTCGTCGGCGAAAGGGACGCCGCGTTCCTTGAGCGCCGCATGAGCCTGTACAATGTCGTCCACGCGGAAATACAGCACCGAACCTGGATGGTCGTATTCCGCGTTCTCGGGCAGCGACAGCATGAGCCGCACGCCGGCGCAATCGAAGAACGCCATCTTGGGTAGCACCTCGAACAGCAGGCGCATGCCGAGCGCGTCGCGATAGAAACGCACGGCCCGGGGAATGTCGGTGGCGTTCATGGCGATCTGACCGATGGCTCCGAGTCCGACAACAGGCGTAGTGGCCGGCATGAGTCCCTCCAAGGTGAGAGCGGCGGAGCGGGGTTGCCTCCGCGCGTCAGTTAGTTAGCTTTGCTAACAAGTTTGCATCGGAGAGACATGAGCGCAAGAGGGCGGGGCACCCGCGACACCGACGAACTCGCTGATCGCTGGCACAGCCTCGCGATCCACCTGCTGCGTGGCTTGCGGCGTGAGGACGTGCAGGCGGGACTCACCGGGCCGCGATTGTCCGCGCTGTCCGTCATCGTCTTCGGCGGTCCGGTCACGCTCGGCGACCTGGCCGCCGCGGAGCAGGTGAAGCCGCCCACGATGACGCGACTGGTGAGCGCGCTGGAGCGCGAGCAGCTGGTGCGCCGCGAAAAGGATCCCGACGATGGCCGCATCGTGCGCTTGCGCGCGACCGCGAAAGGGGAGAGCCTGCTCCATGCTGGACGTGCCCGCCGCGTCAGGCGGCTCGCTGCGCCCATTGGAGAACTCACCGCGGCGGAGCGTGGCATCTTGCGCCAGGCCTCGGAGATTCTCGCCCGCGTCGTCAGTCGACTCCCTTAGCCGATCCTAACCGGACGCTCGGCATAACGCGGCAAGCGCAAGTGTTGTGAAGCGCGACCACGCGACGCATCTTGTTGCGTCCGCCGGCGTCATTCCCGGAGGCGGTCCGCGGGAGGCGGGGTGGGAGAACTCGGGTTTCGTGATGGGTTGATGGAGCAGATCCGGCTGCGGGAGTCGCGCTTTCATGAATGCGCGTTCCTGTTCGTACTGGCGTCGCTGGAGTCCCTCCAATCCCGGCTTCCCGAGCGACGTCACGTGGACGGTCGCGAGCTGGCCCACGCGGTTCGCGAGCTCGCGCTGGAGCGCTTCGGCGTGATGTCCCGCCTCGTGCTGGAACACTGGGGGGTTCGTTCGACCGCGCATCTGGGGGACATCGTGTTCGCGCTCGTCGACACTGGCCTGCTGATGAGCCTGCCCGGCGACTCGAGGCTGGATTTCGCGGATGTCTTTGACTTCGACGAAGCGTTCGAGGAATCGTATCCATGGAGTGCGGCGCACCTGGCGTGAGGCCGCACCGGCGCCTGGCGGTCTGACCGCGCGCGCTGACGCCAGGGAGGACATGTGGTTTCGAACATCGAGCTGCCGAAGTGTCGCAAGTGCGGGAATGGCGAACTGCTGCCAATGAGCGACTACGGTCGGGACGGCGCACCCATTACCTACAAGGCATGGGTGTGCAGCAATCCCGAGTGTGGTTTCAACATTCGCATCGACAACGGCGAGATCAACTTCGGCCGGGCGCTCGGACAGTCACACAAGTAGCCACGACGGCTGCCAGGTGATCAGCGCGTGATCGTACGTGTGGTGACGGGAGAAGGCGCGGCCGCGCGCGACGCGGCCGCGATCAGCGCCGGTGTCTCGTCACGCGCCTTGATGCAGCGGGCCGGCACGGCGGCTGCCGAAGTCCTGCTAGGACGGTTCGGTGACGCGCTGGGCGGCGGCGTGCTCGTGATGACCGGGCCCGGCAACAATGGCGGTGACGGATGGGTGCTGGCGGGACACCTCGCCGAGCGAGGCATCCCGGTGCGCATCCATGAAGTGGTCGAGAGCCGCACTGGCGATGCCTTCCTGGAGCGCGCCGCCGTGCTCGGTCGTGTGTCGTTAGGCACTGGGGACGGCACCGAGATGGTCGTAGTGGACGCCCTGCTGGGGACCGGCGCGAAGGGCGCGCCATCGCGGGCGCTGGCCGACGCGGTGCGGACCATTCAGCGGCGGCGCGCCGCCGGGGCCGTGGTCGTCGCCCTCGATATCCCGACTGGCGTCGACGCCACCAGGGGCGCGGGCCCGCTCGCGGTGAGCGCCGACCTGACGATTTCGTTCGGGACCGTCAAGCGTGGCCACCTGCTCTCGCGCGGCGAGTGCGGCGCGATTGCCGTCGTCGACATCGGACTCGGCGAGTACGCCGAAATGCCGGATGGCGCCCCGGCGCTGGTCGATGAGCCGTGGGTCGCCAATGCCATTCCGCCCATCGGCCCGAACGCTCACAAAGGCACCCGGCGGCGCGTGGTTATCGTTGGCGGATCGCGCGGCATGGCAGGCGCGGTCATTCTGGCGACGCGCGCCGCCTTTCGATCCGGCATAGGGATGGTGCGCACGCTCGTCGAAGAGCCAAGTCTCGCCTCGGTTCAGGCAGCGGCGGTCGAGGCAACCACGGCTACCTGGCCGCTCGCGGGCGAGGACTTCGCCGCGTTGCTGGAAGGATGCCATGCCGTCCTCGTCGGCCCGGGCCTGGGCCGGTCGGCCCAAGCGCGCCGTCAGCTCGAGACGGTCCTCGAAATGTGGCAGGGTCCCACGGTCCTTGATGCCGACGCGATTACCCTCTTCGATGGCGAAATCCCCTGGCTCGGCGCCGCGCTGGCCGGACGTCCGGCGCTCCTCACGCCGCACGTCCGCGAACTGGCGCGACTGGTCGGCACCAATGACGATGAGGTCGTGAACAATCGCTTCGAAGTGGCGCACGACGCGGCGCACGTACTGGGCGCCAGCATCGTGCTCAAGGGCGTCCCAACAGTGATCACCGCGCCAACCGGAGAAGTCGTCGTATCGGCGACGGGGACGCCGGTGCTCGCGACGGCCGGGAGCGGCGACGTCCTGGCCGGAATCGCGGTGACGCTCCTGGCGCAGACCGGGGATTCGCTCAAGAGCGGCGCGGCTGCGGCCTGGATTCACGGACGGGCGGCGGAGATCGCGAACGCCGGCCGTCCGGTGCGTGGCGTCACCATCGGCGATGTCGTCGATGCGCTGGGCCACGCCTGGCGACTTTCCACCGCGCCGCCGCGCGCACCCATTCTGTCTGAGCTTCCCGCGGTCATCACGCATCGCATCGAGGCGATCGAGTGATCGGTGACTCGTGGGCGAAGATGGGTCCGGGGGTCGAGTTCGATCTGATTCGAAGGATGGCCGCTCGCTGGGGTGATCTCGTCCAGCACGCCGGAGATGACGCGGCTGTCCTCGACGTCACGCATGGCGCGCGCCTCGTCGCTTCTACCGATACGTCGCTGGAAGGCGTTCACTTCCGGCGCGAGTGGCTTTCGCTGCAGGAGATCGGCTATCGCGCGACCGTCGCGTCGTTGAGCGACCTGGCCGCGATGGCCGCCGACCCGATCGGACTGCTGATCGCGGCGACGATTCCCGCCGGCATCGCCGAGTCCATTGAGCTGCTCGCCGATGGTATCGGACAGGCCGCCCGCGACAGCAGTTGTCCGATCGTCGGCGGCGATCTGACCGGCGGAGATCGTATCAGCCTGACGATGACGGTCCTGGGCTCGGCCGCTCCGCCTGTTGGTCGCGCCGGGGCCCGGGTCGGCGACTCGATCTGGGTAACCGGGAAATTGGGAGGACCTGGGGCGGCGCTCCGGGCGCTCCTCGCGGGCGAACTGCCGTCAGCGGAACACTGGCCGCGTTTCGCGCACCCCGTCGCGCGCGTGGCAGAAGCACGATGGCTGGCTGAGCGCGGTGCCACGGCGATGATCGACCTCTCTGACGGGCTTTCGTCCGATGCGCGGCACATCGCGGCCGCCAGCGCCGTTGCACTCGAGATCGACGTCCTGTCCGTCCCGTGCGTCCCGGACGTCACCGCGCGCGCCGCGGCAACCAGCGGGGAAGAGTATGAGCTGCTGGTGACCGCGCCTGACGAGTTCGATGCCGTCGCATTCAGCGCCCGATTCGCGGTGCCGCTCACGCGAATCGGAGCCGTGGTCGATGGGCCCGCGGCGGAAGTGACCTTCAAAGAAGGTCGGGATCGCGTTGACCTCGCCGCAGGCTACGACCACTTTTCGGCCTGATGCGCACGGTCCTTACTTTCGTCGCGATGGTGATCGTGACGCCGGTCTTCGCGACCGTCGTCATTGTCGCCGGCCTCCTCGGCCTCCCGAATCGTCCGAACGGGCTGTTCGACCGCGCCCCGCGATTGTGGGCGCGTATCGCCCTCCGGCTTGCCGGAGTGCGTCTGGTGCTTCACGACACCGAACGGCTGAGCCCCTTCATGCCCCGTGTTTTCGTGTCGAATCACGTGAGCTGGTACGACATCTTCACGCTGATGGCGATTCTTCCGCGCTATCGATTCGTGGCCAAGGCGGAGTTGTTCAGGATCCCGCTCTTCGGACCGGCGGCCCGGCGCGCCGGTACCATTCCAATCCAGCGCGAGAACCGGAAGGCAGCGTTCCAGTCGTATGAGGAGGCTGCGAGAGAAATACGTGGCGGCGCGTCGGTCGTGGTCTGTCCCGAAGGGACGCGTGGCGAGAGTTATGCGCTGCGCCCGTTCAAGAAGGGCCCGTTCGTGCTGGCCATCGCGGCCGGAGCTCCGATCGTGCCGTTGATAGTATTCGGCACGCGCGAAGTGCAGCCCAAGGGGTCGTTCGTGATCCGGTCCGGCACTGTGCACGTGCACTTCCTCGAGGAGATCCCGACGACCGGTCTGCATTACGACGATCGGGACAGGCTGGCAGATGAATGTTGGCGGCGGATGGCGGACGCGATGGAGCGGGAGCACGGCGTCGTGAGTTCCTCTACTCCCGCGCGTCGAGAACGAGGAAGGCGGTCGGGCGCTCCGACACTGGTTGAGAGTTGAGAGTTGAGAGGAGTGCCGAGTCACGAGTCACGAGTCACCTGGAAACGATGTCTACCATACAGGACATAACAGCTCGCGAGATTCTGGATAGCCGCGGCAACCCCACGATCGAAGTGGACGTGCTCCTCCAGAACGGTATTGCCGGCCGAGCGGCGGTGCCCAGCGGGGCGTCCACAGGCGACCACGAAGCACTCGAACTGCGCGACAACGACAAGGCGCGTTACCTCGGAAGGGGCGTCCTGAAGGCGGTCCAGAACGTCATCGATTTGATCGCGCCGGCGTTGCGTGAGATGGACCCTGGCGATCAGATGGACATCGACCAGACGCTCATCGAGCTCGACGGCACGCCTAACAAGGGGAAGCTCGGGGCGAACGCCATTCTGGGCGTTTCAATGGCGGTGGCGCGGGCGGCCGCCATGGACCGTGATATGCCCCTCTATCGTTACCTGGGCGGGCCCCTCACGCGGACGTTGCCGGTGCCGCTCATGAACATCCTCAACGGCGGCGTGCACGCGACGAACACGGTGGACTTTCAGGAATTCATGATCGTCCCGCTGGGCGCCGAGAGTTTCTCCGAGGCACTGCGGATGGGCGCCGAGGTCTTTCACTCGCTCAAGAAAGTGCTGATAAAGCGGGGACTGGCGACCGGCGTTGGTGACGAGGGTGGCTTTGCGCCGGATCTGAAGAGCGATGAGGAAGCGCTCCAGGTCATCATCGAGGCCATCGAGGCCGCGAAGTACCAGCCGGGACGCCAGGTGGCGATCGCCCTCGACCCCGCGGCATCAGAACTCTTCAAGGACGGCGCGTACACCTTCAAGAAGAGCGGAGCGGGGACCCGCGATGCCAACGGTATGGTCGACCTGTACGCGGGTTGGCTGGAACGCTATCCGATCGTGAGCATCGAAGACGGACTGGCCGAGGACGACTGGGAAGGATGGGCCGCGCTCACTTCGAGGCTCGGCGACCGCGTTCAGCTGGTCGGCGATGACATCTTTGTCACCAACACGGAGCGGCTGGCAAAGGGGATCGAGAGCGGCGTGGCGAATGCGATCCTGATCAAGGTGAACCAGATCGGCACGCTGACCGAAACGCTGGAGGCAATCGAACTGGCCAGGTCGGCCGGCTACCTCTCGGTGATTTCGCATCGAAGCGGCGAGACCGAAGATACATTCATCGCCGATCTGGCTGTTGGAACGGGAGCGGGGCAGATCAAGACGGGCAGCGCGTCGCGAACCGACCGCGTCGCGAAATACAACCAGCTCCTCCGCATCGAAGAGGAACTGGGTGGCGCCGCCGAGTATCCGGGCGGCGCAATCTATGGACTGTAGGTCCCGGAGCGGGATTCGATGAAGGTGTTGCTGGTGCGGCTGGCCATTGTCTTCGCGATCTATTTCGCCGTGCAGGGCGGGGAGTATTCGACAGTCTCTCTGTTCCGGCAACGACAGCGGGAGCGCGACTTGGCACGAATGATCGATTCGCTGCAGCGCGATGTAGACTCGCTCAAGCTCCTGAAGCGCCGGATCGAAACAGATCCCGCGACGCAGGAACGGATTGCGAGAGAGGATTTCGGCATGGTCCGCGAGAAGGAGCTGTTATTTCGCTTCCTGGACCCTGATTCGGTAAAGAATCGGCGCTGAGCGGCTGCTTGAACGCGACCGCCGGTGGGGATAGATTTCGCTCTCTGACGCGGGGTGGAGCAGCCTGGTAGCTCGTCGGGCTCATAACCCGAAGGTCGCGGGTTCAAATCCCGCCCCCGCTATTGAAGACGAGGCCCGTGCGGTGACGCACTGGCCTCGTTTTTTCTTCTTTCTGTCGCGGCTAACTGGAGCTGCTGACCATGGCGCTCCGCGCCATCGTCTCGGGTGTCAACAGCAGGGCTAGGAGGGGGCGGGGGCGCGGGGTAGAATTCAGGCCCATCCTCCAAGGCAGGGTAGCTCAGGTGGTTAGAGCACGGCACTCATAATGCCGGGGTCGTGGGTTCGAGTCCCACCCCTGCTATTCGGGGAGCCGCCGGTTTTACTGGCGGCTTCCGGCTATCCAGTCTTCGGCTGCCTCCTGAGGGGGCGCGGCATGCATCTCGTGACCGGCCTCCTGCTGATGCTCGCGATCGCGTGCCGGGCGGCGCAGGCCAGGGCACCTGTTGCTGAGCATGCGCCACAGGGCGGTGTGGACTCCGTGCTGGTTGCTGCGGCGGGCGACCTCGTGTGCGGAACTCTGACTCCGGACGTGCTACCGTGCATGGCATTGAGCACGGCGGATGTCGTCAGGCGGCTGCAGCCGAACGCCCTGCTTCTTCTTGGCGACCTGCAATACGAGAACGGATCGGCCGAGGACTTTGGGGCCTACTTTGATCCCGCGTTCGGCGAGTTCAGGTCGATCACGTATCCGGTCCCCGGGAATCACGAGTACATGACGAAGGGGGCGACGGGATACTTCGACTATTTCAACGGCGTGGGCGCCGACAGTGGACGCGCGGGATCAAGACGGCGCGGATACTACAGTTTCGATCTTGGTGCGTGGCACGTCGTGGCGCTCAACACCAATTGCGAGCAGATCGGGGGGTGCGGCGCCCGGTCGCCACAGGCGATCTGGCTGCGCGCCGATCTTGTGGCGCATCGGACGAAATGCACGTTGGCGCTCTCGCACGCGCCGCGTTTCACCTCGGGCGCACACGGAAGCGACCCGCTGCTCCGCGACCTGTGGCAGGTGCTCTACGAAGGCGGAGTGGACGTGGTGCTGTCCGGCCACGATCACGACTATGAGCGGTTCGGTCCGCAGGACGCGACAGGACGAGCGGATGCCGCGCGCGGAATGCGGGCCTTCGTGGTCGGCACTGGCGGGAAAGGACTCGGGCGGTTTCTCAGAGCGCGGGCCGCGAACAGCGAAGTTCGAGACAACTCCTCGATAGGCGTTCTGGCGTTGACGCTTCGAGCGGAAGACTACTCCTGGCGCTTTGTGTCAGTCCCGGGTTTGCCACTGGCCGATTCGGGAAGCGCGTCCTGCAAGGGCTAGCAAGCAACGCGGCCGCCCAATGGGGCGGCCGCGCTGAATGATGCTGAGGACTCCGCTCAGTAGCTCGTGAACAGCAACTTGTTTGTGCTTCCGGTGCCAGCGCCAGTTACAACTGCGCTGCCGGCGTTGACCAGCGCGTTACGTACGGTCTCAGGTGAGGCACCCGAATTTCCCTGGAGATAAAGGGCTGCGACTCCGGCCACATGCGGCGACGCCATCGATGTACCGCTTATGGTGTTGGTGGCGGTGTTGCTCGACTTCCAGGCCGACGTAATGCTCGACCCGGGCGCGAAGATGTCCAGGCAGGAGCCGTAGTTGGAGTACGATGCCCGGGCGTCGGTGTTCGTCGTGGCGCCAACGGTTATCGCAGTGCCCACGCGCGCCGGGGAGTAGTTGCAGGCGTTGGCGTTGCTGTTGCCCGCGGCAACGGCGAAGGTGACCCCAGAGCTGATCGCGTTGCTCACTGCGTTATCGAGCGTTGTCGACGCGCCGCCACCAAGACTCATGTTGGCGACGGCCGGCCTGGCCGTGCGACCCTTCACCCAATCGATGCCGCTGACGACACCGGTTGTGGTGCCGGAGCCGGCGCAGTTGAGGACCTTCACTGCCACCAGGCTGACGCCCTTGGCCACGCCGTACGTGGCGCCTCCGACGGTCCCGGCGACATGCGTCCCGTGGCCGTGGCAGTCATCACGGGGTCCGCCAGCAAACTTCGCCCCCCAGGTTGCCCGGCCTCCGAACTCGCTATGCGTGATCCGGATTCCGGTGTCGATGATGTACGCTGTGACGCCATTGCCTGTGTTCGAGTACGTATAGCTGTTGCTCAGGGGAAGGCTACGCTGATCGATGCGATCCAGTCCCCACGTGGCATTCGGCTGCGTTGTGGAGATGGAGTAGACCTGCACCTGCTCCACGTACTGCACGCCGGGGTCGGAACGGAGCGCGACGATCAAAGAGGGACCGCCTCGGACCGCAAAACCACGTAGCGCGTCCACCCACTGAGCGACCACTTCTCCCCCCCGCGCCTGGGCGCGACGGACGCCCTCCCCGACATCCCCATCATCGTTCAGCACGACGATGTATTCGTTTGCCACGAGCTGAGTGCCGAGATTCATCGTGGGCTCCAGGAGCGGCGCCAGTCGTGCCGTTCCGGAAGGCGAGGTGGTGTCAGCACAGGCGGCGCTAATAGCCAACACCAGGACTGGCGCAACAGTGCGACGCTTCACGGCAGCTTCCTCCAAGTAGGCAGTTCGGTCCAGGTCACTAGCAGCAAGGCCCGGCCAAGCGACGTATGCTGGGGGAGCCGGGTTATCCTGTCAACGATCACTTCCCACGGCTCACTCCGCTGTGTGCGGCGCTCCCCCTACAGGGTGATCGAGGGCACCCCTGCAATCCGAGTGCCGCGACAGCTGGCCCGACGGCCGGGACTTCCCCAGCGAGGCATGCCTGAGTACAAATCACGGGGCTTGATGAGGTCGGTCCAGAACGCAGTCCTGTAACCAGGAAACCCAGGTGTTGCGCATGACACGGAAGCAAACGGTCGCGGCTCGGTCGGCGACAGCGGCAAGAAAGTCAAAACCGAGCTTTGCCGAGACCCCTCGAGGCGCGGCGGACAGGATGTTCCGGGCAGCAATGGAGTGCTTCCGGCAGCGCGAGCGTTATGCACGGTTAGTCGCCTCGGGCGCGCATGACCTGGAGCAGCTGGCTTCCCTTCGTGTCGCTGTCGTGTGCGACGAAATCCTCGACGAAGCGGTGTCCGCGTACGAGAAGCATGCGGTTGAAGCGTCGACCGGCGACGACGAATGGCGCCGCCAGGCGAACGCCCTGTGGCACGCTGCACGCGAATACCGTCGCCGTCCCGCAACGAACAACGTGCCTGCATCGGGGAAGGGCGGCACACTGCAGAAGCTCGCCATGGAATACGACCTGGAAGCGTCGGCGCTGCTCGCGCTCAAACTGGCGCTCGGCGGCTTCCGACAGATCTGCCCGGATTGCGAACTGGAAAGCCGTCCGCAGACGTTCGTCGCCTGACCGGCTCGCGAAAGTCTCGATGAAGGAACCGCGGCGCCGGAAGGTGCCGCGTGTCGTTTCCTTGAGCTCGACGACTTAACGAGTCCGTAATTCCAGCGTCGACTCGCATCGGATTTTGACGGCTCGGGCCCGCGGTCGCGCCTCTGGTACAGAATTGCCAGCGGTAGGGCGTTGCGTTCCGTACGTACCAGTGGGGAATTTCGCAGGAGGCGCCGTCTGGCGCGTGGCCTGAATCTGCAGAATCGCGGAGCGGCGGTTGGAAGCCTTGTTCGAGCTTCTTTTCAAGTATCGACCCGTCGTCTTCGAGCGCGGATCGCTCGGTTTCGACTGGCCCGTGCCGTGGATGGTATTGGTGCCGCTCGCGATCATATCGGCGGCGGCCGGTGCCTGGCTCTACTGGCAGTCGCGGGCCGGTCTGACCACGCGCGATCAATGGGTACTCGGGGCCCTCCGTGTCGTCGCGGTCGCGATTGTCGCGACCTGCCTCGCGCGTCCCGTGCTGGCGGTGTCGCGCGCCATCGAACAGCGGAACGTGGTTGGCGTGGTGGTCGACGATTCGCGAAGCATGCGGATCGCGGATCACGGCAGCACCGCGCGAGGGGACTTTGCCCACCAGGTGTTCGGCGGTCCGGACAGCGCACTGTTCAAGTCCCTCGCGGAGAAGTTCCAGCTCCGTTTCTTCAGGACGTCCGGAGGCGGCGGGCGATCGGAAGTCCTCGGCGACGTTCCGCTGAATGGGTCACGCACCCACCTGGCCACGTCGCTCCTGCGCGCTGAAGAGGAGCTGGCCGGAGCGCCCGTGGCGGGGATGGTCGTGATCTCCGATGGGGCGGACAACAGTGCCGCGATGCCGGGCGCGGCACCCATGCTGGAGCAGCTGCTCGCCCTTCGCGCCCGGCAGATTCCCGTGTACGCGATTGGCGTCGGGTCGGAGCGGTTCCCGCGTGACATCGAGCTCTCGCGCGTCGAGGTGCCGGGCACGGTGCTCCGCGACGCATCGATCCTGGTCGAGGTGGTACTCACCCAGCGGGGGTACGCCGGAACGAAGGTGCCGGTGGTGGTCGAGGATTCGGGGCGCATCATCGGAACACGCGAAGTGCCGCTGCCGAGGGACGGGGAAGCGGCCGTGGTGCGCATTCGTGTGCCGGCCGGCGAGAGCGGCGCGCGCCTCCTCCGTGTCCGCGTTCCGGTCCAGTCCGATGAGATGGTGAAGGAGAACAACGATCGCGCAGCGGTGGTCATAGTGAGCGATCGTCGCGAGAAGATCCTCTACCTGGAAGGCGAGCCCCGCTTCGAGCTCAAGTTCATCCGACAGGCGGTCGAGGACGACAAGAACCTGCAGGTGGTGACCTTGCTGCGATCGGCGAAGGACAAGTTCCTCCGCCTGAGCGTGGACGACAGCATCGAGCTGGCGACGGGATTCCCGAAGACGCGCGAAGAGTTGTTCGCGTACCGTGGCATCATCCTCGGGAGCGTGGAAGCCTCGTTCTTCACGGTGGACCAGCTGCGCATGCTCGCCGATTTCGTTGGTGTGCGCGGCGGGGGACTGCTGGCATTGGGCGGCCGCCGTGCGCTGGCCGAGGGCGGGTATGCCGGCACTCCGCTGGCCGACGCGCTGCCGGTTGAACTCGGTCCTCCCGCAGGCTCGGATTCCGGCGCGACCGAGATTGTGGTGATGCCGACCGCGGCGGGCGTACTGCACCCGGCCACGCAGCTCGCGCCTAACGACTCGGCCACGGCCGCGCTTTGGCGGCAGATGCCGCCGCTGACCACGGTCAACGAGGTCGGTCGCGCCAAGCCCGGAGCCACCGTGCTGCTGGAAGGGAGCGCGGACGGCGAACGTCGTGCACGGCCCACGCTGACCTTCCAGCGCTACGGCCGGGGCAAGGCCATCGTGTTCGCGGTCCAGGACTCGTGGCTGTGGCAGATGCACCAGCTCGTGCCGGTCGAGGACCAGCGGCATGAGACTTTCTGGCGGCAGCTCCTGCGCTGGCAGGTGAGCGACGTCCCCAGCCGGGTCGATGTCGTGGCAGCGGGCGAGGGCGCCATCAATGAAGGGATCCCGCTGCGGGTCGTGGTGTCGGACAGCGCCTATGCACGCTTCAACGGAGCATCGGTGAGTGCGACGATCATGTCGCCCAGCGGGGAATCGACCCAGCTTCCCTGGGAATGGGCGACGGACCGCGACGGCGAATACGCGGCGATGATGGTGCCGGGTGTGAATGGCGTGCACACGGTCAATGTCACGGCGGTCGTGGGGCGGGACACGATCCGCTCGACCGCCGGCTACGTGCGTGTGGCCGATCCAACCGCCGAGTTTTTCGGGGCCGAGATGCGGCCGGCGGTGCTGCGGCAGTTTGCCGACGAGACCGGCGGCAAGTTCTACCGGACCTCCGAGGTCTCGCGGCTGCCGGAGGACATCGTCTTCACGACGAGTGGCGCCACGGAGGTGCAGCGGCTCGACCTGTGGGACATGCCGGTTCTTTTCGTGCTGTTGCTGAGTGTCCTGGCGGCTGAATGGCTGTACCGGAGACGCCGGGGGTTGGCGTGAAAAGGCGCGGGGATGCGTTGTGGGGATACCGCGCTTTCGCGGTGTTGAGCCTAACGTTGTTGTTGGGGGGGGCCCCCCGTCCGGTAAATGCGCAGGCCGTCCCGCGTACGCATATGTTGATCGTGACCGGCGCCAGCGGCGAACCGCGGTTCGCGCAGCAATTCCACGCGCTCGCCATGAGCCTGCGAGCCGTGGCAACCAGCGGGTTCGACATCCCCGATTCGCTCGTGACGTACCTCGCCGAGCAGACGACGCCGGACCCGCGCTCCATCTCCGGGCGTTCGACGCGCGAGGGGATCTCCCAGGCGATCGACCGCATCGCGGCACGCGCAGCGCCGGGTGACGCGGTCCTCATCCTGCTCATCGGCCACGGCTCATCGGAGGGCGACGTCTCGCGGTTCAATGTCCCCGGGATGGACATCAGCGACACGGACTTCAAGGCGCAACTCGACAAGCTGTCGAGTCAGGTGGTCGCCTTCGTCAACGCCGCCAGTGCGAGCGGAGACTTCGTCAAGACGCTCTCCGGGAAGAATCGCGTCATCGTTTCCGCGACCAAGACCGGGTTCGAACGCAACGAGACGCTCTTCGCGGGCCACTTCGTCAGCGCCTACGTCAAGGAAGGCGCTGATGCCGACAAAGACGGACGTGTTTCGCTGCTCGAGGCGTTCGCGTACGCGAAGCGCGAAGTGCAGCGAGAGTATGAGAGCACCAATCGGTTGCAGACCGAACATGCCATGCTCGACGATGACGGCGACGGCGCGGGCCGTGCCGACCCGGGAGCGCGCGGACCGGACGGCATGGTGGCCAGTCGGTTCTTTCTCCAGCCGGCGGTAGGGTTGAGCAGCGCGGCGGCGTCGGATCCCCGGGTCGCCGAGCTCCTCGCCACGCAGTCGCGTCTTCAGTCGCAGCTCGATTCGTTGCGCCTGGCGAAGGGCATCATGAAGGAAGCCGATTACGAGAAGGCGTTGGAAGACATCCTGACGAAGATCGCTGAGAACGCGAGCGCCCTTCGCGCACTGGGAGTGCGCAAGCCGTGAGCCGTCGCGTGTTGTCTGCGCTCGCTTTGGCCCTCACGGCCGCGGTGGCCGCGCCGGTGGCGTGCGCGCAGGAGCCGGCGGCGCGCACGGCGGCCAATGCGCAGGAAGCGCTTCGCTATGGCCAGTACGACGACGCGATTCGCATGGCGAAAGCCGATGCGGCGCGCGAGCCGGCCAACTCAAGGCCGGTTCGCATCCACGCCGACGCGCTCCGAAGCACGGGACGCTATGCCGAGGCCGAGGAAGTTCTCCTCGCGTTCACGCGGGCCTACCCGAATGACGCGTCGCTCTGGAATCGCATTGGGGAAGTGCAGCGTGAGCGCGGGCGTATCGCCGATGCCGCAGCGTCGTTCCAGCGGGCCATCGCCGGAAAGGCTCCGGACTCACTGGCGGCGCAGGTCAATGTTGCGGTGCTGCGTTTCGAGCAAGGCGATGTGGACGAGGCGATGAAAGCGTTCGATCGGTTCATCGACGTCTACAACACGCGCCGCGGTGGGTTGAGTCCTTCCGAGCTCGAGGCCGTGGCGATCGCCTGCAGGTATCTCGGTCGCGACAACCCGCAGCTCTACAAGGATGCGATGCGCGCCTTTGACGAGGCCATCGCCGCCGATTCCACGGACCTGGACCGCCGCGTCAGGCTGGCCGAGCTCTTCCTCGAGAAGTACAACGCCACCGATGCCCTGGAGACGTTGACTGGCGTGTTGGCGGTGAACCCGAGGCATGCCCGCGCGAACCTGGCGATGGCGCAGGTGCGGCTGTTCGACGAGCTGGGCAGTCCCGCGCCCTTCGTGCAGACGAGCCTCGAGGTGAATCCAGCGCTCCCCGAAGCCCGCGCCCTGGCCGCGGTCCTGTTGATCGACCTCGAGCGGTACGCCGAAGCGGCCGCTGAGGCGCGAAAAGGCCTGACGGCCGATTCCAGCGCGCCGGCGGCGCTCATCGCGCTCGCCGCGGCGCAGTATCTCCAGCACGACAGCGCGGGGTTCCGCGCGTCCCTTGCAGCCATCCACGCGCGCCAGCCCAAGGCGGCCGACGCCGAGGCCGCGCTCGCGAACATCGCGGCGCGCAGCCGGCTGTATGGTGAAGCCGTACGGTTCGCTCAGGCCGGCGCCGATCGGGACCCCAAGTCGGCGCGGGCGCTGTCCTTCCTCGGCATCAACGCCCTCCGCACGGGAGAAATCGCGCGCGGCCGCGCGGCGCTCGACCAGTCGTTCAAGCTCGATCCGTACGATCCATGGTCCAAGAACACGCTCGACCTGCTCGACACGTTCAGGGATTACGAGGAGGTCAGGACTCCGCGTTTCATCATAATGGTCGAGCGCAAGGACGCCGACCTGTTGGCGCCATACGCTGAGGCGCTCGCGGAGGAGGCCTACGACTCGCTCGCGGCGCGATTTGGTCACCGCCCCGAGCCGCCGATTCGGATCGAGATCTACCGGTCGCACGAGGATTTCTCGGTCCGCACCGTGGGCCTGATGGGACTGGGCGCGCTCGGCGTGAGCTTCGGCCGCGTGGTGGCGATGGACTCGCCGGCGGCGCGGCGTGTCGGCGAGTTCAATTGGGGCAGTACCCTGTGGCATGAGCTGGGTCACGTCTTCACGTTAGGCGCGACGGCGGGTCGCGTGCCGCGGTGGCTGTCCGAAGGGCTGTCCGTCTATGAAGAGCGTCGCGCCCGTCCCTCGTGGGGCGAGGATCCGTCGCCGTTGTTCTTCGCAACGTACGCCGCCGGCCAACTTCCGAAGGTGAGCCGCCTGAACGACGGCTTCATGCGTCCGGCTTTTCCGGCGCAGGTCCCGTTGTCGTACTACCTGGCGTCGATGGTCGGGGAGATGATCGAAACGCAGCGGGGCATCGGCGCGATTCGCGACATGCTCGACGGATATCGCCGCGGGCTGACGACTGAGCAGGTCTTCCGCGACGTGCTGAAAGTGGAGCCAGCGGCGTTCGACGAAGCATTCGACAAGTGGCTGCGCCAGCGCTTCGCGAAGCATTTCGCGGCCATCAAGCCGGCGATGCCGGTCACCCTTGGCGGTCGCCGCCAGCCGGGCGGTGACGCGATCCCGATCACCGGGCCGTTCCTCGAGTCACTCGATCGCGGCCGCGCCCTCCTGACTGAAGGGAAAGTCGACGAGGCGATCGAGGAACTGAAGAAGGCCAAGGAGATGTTCCCCGAGTACGCGCAGTCGGATGGCCCATACGCGTTGCTCGCTCAGGCGTATCAGATGAAGAACGACAAGCGCGCCGCCGCGGCGGAACTTCAGGCCATGACCGCGATCAACGAGGAGGCGTTTGCCGAAAACATGGCCGCGGCGGCCGCGATGCTCGAACTCGGCGATCGCGCCGGGGCGCTGGCGGCGCTCGATCGGGCGGTCTGGATCAATCCGTTCGATCGGGACGCCCACCTGAAGCTTGCCGCGCTGGCCGCGCAAGTGTCCGAACGGCGTATCACGATCCGGGAACGAAGAGCGCTGCTGGCGCTCGATCCCACGGATCGTGTCGAGGCGCTGTACCAGCTGGCGCTGGCCTACGCCGACGCGGGCGACCTGGTTTCCGCGCGACGCGAAGTGCTGCGGGCGCTGGAGCAGGCCCCAAATTACAGCAAGGCGCAGGACCTGCTGCTGCGCATCCGTTCCACTCGACCTCCTGGAAACGATTGATGCATCGCCCGCTGCTCTTTCTCGCTATCGGTGCCGCCGGGGCGCTGGCGCCGCTGGCCGTGCGCGACTCCGTCGAGGATCGCTACTGCTACGCGCAGTGGGACGACAACTCCATGATCCAGAATGGGGCGTACGACGGGCGTTTCACGTTCTTCCGTGTGCGCTTCGAGCCGAGTTATGGCGGAGGCGGCGGTGGTCGCTTCGGCCGTGGCAGAGGCAATGACAAGAAGTGGGATCACGACACGCCGCGCGCCGAGCGGCACCTGATGCAGATCCTCGACGAAATCACGATGCTCCGGCCGCAGATGGACTGCGGTGCGATCTACGCGTTCGGAGAGCCCGAGAGCTTCAAGTACCCCGTCGCGTACGTGTCGGAGCCCGGTTTCTGGACGATGGACGAAACGGAGCTCAAGGGAATCCGCGAGTATGTCGCCAAGGGTGGCTTCATCATCTTCGATGATTTCTTCCAGCAGCACTGGTACAACTTCGAGGAGCGGTGGCGCGAAGCATTTCCTGACCTCCAGTTACAGCCGATTCCGAGGACGCACGCACTCTTCGATGCTTTCTATGACATTCGCGACGTGCACCTGTTCTACCAGGGCGGTGGCGGTACCCGCGGGGTGGAAGCGGAATTCTATGGCGCCTTCGAGGACAACGATCCCACCAAGCGACTCGTCGCCATCGCCGCCTACAACTTTGACCTCGGCGAGTACATGGAGTTCTCCGACGAGGCATTCGTTCCGATCGACCTGTCCAACGAGGCGTACAAGATCATGGTGAACTACCTGATCTACGCCATGACTCACTGACCTGAGGGAGGCACGTGGCTACACAAGTCCAGGACCGGGTGGCGCTGGAAGCGCCTGACGACGTCGCGCTCGCCGACAAGTTGCGGCGCGGACGGGACCAGATCATGAGCGAGCTGCGAAAGCTCATCGTCGGGCAGGACGGGGTGATCGAGCAGTCGCTGACCGCGCTGTACGCCGGCGGCAATTGCCTGATCGTCGGCGTGCCGGGCCTGGCCAAGACGCTGCTGATTCACACCATCGCGCAGGTGCTTGACCTGAAGTTCTCGCGCATCCAGTTCACGCCCGACCTGATGCCGTCAGATATCACGGGCACGGACATCATCCAGGAAGACGCGCAGACCGGACGCCGCGCGATGAGCTTCGTCCCCGGTCCGATCTTCGCGAACATCGTGCTGGCGGACGAGATCAACCGGACGCCACCCAAGACGCAGTCGGCGCTCCTCGAGGCGATGCAGGAGCATCGTGTGACCGTGCAGGGGCGTACGTACACGCTCGACGAGCCCTTCTTCGTGTTCGCCACGCAGAACCCGATCGAACTCGAGGGAACGTACCCGCTCCCCGAAGCGCAACTCGACCGCTTCATGTTCCAGGTCAACATGGATTACCTGTCCGAGGACGAAGAGCTGGATGTGGTGCGCACGACGACCGCAATCCAGAACTACAAGTTCCAGCACGCCGTCACGGGTCCCGACATCGTCGCCTATCAGAAGCTCGTCAGGCGCGTGCCGATCGCGGAACCGGTGGCGCGATACGCCGTCAATCTCGCCCGCGCTTCACGGCCCGTGTCCAGCTCGGCCCCGGATTTCATCAAGAAGTGGGTCTCGTACGGCGTCTCCGTCCGTGCGGCGCAGTACCTGGTGTTAGGCGGCAAAGCCCGGGCGCTCATGCACGGCCGGTACCACGTGAGCTTCGAGGACATCCGCGCGCTGGCGCATCCGGTGCTCCGCCATCGCATCCTCACGAATTTCCATGCGCAATCCGAACGCGTCACCACTGACCAGATCGTCGATCAGTTGCTGAACGCGGTGCCGGTTCCGAAGTCCGGGATCTGATCGGGCAGCGGGCAACGGGCAGCGGGCAGCGAATCTCTCGAACCACGAATCACGAATGTCCGACGCAGCACGAGCGATTGCAGAAGCAAAAAGCCAGGAAGGAGTCCCGGGACGCCGATTCCTGGACCCCAAGGTTCTCGCTCGCATCGACGACCTGGAACTCGTCGCGCGCTTTGTCGTGGAAGGATTCATCTCGGGCCTGCACCGGTCGCCGCACCTCGGCTTCTCGACCGACTTCGCCGAGCACCGTCAGTACATGCCCGGCGACGACATCCGCCACATGGACTGGCGGTTGTACGCGAGAACAGACCGGTTCTTCATCAAGGAATACGAGGCGGACACCAACGCGAACTTCGTCGTCATCCTCGACGTGTCGGGCTCCATGGGCTACGGCACGAGCGGCCTGACGAAGCTGGAGTACGCGAAGTACCTCGCCGCCTGCCTGGCGTACTTCTCGCACCGTCAGCGCGATCGGGTGGGGTTCGTGTCCGTCGATACCGATATCGTCGACTACGTGCCGCCATCGGCCAAGCACCTCAACCATGTGCTTCACGCGCTGGACCGCGCGCAGCCGCGTGGGCGCGGCTCACTGGCGATTCCGCTGCTGAAGGTGTCGGAAAGCCAGCACCGGCGGAGCATCCTGCTCATCCTGTCCGACCTGTACGAGCCCGCGGAAAAGATCCGCGATGCCCTGGGGCCGCTCCGCGACGCGGGACACGACCTGGTCGTTATGCATCTCCTCGACCCGGCCGAACTGAACTTCACTTTCGACGCCGCGGGGACCTTCGAGGATCTCGAGAGCGGGGAGCGGATTCCCGTCGTGCCGGGACGCCTGCGCACACGGTACACGGAACTGATCCGCGATCACGTCGCCGCCGTCGAACGGCTGCTCGGCGAGGGACGTGTCGACTACCTGATGGTCGATACGTCGAAGCCGGTGGACGAGGTGCTCTTCCAGTACCTCCTGCGCCGCGAGCGCATGCAGGCGGTCCGGTAACGATGTCGTTTCTCGCCCCGCTGTTCGCCGTCGGCCTGGCGGCGCTGGCCATCCCCATCCTCGTGCACCTCGTGCACAAGGAGCGGAAGGAGACCACGCTGTTTCCGTCGCTCATGTTCCTGCTGCGCACGCCGTACCAGCATTCGCGGCGCCAGCGCATCCGCGACTGGCTGTTGTTCCTGACGCGGGCGATGGTCTTCCTCCTGGTCGTCGCCGCCTTCGCGCGCCCGGTGTTCGACCGTCCGCCTGACGCGGCGGCCGCGGCAACGGGCGGCGGGCGTGAAGTCGTGATCCTCCTCGACCGCTCGTTCAGCATGCGGATCGGCGATCGCTGGTCGCGGGCCCAGGCCGCCGCCCGCCAGGCGCTTGACGCCCTCGGCCCCGCCGACCGCGCGACCCTGGTGCTGTTCGCCGAACAGGCCCGCGCCATCCGTGAGGAAGGCGGCAGCCGCGCCGTGCTTCGCGCCGCCGTCGACACGGCGAAGCCGGGAGACGCCGCCACTCGTTATGCGCCCGCGCTCATCCTGGCCCGTCGCACCGTGGCCGCATCGGAGCTGCCAAGGCGCGAAGTGATCGTCGTCAGCGACTTCCAGCGCTCGGGCTGGGACGTGGGAGAAGACGCCCGCCTGCCGTCCGGCACGACGATCACGCCGGTCGACGTGGCGTCCCCGGACGTGCAGGATCGCGCCGTGCGGGCCGTGGAATTGCGCCGGTCCATGGCCGATGGCCGGGAACGCATCACGGTGACCGCGCGCGTCTCCAACGTCGGACCCGCGGCACGAGGCATCGAGGCGCGCCTCGAGGTCGCGGGACGCACGGTGGCCACGAATCGACTCGACCTCGGTGCCGACGCGGGGGGAGTCGTCACGTTCGAATCGCTGGCCATCCCGGAGTCTCCTCAGCAGGCCGCGATTCGCATAGCGCCGGACAACGTGCCCAGCGACGACGTGCTCCACTTCGTCCTGGAGCGCGCGCCGTCCATTCCGGTGCTCGTCGTCGAGGGCGTCGCGCCCGGAACCGATCGCGACGTCTATCTCGAGCGTGCCCTGGAGATCGGCGATCGACCATCGTTCGACATCACGATCCGCCGCTCCTCGCAGCTCTCCGCTGGAGACCTGTCCGGCAAGCGTCTCGTGATCATGAACAACGCGCCGTGGCCCACCGGCGACCTCGGGCGGCGCCTCGAGGCGTTCGTGCGCAGCGGCGGGGGATTGCTCGTCGTCGCCGGCGAGAACGTCTCGGCTTCAACCTGGCCGGGTCGCGGGAACGGTCTGCTTCCGGTTGCTCCTGGTGATGTTCGCGATCGCCTGTCCGACAAGGGGGCCGTACTGGGCTTCATCGATCGGAGCCACCCGGCGCTGTCGCTGTTTGGAAACGCGCAGAGCGGCGACTTGTCAGCGGCGCGCTTCTACCGCTATCGGACCGTGCAGTCAGACAGCGGAGTCCTGGCGCGTTTCGATGACGGCTCTGTTGCCGTTGCCGAACAACGGACCGGAACGGGTCGGACGCTGCTGATCGCGTCCTCGTTCGATGGCTTGTGGAATGACCTGCCCCGACAGCCGGTCTTCCTTCCTTTCGTTCACCAGCTTGCTCAATACGCCTCCGGCTATCGGGCCGGGCGAAGCGTCTACGAGGTCGGGGACGCGGTCGACCTGCGGGGAACCGGCCCCGCCGCGACGGACAGCACTGGCGCCCGAGGTGTCGCCTACGTCGCCGTGTCCCCGCTGGGTAGCCGTCTGCGTATTGGCGGCACCCAGGGCGAACCCGCGTTGATACCAATCGAGGCGGGCATCTATGAAGTCAGGCCGGCCGGCTCGCCGGGTGCGCGCCCTCGCCTTGTGGCCGTCAACATCCCGGGGCGTGAGCTCGACCTGGCCCGATTCGACCCAACGCGCCTAACGCATTCGGTGTCGGCGCCGGTCGAGTCGACGGCCGGTGCCGGGGCCCCTGCCGAGGCTGACTTGACCGAACGCGAGCGAAAACAGTCCATCTGGTGGTATCTTCTGCTCATCGCGGCGACCCTGCTCGTCGTGGAGTCGGTGCTGGCATACCGGCTCTCACGAGGGCGGGTAACCGCCACTTAGGGGGCGATTCATGGCCAGTATCCTCGAACGCACCATCGCGACCGACCGGGTGGCAGGGATCATCCAGCTGGTTCGTCGACGCTGGCGCCTGCGGCACGTCATCGCCGGACTTGGCGTTGTGGTCGCCCTGACCATTGTGGCCCTCTGGCTGGCGGCGATGGCGATGGAGCGGGCAGGCTTCAGCGAGGCGAGCATTACGGGGGCGCGCCTGGTCGTGGCCGTCGTGATGATCGCGGTGGGCCTCCGCTGGATAGCGTGGCCGATCGCGCGCCGTCTATCGGACGGAAGGGTGGCCTTGTACGCGGAGGAGCGTATCCCTTCGCTCGACGGCGCCCTCATGAGCGCGGTCGAGGCCACTTCGGACGCGGTGCCCGTCGAGTCCCGCGCGAGCAGCCTGACGAATGGCCTGGTTGACGACGCCGTGCGCCGCCTGCGCCCCCATGGGAACGGCGTAGCCGTGGAGTCGCCTGATATCCGTCGTTCGGGACTCGTCCTGGCGGCCGTGGCGCTGTTTGGATTCGGGGCCTTCATGCTCGGTCCCGACTATCTGCGCTACGGTGCGGCCCTGATTGCCACACCCTGGAAGAAGGCGGCGGAAGTCGCACCTTACTCGATAGCCGTTGAGCCGGGGAACGCTACGGTACCGAAGGGCGCCGACCTTCAGGTGACCGCGCAACTGAATGGGTTCACGAGCGAGCTGGTCGAAGTCGTCACGCGACGGGGCGCGAACAGCGAATGGGAGCGGATCCCCATGGGTCTCGGATCCGATACCACGCGCTTCTCGGCTCGGCTGTTCGACCTGGACGCTGACGTCGAGTACTACATCGAAAGCAGTGGCGTGCGCTCCGGGGTCTTCAAGCTCACGGTTCGCAACCTTCCCGCCGTCCGCAAGATCGACCTCGAGCTTCGATATCCGGCGTACACCGGACTCGAAGTCGAGCGCATCGAGGACGGCGGCGATATCGCCGCAGTGCGTGGGACGCGCGTACGGGTGAGCGTGCGGGCCACGATGCCGGTTCGCGCAGGGCGTCTGGTGTTCGAGGGCGATTCGTCGGTGGCCATGCAGCGGAGCAACGATTCCACGCTCGTGGGCGAGCTGGTCGTTCGCGAGGATGGATTCTATCGCGTCGAACTGACCGCCGAAGACGGGACCAAGGTCGCCGGATCGGTGGAGTATGTGGTGGATGCGCTGGACGACATGGCTCCGACCATCGCGATCCGCAAACCGGGTCGTGACATCCGGCCGACCAACGTCGAGGAAGTCTTTGTCGAAGTCGAAGCCACGGACGATTTCGCTGTGGGTAAGGTGGAACTCGTGTACTCCGTGAACGGCCAGGCGGAAAAGACCCTGGTGCTCAATGACAGCGCGGGGACCCGCTCGAAGGATTTCATCGCCGGTCACACGTTCTTCCTCGAAGAGCTGGGACTGCAGGCGGGCGATGTGGTCTCGTACTTTGCGCGCGCGACGGACGGCACGGGCGCGCGCGAGGGACAGCAGGCGACAACCGACATCTACTTCATGACGGTGCGCCCGTTCGGGCGCGACTATCGACAGAACCAGCAGGGCGGCGGCGGTGGTGGTGGCGGCGCCAATCCCGGCGCGCTCACGCAGCAGCAGCGTGATATCGTCGCGGCCACGTTCAAGGCCGAGCGGGATCGGGGAAAGACACCCCCTGTCACGTTCCGCGAGAACGTGACCACGATTCACCTGGGCCAGGGCCGTCTGCGCGAGCAGGTGGATGAACTCGCGACGCGCATGAACCGCCCTGTCGTCGCGCAGGCCGACACGCTGTTCAAGGTTATCGCCGACTACCTCAAGAAGGCATCCGAGGAAATGAAGGGCGCCGAGGAACAACTGTCGAAGCGCGACACGAAGGAAGCGCTTCCCCCCGAACAGCGCGCGCTCCAGATGCTGGAGCGTGCCGAAGCGGTGTACCGTGACGTGCAGGTCAGCACGGGTGGCGGTGGCGGCGGCGGCGGCGGACAGCAGCAGGAGTCGAACGCGGAAGACCTCGCCGACCTGTTCGAGCTCGAGACCGACAAGCTGCGGAACCAGTACGAGCAGGTGCAGCGTGGCGAGCAGCAACAGGCGCAGCAGCAGGTAGATGAGACGCTGGAACGACTGAAGCAGCTCGCGGCCCGCCAGCAACAGGAAAACGAGCGCGCGCGCCAGCGGGCGCAGAGCATGGCGCAACAGGGCGGCGGCAGCGGTGGCGGCGGTGGCCAGCGGCAACTCGCCGATCAGGCCGACAGTCTCGCGCGCCAACTCGAGCGGCTCGCCCGTGAGCAGCGTTCACAGGAAATGGCGGAGAGTGCCCGGCGCCTGCAGGAAGCCGCGAACGAAATGCGGAGAGCTGCTTCGCAACAGGGACAGGGATCATCGGCCGGCTCCGCGCTCGACCAGATCGAGAACGCGCGGCGTCTTCTCGAGGAAGCCCGGCAGTCAGGACAGGCCGGTGGCATCGAAGACGCGGCCCGTCGCGCGCAGGACCTGGCGAATCAGCAGCGGGACGTTGCCCGCGACGTGCAGGATCTCGCGAATGCCGGCGCGGCCAGGTCGGAGCGCGAGCAGCGGCTGGACGAGCGCAAGACGGGGATGGCGGGAGAGGTGCAGCAACTGCAGAGCGACATTGAACGGATGTCGCGTGACCTCGCTCGCGACCGCCCCGAAGCCGCGCGCGATCTCCGGGAGGCGGCCCGCGGCATGCGTGAAGGGCGCCTGAGCGACAAGATCCAGTTCTCGCGCGGTGTCATGCGGCAGGGCGCCGCTGACTACGTGAGGAACTGGGAGCAATCGATCACCGACGACCTCGATTCGCTGAGCTCGCGCCTCGACCGCGCCAATTCGACGGCTTCCGGCAAGAGCCAGGGGAACGAGGCGCAGACGCTCGATCGCGCGCGCGACCTGGTTCGAGGATTGTCGTCGATTGACGATCGCATGCGTGATCGCGAGAACCAGGCCGGCTCACAGCAGGGCCAGCAGGGGCAGCAGGGGCAGGGCCAGCAGGCCCAGGGTCAGCAGGGGCAAGGTCAACAGGGGCAAGGTCAGCAGGGCCAGGGGCAGCAGGGCCAGGGGCAGCAGGGCCAAGGACAACAGGGCCAAGGGCAACAGGGCCAAGGGCAACAGGGCCAACAGGGCCAAGGCCAGGGGCAGGGACAGCAAGGCCAGGGTGGTCAGGGTGGACGGCAAGGCCAAGGCGGGCAGAGTCAACGCGGCCTTGATCCAGCAGGCGGCAATCGCGGAGGAGCACAGATTGGCGGCGGTGGAGCGCAGGGCGGCGGCCCGCGCGGCCCCTACACCGGCGAGGACGTTCGCCAGTACGGGCGCGAGCTCCGCAGCCAGCGCGATGCCGCCGAGGCGCTGCGGCGTGAGTTGCAGGGCCAGGGGCGCAACGTCGAAGACCTGACCAACCTGATCGAGCAGTTGCGGCGCCTGGAGGGCGCGCGGGCCTTCAACGACCCCGACGAGCTGGCGCGCCTGCGCTCGGCCGTGGTGGAGGGATTCAAGGAGTTCGAGTTCACTCTCCGCCGCCAGTTGGCCGGCGTGGAGGCCGACCGGCCGGCGTTAGGCGGCAATGAGAACGTGCCACCCGGCTATCGCGATATGGTCAACGAGTACTTCAAGTCATTGTCACGCAAACCAACCGCACCGCCGCCGGTGAAGAAGCCGGAGCCACCACGATGACAGCGACCGCCGCAGACGCGCGTTCCACACGACCCGCGCCTGACGAGTATGCGCCGTACTACGGGACCTACATCAACAAGGTCAGGGACGGCGACGTGGTGCGCACCCTGAAGACCCAGATCGGCGACACACTGGCCTGCCTGCGCGCCATCCCCGAATCCAGGGCGGGGCACCGGTACGCTCCCGGCAAGTGGAGCATACGCGAAGTCGTGGGGCACATCTGCGACGCGGAACGCGTCTTCCTGTACCGCGCGCTGCGCTTCGCGCGCAACGACAGCACGCCACTACCGGGCTTCGACGAGAATGCGTTCGTGAGCGCGTCCCGCTTCGACGATCGCGCGTTGGCGAGCCTCGTCGCCGAATTCGAGGCGGTGCGGGCGGCCACCGTTCCGTTTTTCGACGCGCTGTACCCGGAAGAGTGGACCCGTCACGGCACGGCCAGCGGCAAGGGGATGTCGGTGCGTGGCCTGGCGTGGGTTATCGCGGGCCATGAACTCCATCATCTCGATGTTCTAGGGACGAGATACCTCTGAGCGGCGAGGGTCGAGTCTGGAAGCTCGAGGGAAGGGAATAGCTCAGAGCGAAATGGCAGAGGAGTACTCCCGCTGCCCTCTGGCCTTCACCTTCTCTCAAGACTCAAGCCTCAAGCCTCGACCCTATGTTACTCTCGGCGTGTCGTGCAGCCGCACCGCCGCCTGTTTCGCCCGCAGTCGCAGGTTCAGCATCTCCACCATGAACGAGAAGGACATCGCGAAGTAGGTGTAGCCCTTCGGGATGTGCTGCCCCAGCCCTTCGGCCACCAGGTTGGTGCCGATGAGGACCAGGAAGGCCATCGCCAGCATCCTGATCGTCGGGTGTCGGTCAACAAAGTCACTGATCGGTGTGGCGGCCCAGAGCATGATGCCGAGCGCCACGACATTCGCCGCGATCATGATCTGCACCTCGCTGACCATGCCCACCGCGGTGACGACCGAGTCGAGCGAAAAGACAATGTCGATCACCATGATCTGCGCTACCACGGCGATCAGTGATCGGGCCGCGCGGGTGCTTCCCGACGCCTCCTCTTCGGAACCTTCCAGCTTGCCGTGAATCTCGAAGGTGGCCTTGCCGATGAGGAACAGGCCGCCGATGAGCAGGATCAGGCTTCGTCCCGTGAAGTCGATGCCGAACAGCGTGAAGAGCGGCGCTGTCAGGCGGACGATCCAGGCTATGGACAGCAGCAGGAGGATACGAGTGAGAAAGGCCCCGCCAAGTCCGAGCCGCCGCGCCCGCGCCTGCTCCGCCCTGGGCAGCTGTCCGGACAGGATCGAGATGAAGATGATGTTGTCGATCCCCAGCACGATCTCGAGCGCGGTGAGCGTGAGCAGACCCACCAGGGCATTCGGGTCGGTGATCCAGTCCATTGCGCGGTTCTCTCGGTGGAAGCGGTGACGCAGGGAGGGGAAAACGCCGGATTAACTTAGTGTCGAGCTACAGTCCCGTGCCCCGTTCCCCGGACTCCCTTCCATGACCGATCTTCGCTATCCGACCGGCCAGTTCGTGCCTCCCGATCAACCGACAAGCGAATCACGGGCGCGCGCCATCGACGTGATCGCCGAAACGCCGGAGCAGCTTCGCGCCGCCGTTCAGGGCCTTGACGAGGTCAAGCTCGACACGCCTTACCGGGAGGGCGGGTGGACCCTTCGCCAAGTGGTGCACCATGTCCCGGACAGCCACCTGAACGCGTATGTCCGGCTCAAACTCGCGCTGACCGAACCGGCACCGGTAATCAAGCCATACGACGAAGCGGCTTGGGCGACCCTGGTCGACACGACCGCGGTCCCGATCGACGTTTCACTCAACCTGCTCGAGGCGTTGCACCGTCGCTGGGTCGCGTTGTTGCGCGGCATGCGGGACGACGACTTTCGTCGCGAATACGTCCATCCCGAGACCGGTCGCCACCAACTCGATCACCTGGTCGCGCTCTACGCCTGGCACGGGCCACATCACATTGCGCACATCACGACGACGCGTAGGCGTATGGGGTGGTAGCCGTCCGGGAGTGCCTCTCCCAACGTCAGGCGCGGCCTTACGTTTATGGCTCGCGCGCGGCGCTACGGATTCATAAGCCCCTTACGGGAGAGGTCATGAGTCGCTTGTTCCGTCCACTCGCATTGGCAGTCCTCGCGACGATCGGATTCACCCAGACGGCGTGGGCGATTCCGGCGTTCGCTCGCAAGTATCGCGTGAGCTGCATGCAGTGTCACGCTCCGGTTCCCAGACTGAACGCATTCGGCGAAGCCTTCGCGGCCAACGGATTCGAGTTCGCTGTCGGCGAACCGGCGCGCGATACCATCGCCACCGGCGACGCCCTCTTGCGCCTGCAGAACAGCATTCCGCTGGCCGTACGGTATGACGCGTATCTGCGCGCGCAGAACGAGCCCACCGGTGGACAGAATGCGGCCGACCTGCAGACGCCGTGGGTCATCAAGTTGCTCAGCGGCGGCCAGGTCGCCGACAAGGTCAGCTACTACCTGTACTTCCTGCTCAGCGAGCGCGGCGAAGTCGCCGGACTGGAGGATGCGTACCTGCAATTCACCGACGTCGCGGGATCGGGCGTCAGCCTCATCGTGGGCCAGTTCCAGGTTTCGGATCCTCTGTTCAAGCGCGAGCTCCGGCTGGAGTACGAGGACTACCAGCCGTATCGCGTCAGGGTTGGATTGGCCGCTGCCGACCTGACCTACGACCGGGGCGTGATGGCGCTCTGGTCGCCGCGCGAAGGAACCGACATCGCGTTCGAACTCGTTGCAGGCGAAGGCCTCAATGCGGCGTCAGGCAACAGGCAGTTCGATGGTGAGGATGCCAAGAGCACGATGTTCCGGGTGTCGCAGGACATCGGTCCCGTGCGGTTGGGGGCGTTCGCCTATCGAGGCTACGAGAGAGAGGCCGGCGCGACGAACATCATCTCGATGTGGGGTCCGGACGCGACGGTTCCGATGGGATCGTTCGGGGAATTGAACGCGAGTTTCGTTCGCCGCGTGGATCGCGATCCCTTCTTCGGCACGTGCTCTTTGTCCAACCCGTGCCCGGGCAACGTCACCGTGCTGTTCGGCACGACGGTGAACGCCGGATTCGCGGAGGCCGTGCTCTGGCCGCAGGGCTCGACCGGCCGGCTGTTCTTCACCGCTCTCTACAACTGGATCGATTCCGATCGTCCCGTTGTCTCACTCCGCCTGGGAGAGCAGAACGAGGGCGTCGGCTATCTTTCGAAATACCGCACGGCATCGGCGGGAGCGCACTATATGTACCGGCGCAACATCCGGATGATGGGAGAAGCAGGTTGGGACTTCGAACGAGAGCAGGTGCGCCTGGTGCTGGGCACGATGCTCGCTTTCTAGAATGCCATGAACGCGACGTATGGAATGCTCATCGGTAGCGCCTCGCTGGTCATCCTCGCCGGCGTGGCGGTGATGCGCGACCATCCTCAGGCGCCGGACGGGGCGAGCCCCGCCGTGCTGGCGTTAGGCGACAGCGTATTTCACGGCAAGGTCGGCGGCGCACTGTGTTATGTCTGCCACGGACCCGCCGGGAAGGGAGTCACCGGTCTCGGTCCGAACCTGACCGACAAGGAGTGGGTCAACGGCGACGGGACGCTCGCCTTCATCGAGAAGGTGGTGAATGAAGGCGTCGCCAAGCCCAAGAAGATGCCGGCACCCATGCCGCCGAAGGGCGGTGGCACACTCAACGACGCGCAGATCAAGGCAGCGGCAGCGTACGTGTTTTCGCTGAGCCAGCCGAAGAACTAATCGACGGCATCAGGCATCAGGCAACAGGCATCAGTCCACCACTGCTGCCTCGCACCTGGTACCTTCCCTGATGCCTGATGCCTGATGCCTGGAGCCTGACATTGCGCACGCAGACTCACCGAATCCTCCTTGTACTAGGCGTCGCTATGCTCGCTGCGGCGACGCCGTCACCGCCGGTCGTGCCGGCAACGGTCGTGCTGCTGGTCAGGCACGCCGAACGCGCTCCCGGTTCCGGCGATGTCCCCATCTCCGATGTCGGTCGCGCCCGGGCATTGGCCCTGGCGGAACTGGGAAAGACGACGGGGGTCTCGGCCATCATCACGACGCAGCTGCAGCGGACACGCCAGACCGCGGCGCCGCTCGCTGAGGCACTGGGCATCACTCCCGTGGTGGTGAACACGCAATCCGACCTGGCGAATCACGCGGCCGATGTCGCCAACGCGGTGCGGCGACAGGCGGGGAAGACAGTGCTCGTGGTCGGCCACAGCAACACCGTGCCGGTGATCGCCGCCGCGCTGGGCGGTCCGAAATTTCCGGACCTCTGCGAACCCGAATACGACGCCCTGATCACGATGGTCCTGGACGCCGAAGGCGGCGTGCGAACCGTCAGGACCCGGTTCGGCGCCGCCACGCCCGTCGACTCGGCCTGCGCCTCAATGCGTTAGGCGCTATCGTCGTGGTCCGGGCGGAGCCGCGGGCATCGTGGCTTCGACGCGCTCCGCGACGACGCGGGGCAGGTCGGAGAGGTGCTCGTGCACAATCGCCCAGCGATCCGGCCGGTGCGTCCATACCGACGTCCAGGCACCGCCCAGCACATGCGGCCGTCCCTCTGGCGTCCAGTGCGGTACCGTGTACCGAGCCGTTACGACGACCGCATCCCGGGAGAGGACGTCGATCGACATTGCCCCCCAGGTCCACGACGGTTGCTGCATGTATTGACCGGCGGTGTTCCAGAACGTGGAAAGGGCACGCTGCACGGAATCCCGGGCTAGCGTAAAGCCGCCCGAAGCAGCCGAGACGACGCGTCCCGTGTCGGCATAGAGACGCATGAACCGCGGGACGGGATCCGTGCCGTCGAAGACGTAGCTGTCGACGAGCAGGGTCCGGATGGAGTCGGCGATGGCCTGTCGTTCGGCGGACGAGAGTTCCGCGGCCGGAGCCCCGGCCGTGGAACAGCCGAGCGCGAGGGCGAGTATCAGTGCGTCGAGGTGAGACCGCGGTCGATGGCGAGTCATGGCCGATACCGGGGGATTGCCTGGGGGAGATGATGCCGTCAGAGTTCAGAACACGGTCGAACACGGGAGACCCGATGATACGGAGTTTGGTCGCTCGATTCACCCTGCTGTTCCTGGCCGTCGCGGCGTGCGGCCCCTCGTCCCAACCAGCAGGTCGCGGCGCTGAGGATGCAGCCAGCACCCTGGCAGCGGCGAAAGCGCGCGCGCAGGACCTGGCCAGCTCCACCCAGAGTTATCAGCCGGTCCGCTTTGTCTCCGAGATTGAACAGGTGCGGGTGCCGCGCCCCGTGAAGCGACCGGAACCCGACGTTGTGGTGCGTGAGGGACAGGATTCCGTGCCTGCCGAAGTCATCCCGGTACCGTCGGTCGCGAATGATGATGCGGCACCCGCGGTTCAGGTCGACTCGACCACGGAAAGCGTCAGCACTCCGCGGGTCCCGTCGATCATACCGCGCGAGGCCCCGCTGCCCGTCGCCGTCAGAGGCGGGTCAGGCGATTGGCGAGGGCCCGACCCGGGCCCGGACATGGGAACCGTCATTGGTGTGGTCCTGCGAGGCGGACGAGTGGACCCGGGACACTGTCCGCGCCATCCGCGGCCGCCGAGCCAGATTCCGGTTCGGATCCCGCGCTAGTGCCGTTCCAACTATTCTCGCCAAGTGGTTCACTGCACACCCATACCTTCGAGCGTTCGGTGAAACAAGTTGGAACGGCACTAGTTGAGGACCGGGCCGCGACCTATTCGCGGCCCTCGTCATATCCCCTGATGAGCAGGTGCACCTCATCACCCGGCACCACGCTGATACGCTCGGAGACCGGGGTCACGTTCCCGCCGATGGGATCGGCCAGAAACTGCAGGACGCTGACCCCGAAGACGTACTGGCGCGGAATGGTGAACCGAGTGGTCGCCAGACCGCGAGCGGTCCCCATCCTGATTCGCTGCATTCCCTGCAGCAGGTAGACGTTGTGGTCGAGATAGCTGTCGTTCTTCACCACCAGAACGGTTGGTTCCTCGGCCGTGTACGTGGTGCCGCGCCGCGAGGCGCAGCCAGTCAGCGCGACTGACAGCCCGAGCAGCACCATCAGGTGCGTGGAGCGGCGCATTCTCGTTCTCCTGGTACAGTTGGGCACGCGATGATACCCGGTGCCACGCCGTTGGGTCAGTCGGTCGCCAGCGACGGTGCTGGCGAAGGGCACGTCAACCCGGCCATAATGCCAGACTCCGACGGACTCAACGAGGATCATAACGTGCTGACAAAGGAATACCCGGATAACCACGACGCGACCATCGTCCTGCACCTCTATGAGCTGCGCCGGGAAGCGGTGATGCGGGAGTCTCGCGCGGCCATCTACTCGCGGTTCCGTCCTGCGAATGCCGAGGAAGCCGTCGCCGTGCTCAAGCAGGACCACCCCCTCAATTCCGCCCTCAGGCAGGTTGTGAGCTACTGGGAGATGGTCTATGGCATGATGAAGTGGGGCATACTGCATCCCGACTTCGCGCTGGAGAGTACGGGCGAGGGCATGGTCTTGTTCGCCAAGATCGAGCCCTACCTCGAGCACGTTCGCGCGCAGAACACGGGCGTGCGGTTCCTGAATGCCGAATGGGTGGCCACGCAAACGGAGGCTGGAAAGAAACTGATGGAGCGCCTCCGGCCGCGTTACGCGCCGAAGGCGGCGGCGCGCTGAGCGCAGCACTGTCCTGTCGGAGCCTGCTGGCCGGGGCGATCGACTACGCCGGTCTGTTTCCCCCGGCCTCGCTGAGCATGGCCGACGCGGTGGCGGAGTACTCGCGCCATCGCGCGGCGACGGATAGCTGGGCACTGGGTCGGTTCGTTGTTTCGCTGTCACGAGGCGCTGAGTTCTCGCACGAGGCAGCAGTGTTGGCGGTGAACGGCACGCCGTGGCCGGTGAGTCTCGTTGCGAGCCTCTCCGATTGCGCTACCATCGCGGATCTCCGCTGGTACACACGGAACTACGTGATCGAGGCCGCGGAGCTGAAGGCTGGTGGAATACCGGAGGTTGCGCACGCCACGGCGCTCGCGGGTCTTCAGGTGTTCATCGAACCGGGTGCCGGCGTGGAAGACCTGGACGCTTTCGCCGCGGCCGTCGCACGCGTGGACGCGGCGGCGAAGATCCGCACGGGGGGCGTCACCGCCGACGCGTTTCCCACGCCACGACAGGTCCTCGATTTCCTGCGCGCGTGCCGGAACGCGCGGATACGCTTCAAGGCCACCGCGGGCCTTCATCACGCCATCCGGGGGAACTATCGCCTCACGTACGAACCCGTGCCGCCGACCGGCTTGATGTTCGGCTTCCTGAACGTGGCCATTGCCGCCGCGCTGCTCTGGTTCGGCCGGAGCGACGATGTCGTGCTCGAGGTGCTCGATGAGCGCTCCATGGCCGCGTTCGAATTCACCGACAGCGGCTTGGCGTGGCGCGACGAGCGGTTGACGAAACGGGAACTCGACGAGGTGCGTGCGTCGTTCTTCGCTGGCTTTGGATCCTGCTCGTTCCGCGAACCGATGGCGGAGATCGGACTCGAGGCCGTGCCACACGCATGATCAACGAGACACATCGCGCCGATCTCGAGTCGTGGGTCGACTCGGCCGCCGAGCCGGCGACCGACTTTCCCGTGCAGAATCTCCCGCTGGCAGTGTTCCGTCGGCGAGACGCGGACGAGCGGTGGCGTGTCGGTATGGCGATTGGAGGCGAGGTTCTGGACCTGGCGGCGGCCGCCCGCTCGGGTCTGCTGGAGGGCGCCGCGTCGCGCGCCGGCTCGCGATGCGCGTCGTCCTCGCTCAACGCACTGCTGGCGCTGGAGCCCATTCACTGGAGCGCGCTTCGGTTGCAGGCCAGCCACCTGCTGCGCTCGGATACCGCCGAAGGGGAACGCGCCCGGCGACTCCGCAACGACGTCATGGTCCATCAGGCGGACATCGAGTTGTCGCTGCCGGCCGACGTGGGCGACTACACGGATTTCTACGCGTCACTGTCGCACGCGACGAACGTCGGCAGCATGTTCCGCCCGGACAACCCGCTCCTGCCTAACTACAAATGGGTTCCCATTGGGTATCACGGCCGGTCATCGTCACTGGTCGTGAGCGGCACGCCGGTGCGCCGGCCCACCGGGCAGGCGTCGGCCGATGAGAAGGGCCCGCCAACCGTGGCCCCGACGGCCCGATTGGATTACGAGGTCGAGGCAGGGTTCTTCATCGGAACGGGCAATGCCCTCGGCGAGCCTGTCCCGATCGCGCGGGCGGAGCAGCTGATCTTCGGCCTCTGCCTGTTGAATGACTGGTCGGCGCGGGACATCCAGGCCTGGGAGTACCAACCGCTCGGTCCATTCCTGTCCAAGAGTTTTGCGACCACGCTCTCGCCCTGGGTGGTCACGATGGAGGCGCTGGCGCCATTCCATGTTCCCGCCGCTTCGCGAGCGCCGGGAGATCCGGCGCCGCTTCCCTATCTCGCTCATCGTGCCGACGCCGAGGCCGGCGCCCTCGATGTGCACGTTGAAGTGTTGCTTCACACCAGGCGCATGCGAGATGAGCGCGCGGCGCCAGTCGCGCTATCGCGCTCGACGCTCGCCGAGATGTACTGGACGCCCGCGCAGCTTGTCGCCCATCACACCAGCAACGGGTGTAACCTGCGCCCCGGGGACCTGCTCGGGAGCGGAACGATCTCCGGACCATCGCGCGAGTCGCGGGGCTGCCTGCTCGAGTTGACCCGTCGGGGCGCTGAGCCGCTGCGCCTGCCGAACGGCGAGGAGCGGCGGTTTCTCGAGGATGGCGACGAAGTCATCCTGCGTGGGTGGTGCGCTCGCGAGGGCTTTGCCCGCATCGGCTTCGGGGAATGCTCCGGTGTCATCCTTCCGGCGCTGCGGCCGGCCTGACCTTCACCAATCCGGCGATGAACTTCATCACAACCGACACTGCGCCTGTCCCCGGCGGTCACTATTCGCAGGCCGTGGTCCACAATGGCTTCGTATTCGTGGCCGGCCAGTTGGCGTTCGTTCCCGGCCAGAAGGAGCATCGGCCCGGACCGATTGGCGAGCAGACCGAACAAACGTTGCGAAACATCGAGGCCATCCTGAAGGCCGCGGGCAGTGGCCTCGACAGGGTGGTCCAGATGACGATCTACGTGTCGGACATCTCGCTGTGGAGCGAGGTAAACGCGACCTACTCGCGAATCATGGGCTCACATCGCCCGGCTCGCGCGATCGTGCCCGTGAAGGAGCTGCATTACGGGTATCAGATCGAGATTCAGGCGATTGCGACTACCTAGGTCCGAGGTCAGAGGTCCGAGCTACGAGGAGCGAAGTCTCCGCGTCGTCACAACCTCGGACCTCGAACCTCGAACCTCGAACCTCGGACCTCGAACCTCGGACCTCGCACTCACATGTTTTCCGCCATCGCTTTCGCGAACCCGCTGCATGTAACGAGTGTCGCGCCCGGCATCAGCCGCTCGAAGTCGTAGGTCACGCGCTTCTGCGCGATTGTCTTCTCCAGGGAGGCAATGATCAGGTCGGCCGCCTCGTTCCAGCCGAGATAGCGGAACATCATCTCGCCGGAGAGGATCAGCGAGCCCGGATTGACCTTGTCCTGGTTGGCATACTTGGGCGCGGTGCCGTGCGTCGCCTCGAAGATCGCGTGGCCGGTGACGTAGTTGATGTTGGCGCCGGGCGCGATCCCGATCCCGCCAACCTGCGCCGCCAGCGCGTCCGAGATGTAGTCGCCGTTGAGGTTGGGCGTCGCGATCACGCCGTACTCGCGCGGTCGCGTCAGGATCTGCTGCAGGAACGCGTCGGCGATCGAGTCCTTTATGACGACGCCGTTAGGCAGTTTGAGCCAGGGACCACCATCGATCTCGACGCCGCCGAATTCCTCCTTCGCCAGCTGGTAGCCCCAGTCACGGAAGGCGCCTTCGGTGAACTTCATGATGTTGCCCTTGTGCACCAGGGTCACGCTGGTGACGCCCTGCTCGATGGCATACTGGATCGCGCTTCGCACGAGCCGTCGCGTCCCTTCGGCGGAAATCGGCTTGATCCCGATGCCGCTGGACTCGGGGAAGCGGATCTTCTTGACGCCCATCTCGCGGCGCAGGAAGTCGATCACGCGCTTCACCTCCGCGGTGCCTTCCTCCCACTCGATGCCGGCGTAGATGTCCTCGGTGTTCTCACGGAAGATCACCATGTTCACGTCTTCGGGACGCTTGACGGGCGAGGGCACTCCCGTGAAGTACCGCACGGGCCGGACGCACGCATACAGGTCGAGCTGCTGGCGCAGCGCGACGTTGAGCGAGCGAAAGCCGCCGCCCACCGGCGTCGTCAGCGGTCCCTTGATGGCAACCAGGTGCGTGGAGATGGACTGCAGCGTCTCGTCAGGGAGCCAGTTGTCGACCTGCGCCTTGGACTTCTCGCCGGCGAGCACTTCGTGCCAGCTGATGCGCCGTTTCCCTCTGTACGCGCGGTCCACGGCGGCGTCGAAGACGAGCTGCGAGGCGCGCCAGATATCGGGGCCTGTTCCGTCCCCCTCGATGAAGGGAATGATGGGATGGTCCGGGACCTCGAGAGCACCGGCCGTCTTCGTTATGCTTTCGCCTGCAGTCGTTGTCATTTGTCGTGAGTCGTGAGTCCTGAGAGCTGATGCCCCATGCCTGATGCCTGATGCCTAGCGTACCTCAAACACTCCAGCCGCCCCCATCCCGCCGCCAATGCACATCGTCACGAGGCCGTGGCCCCCGCCGCGTCGACCCAGTTCGTGAAGCAGTTGCGTTACCAGCTTGGCGCCCGTTGCACCCAGGGGATGCCCCAGCGCGATCGCTCCGCCGTTCACGTTGAGACGGTCGTCGGGAAACCCCAGCTCGCGCTTCACGGCCAGCGCCTGTGACGCGAACGCCTCATTGAACTCGATGAGGGCGATATCGGACAGGTCGATGCCGGCCCGCTTCAGTGCCTTGGGCACGGCCTGCACCGGGCCGATTCCCATGACGTCGGGCTCCACCCCGGCCGCGGCGAACGTGATGAATCGCGCGAGCACTTTGAGCCCGTGCGCCCGGGCATAGTCGCCGCTCACGACGACAACAGCGGCCGCGCCGTCCGAATACGGACTCGCGTTGCCCGCTGTGACGCTGCCGTTCTGCCTGAAGACCGGCTTGAGCTTCGCGAGTCGCTCGAGACTCGTGTCGGGTCGCACGAGTTCGTCCACCGCGAAGTGACCCTCCTCAACCTGCTTTGTGGCGCCACTCCACTTCACGCGCTGCACGGGAACGGGCACGATCTGGTCCGCGAAGCGTCCATCCGCCAGCGCGGCAGCGGCCTTGCGATGACTTTCCAGGGCATACGCATCCTGGTCGACCCGGGACACCTGCCAGCGATCCGCCACGCGCTCCGCGGTCAACCCCATGGCAATCATGCTTTCGGTCATGTCCGGATGCAGCCGGGTGTGCCACCCTGACATCGGCACCTGGCTCATCATCTCCACGCCGCCGGCAATCACCACATCGGCCATGCCCGTCATGATCGACTGCGCCGCGCTGGCGACCGTCTGCAGTCCCGAGGAACAGAACCGGTTCACCGTCGCCGCCGGCACCTGCACCGGCAATCGCGCGCGCAGGACCGCCAGCCTGCCGATGTTCAGTCCCTGCGAGCCCTCGGGCATGGCGCATCCCCACAACACGTCGTCAATGTCGCGTGGGTCCACATCCGCGCGCTTCACCGCTTCCTGGATGACGAGGGCCGACAGGTCGATGGGATGAACCCCCGCAAGCGACCCGTCGCTCTTCCCGCGTCCGACCGCCGTGCGGACGGCGCTGACGATTACGGCATCAGGCATGGTCAGTTCCGGAGAGGTTTGCCGTTCTCCAGCATGTAGACAATCCGGGCGCGTGTTTCCGGCGTCCCCAGCAGCGAAAGGAACGCCTCGCGCTCGAGGTCGAGAATGTCCTGCTCGGTGACCATTCGCGGAGAGCCGTCACCGCCGCACAGCACATGCGCGATCCTGCGGCCGATGGTCACTTCGTGATCGGTGATGTAGCCGCCCTCGCGCATTGCCCAGATGCCGTACGACAGGTTTCCCAATCCTTCCCTGCCCAGGGCGCGAATCGTTCTCGGCTCCGCCGGCGTGTAGTCCGGCGCCAACTCGAGGACCCGTGCCTTCGCGTCGCTGAGGACACGGTCGCGATTCATCGTTATGCGATCGCCGTTGCGCAGAAGGCCAAGCCGGCGGGCGTCGAGCGCGCTCGCGCTCATCGTTCCCATCGAGATGAGCTTGAACGCGCGCTTCACCGCCTCGAACGGATCTGCTTCCTCGTACGGTTCCAGCTCCCGCGTGAACCGGAAGAGGAGCTCTTTCGTGCCGCCCCCTGCCGGGAGAAGCCCCACGCCCACCTCCACGAGGCCCATATAGAGTTCCCCGCCAGCCTGCACCCGTGACGCGTGGAGCGCGAACTCGGCGCCGCCCCCGAGCGTAAGCCCGTTCGGCGCGACCACGACGGGGAAGGCGACGCTCCGCAATCGCGCCACGGTGTGCTGGAAGCGCCGAACCGCGGCATCGAGCTCATCCCAATGTCCCGCGTCGACTTCGGCCAGCAGTTCGACCAGGTTCGCCCCGGCCGAGAACGTGTTGGCGTTCATGCTGCCGAGGACGAGGCCAACAAACCCGCTCCGGTCCACCAGGTCCAGCGACTGATCGATGAGGTCCAGCGCACCCATGCCAAGCGTATTCAGCTTGCCGTGCAGCTTGAGCAACGCGACGCCGTCGCCGATATCGAGCAGCGTCGCCTCACGATTCGATGCCAGGGATCCCAGACGCAACTCGACGAGATCCAGGTCGAGCGCATGCGGGATCGGTTCGATAGGCGCGTATTCCCCGACAAACGAGAGTTGACGGGGTCCGCTGCTCAGCCGGCGGTAGAATCCCTCGCGTGCCGTAGCGAGGAGGCCTGGTTCTCCCATGTTGCGTTCCGCGAACGCGGCGCGCAGCCAATCGGCTCCGATGGCGTCAAACACACAGAAGGGGCCGAGCTCCCAGGCGAATCCCCATTCGAGCGCTCGATCCACGGACGCGATGTCGTAGGCGATTCCAGGCGTCTTCGCCAGCGTGTAGGCCGCCGTTTCCAGCAGGAGCGCCCGCAGGAACTCGGCGTGCGTTCCTCCCGCTCGGGTGATCCCCTTCAGGCGCCGGGTGAGCGGCTCGCGCTGCAGGAACTTGAGGTCCGCGAAGTCCGGAATGACCTGCGGGCGGTACTCACCGGTGCGCCAATCGAGCGTCAGGATCTTCGCGCCGTCCTTCCGGTAGAATCCGGCCCCCGTCTTGACGCCGAGTTTGCCCTGCCTGACGAGGTCGTGAATCCAGGCGGGGAGCGAGAAGTCCTCGCCCGTTGTGCTGGAGAGACCGGCTGACACGTCGACCAGCACGTCGAGCCCGGAAATGTCAGCCGTCCGGAAGGTTGCCGACTTCGGCCGGCCGAGGAATGGACCGGTCAACGCATCGACCTCGTCGATGGTGAGGCCGAAATCCTCCATGAGACGAATGGTTCGGAACAAGCCATGCAGGCCGAGCCGGTTCGCGACAAAGCCGGGCACGTCGCGCGCCAGGATCACGCCTTTCCCGAGCATTCGTTCAGCAAAGTCGCGAATTCGCGCGACCACATCGGGAAGCGTGTCCGTGGTGGGGATGAGCTCGAGCAGGTGGAGATGCCGGACAGGATTGAAGAAATGCGTGCCGAGGAAGTGCTGCCGGAACCGATCGCTTCGTCCGGCGCCCAGCATGTGAATGGGAATCCCTGACGTGTTGGAGGTCACGATCGCATCGGATCGAACCAGCGGTTCGATGCGCGCGAAGAGGTCGCGCTTGGGTTCGGGCCGCTCGATGATGGCCTCGATGATCCAGTCGCACTCGCGAAGGCGGTCGAGGTGATCCTCGGTATTCCCGACCGAGATCCGGGCGGCGCACGCCGGGTCCATGAACGCAGATGGTCGCGACTTCAGCGCCCTGTCGATTGCCCCCCGCGCCCTCCCGTCTCGATCCGGCGAATCGGGAACATCGAGGAGCTCTACCGGGAATCCGGCGGAGGCGGCCAGCGCCGCGATGCCGGTTCCCATCGCGCCAGCGCCAACCACGCCCACCCTCGCGATTCGCATGCCCGCCTCGTTGAGGATTGTGCCGCGATGAAGATCGATTGACGTCATCGCGACGACAAGGGACGCAGGTCACGCTGGCGCCGGCTCTACCGCGAAGGACGCCTCACCGCTAGGCTCCGGCCATGGTGGCGATGGACTCCCGCGGGCGGCCGGTGCACCTGCCGTGTTCGAATGGCTGACCCCAGGGCGCTCCGCATCGACCTTCCGGCGTGGGCCGCCGCGCGCGAGGATGACCATCGTCGTTATGCGACCGACGAGGATCGCATGCGCGTGGCGATCGAAATGGCCGCGGCGAACGTGACGAATGGCGCCGGCGGACCGTTCGGCGCCGCGATTTTCGAATCGGACAGCGGCCAGCTCGTTTCCCTCGGCGTGAACACGGTCGTGCGCCTGCGGAATTCGGTGCTGCATGCCGAAATCGTGGCGTTCATGCGCGCGCAGGCGCGGATCGGGACGTATACCCTGGCCGCACCCGATCTGCCGTCGCACACGCTCTACTCGACCTGCGACCCCTGCGCGATGTGCCTCGGCGCGGCGCTGTGGGCCGGCGTCCGGCGCATTGTCTGTGGCGCCACGCGCCAGGATGCCGTGGCCATGCGGTTCGATGAGGGGCCGGTCTTCCCGGAGTCATATGACTATCTCCGCGGGCGCGGTATCGAGGTCGTGCACGGCGTATTGCGCGACGAGGCACGGGCGACCCTCGAGCTGTATCGCGCGCGCGGCGGTGTGATCTACAACGCGTGAGCACCCGCCAGGCGCGACCCGGATTTCGTCCCGCGGCGGTCGCCGTTCTGGCTGCGACGCTCTGGGGTTGTGACATCTCCGTGTCGGAAGAGGATGAACTCGGCGACCAGTATGCGGCGGCGATCCGGTCGCAACTGACCATTCTCGACGACTCGGCCGCCGGAGCGTGGCTGTCGACGCTCGGCGCGCGCCTGACGACCGTGGCCGACACCGGGAACCGCGACTGGCATTTCTATCTCGTTGATGACAGCACCGTGAATGCGTTTGCCGTGCCGGGCGGCCACGTCTTCGTTCACCGCGGGCTCGTTGAGCGCGCCGCGAGTTACTCGGAACTGGCTGGTGTGATTGGCCACGAGGTCGCGCACGTGACGTTGCGGCACAGCGTGGACCAGATGCGGACGCGATCCCGAACCGGAGTTCTGGTGACGGTATTCTGCGCTGTGGTGAATGTGTGCAGTTCGTCCGCCGCGCAGATCGCCATCGATGTCGGAGGTCAGGCCCTGTTCTCGAAATACAGCCGCGACGATGAGGCTCAGGCGGATTCCGCCGCGGTCGGTTACCTGCTCGCGGCGGGCATCGATCCCCGGGGAATACCATCGATGTTCGAGCGACTCGCCGCGGCTCGCGCCGCCGATCCCACCGCGCTCGATTCGTGGTTCGGAAGTCATCCATTGGAGGAGTCCCGCGTGGCCACGACGAGTGCGCTGGTTTCCACGATTGGTCCTGCGCGTCTCGACTCACTCGCGTCGGACGATCCTTCCTTCGCCGTCTTCCAGGAAGCGGTCCGAGGGATTCGCTCGAACCGATAGCGCATAACAACCACGATGGCCGCTCCATGACCCGTTACCAGTAACGGCCCTTGCGCTGGCCAGCCGGCGTCGTACTGTGGAATGGTCATCAGGTTCGGGCGTGATTGGACGGGAAGGGGGTGAGCGGCGGCCGCCGTTTACTCCCTGTGGGAGGCCCCCGTCACACTCACGAAACGGGCCCAGCATCACCCTCCATCCGGCCGCGCCCATGCTAGTTCCCGAAGCACCGCTCGACGCCTACCGCTCGGATCTCGCGCGCGACAAATCCCGCGAAGACTTCGGCGGCGCCGACACCGTGTGGCTGCTCACCGCGCACTGCCTTTCGCGCATCGGCCGCGCCAGCGCGCAGGACATTCCGACGCTGGGGAGCCAGTGTGCGTCCGCCCTCCGCGACTTCACGAAACCGTCCACCGAAGGCACACCGACTCCGGAAGCGGAAATTGGCGACCTGCTTCTCGTGGTGGAGGGATTCGCAAACCTCCTCACTCGTTCGGGGGCGGACGCGCTCATCAGGGGCGTCCGGGGGATGGCCACACGGATGGCTGACGCGGGCGCACTCTCCATGGGCTACAGCACGGTGAGCCTAACGCGACGCGTGGCTGACGACGCGAGCGACCGGGAACGCGGTCTCCTTGCCGCCGACCAGGCCATGATCGCCCGGCTGCTCGGTGATCTGGATGCCGCCGAGGAGCTGTATGGCGTCTCGGCATCCATCGGTGAACGGTCGGGCGACATGATCGTGCTGGCGCGCACCTACGTCGGTCGTGGCGTCGTGGATCGTGTGCGCGGGAACTATCCACGGTCGCGCGTCTTCTTCGAGCGCGCGCTCGAACTGTCGGAGACAATGCAGGCGCGGGAACTCATGCGACTGGCGCACCAGGGCCTCACCATTTGCCACGCCATGTCGAAGAACTTCGACCGGGGGTTGCGGCATGGTTGGTCGACGCTGCAACTGGCGGACGCCGATCCGGGGCGTGAAGTCGAAGCGCTGGCCAACCTGGCCCAGCTCTGTCTCCTGGCCGGGTTCCCGGCGGCAGCCTTACGCGGCTACGCCGCGATCCTGGGAAGGGCGGCGTCGCCGCGCGTGGTCCTGAGCGCGCTGGGTGGCGCATCCATCGCCGCCGCGCAGGCGGGCGAACCCGTCGTCCTGGCGCGGGCGGCCACCGAGATCAGCGCGCGGGTCAGCACCTCCGGCCTGCCATACGAGAACGCCCAGGCGCTGTATCACCTGGCGACCGCTTACGCAGCCGTCGGGGACACCACGAATCGGGATGAATACCTGAGCCGCACTCGCAAGCTCGCCAAAGCGAGGGGGTTCTTCGAGCTACTGCACAAGACAGACCCGGCCGAGCTGGAGAAAGCGGCACAACCGCCTGCCGCATCCATCCAGTTGACTCGATCGTCTCAGAAGGTGGTAGCCTCCCTCAACGATTTCGACGTTGGAGAAGCCGGCGGGCTCCTGGCGCTTACTCGCCAGGCCTGACTACCACGTTTCCTAGCGGATTCACGAAGTCGCCAAGGGGATTGACGAAATCTCCGAGGGGATTGACGAAATCGCGATTCACGCAGGTCGCGTAGGGCACCTTACCGGAGAGGCACGTCTCAGAAACCGGGGCGGGTGCCATTGGTGAAACGCATGCCGCGAGCGCGGCGACAGGAATGAGGGTGCTCAGTACGCGAAGGACACGGCGCATGCACAGCTCCAGCGGTTTGGGGTTGACACCAAGCTGTACGGCCGTGCTTCGCCCCACTGTCACGCCATGTGAAGTCGTGATACATGGCGTAACCCCGGCACCGTGCGCGGCGTGATCGTCGCTGCGCTGGTTCTCCACCCCATTTCGCGGGCCAGGCTTACTGACGCCCTGCGGAATGAGGCCTCGGTGCGGTACTGCGAGCGCCTCAGCGAGGTCCTGGCCATGGTCGAGGCCGGGTTGGCGAATCTGGTCGTCGTGGATCATCGCGATTACGACGGGTCCCCGACTCTGCCAAGCATCCGACGGCTCCGAGACGAGTATCCCTCGGTGCCAATCGTCGTGTACCTCCCGATGTCGGCCGTGGTCTCCGGCGCGGTCATCGAGTACGCCAAGGCAGGCGTCAGCCAGTTGGTATTCCAGGGCGTCGACGACCTGAAGGCGTCACTGCGCTCGGCTGTGAATGCGGCGCTGGATCAGGTGTCCGCTGTGGCACTCGGCGCGGACCTCGAACCTGTCATACCCGCGACGATCGTGCCGTTCCTGCGTTATTGCCTGGAGCACGCACGCAGGGACATGACGGTCGAGGAAGTGGCCGCCGCCATGGGAGTTCACCGAAAAACGCTGGTGGACCGCCTGAAAGCCGCCCGACTACCGTCGCCGCGCGCGATGATCGGATGGTGCCGCCTTCTCATCGCCGCCCGCATGCTGGATGATCCCGGGCGGACGGTCGAACAGGTCGCCCTCAAGCTCGATTTTCCGTCGGGCGCAGCCCTGCGCAACATGTTCAAGCGCTATACCGGGTTGCGGACGACCGAGGTGCGAGAGAATGGCGGGGTCCGCTGTCTGCTGCACGCCTTCAAGCGAGAACTCGCGGCGGTGAGCGCTGGAAACCCGCCGATCGCGTAGCCGCCTCCTCAGAGCCTTCGCAGAAACCGATCGGGATCAGCGAGGAATTCGCGCGTCAGCCGTACGTGCTCGAGCAGCGTCGGTTTGCCTGACCCATTCTCGCCGACAAGGAACGTGACCGGAGTTGTGAACTCGATCTCGGTCAGAGTGCTGATCGCAGGCACGCTGAATGGGAACCCGCTCCCGCGATTCCCGGCGGGCAGGGCGAGCGAGCGAAGGTGGATCATGACAGCTGATGACGGAATGGACTTGAGGAACGCCGGCGCTCTGGTCCTATTTGATCCAACCCGGACGATTCACAACGCTTCAGCGGAGCGAGGAATTATGCGCAGGATGATTGTACTGGTCGCGCTTGGCGCGCCACTGCTTGCCATTGAAGCGCAGGGACCGCGCCCGTTCACACCGGCGGACTGGTACCGACTGACCACACTGAGTGCGCCGGCCCTGTCGCCCGACGGGAAAACGGTGGCGTTCACGGTCACCACCGTGAAGGAGGCGGACAACCGCCGGCATCAGGAAGTATGGGTCGTGCCGACCGCTGGTGGTGCCTCCACGCGATATACGGCACCCGGCTACGAAAGCTCGAACCCTCGCTGGTCGCCGGATGGGCGTTGGCTGCTCTTCACGTCGAATCGCACGGGATCACGGGGCCGCACCTGGGGCCTTCGCATGGACCAACCGGGTGGTGAGGCAGTCGAGATCGACAGCTTTCCAACTGGCGCGAGTCCTGACAACAAGCGCTTTGTGGTCACGTCGGAGCCGGTTCCGGTGGACACGACGAGGGCGCGCCCGGCGGATTCATGGACGGGCATGCAGGCGATGGCGCGGCCGCCGTTCGGGTCGATTACTCAACCGCTCGATCCCAAGCGCTTCGATGGCCGGCATATCACGGAGATCCGCTACAAAGCCAACGGCCAGGGATTCCTGCCCGGGCCGCGAGAGGCACGCGTCATTCGTCCCGCGCAGCTCTGGAACCAGGCGACGGACGGCTCACCCAAGCGAATCGTCGACACGACTCGATACTCGCGCCGGAGTCCGGCTGTGTCGCCCGACGGCCAGTGGATTGCGTACGTCGCCGATCCTGAAATGCGCCCCGATTCGGCGGTGCAGGCCATGGCCGATTCCATTGGACTCCTGCCATACGATGCGAAGCGAGACGAAGCCCCACGCAACGACTCCGACATATTCATCGTTGCGGTTGGCGGCGGCACGCCGCGCCGCCTGACGAATCTGGCCGGTAGCGAAGGCGACCTGGATTGGTCGCCGGATGGCCGCTCCATCACGTTCAGGTCGAGCGCGACGCGCACGGCTTCCGCGCGCCTGTTCATCGTAGCCGCTTCAGGCGGAACCCCGGTGAATCTGCTGGGCACGTGGCAGTACGAGCCGCAGCAGTACTGGTGGACCCCGGCTGGCCACGTGATGGTCGCCGCATCGGTGGGAGGCCGCACGGGGCTCTTCCGCCTCGATCCCGCCACGAAACAGATGACGGAAGTTCTGGGTGGACGCCGGCGACTCTCCGGTTTCTCCACCGACGCAAAGCAGGCGAAGATCGCGTATGTCTCCACGAGCATCACCAAGCCGACCGAACTCTATCTCGCCAATGCCGACGGCACGGGTGAGGTGAAGCTCACGGGCTTCAACGACAAGCTCAACGCCGAGATCGAGTGGCCGGACGCCGAGCGCTTTACCTACAAGTCGGTGGGCGGTTTTGAAATCGAGGCGTGGCTTCAGAAGCCGGCAGGCTATCAGCCTGGCCGGAAGTATCCGCTGGTCCTCTACATCCACGGGGGTCCGCACAGCGCGTACGGCGAGAACTGGTTCGACGAGTTCCACAACATCGCCGGCGCCGGGATGTGGGTGTTATTCACCAACCCGCGCGGTTCGAGCGGCTACGGCGGTGACTTCACGTATTCGACGCGCGGCCGCTGGGGACTCGAGGACTTCCAGGACCTGATGAAGGCGGTCGACATCGTCTCCACGCGTGCTGACGTCGATTCCACGCGCATGGGCGTGACGGGCGGCTCATACGGTGGATTCATGACGGCGTGGATTACCACGAAGACCACTCGCTTCAAGGCCGCCCAGACGGATCGCATGATCTCGAACTGGTGGTCCTGGTACGGTAGTACCGACGTGCAGGGGCTCACCGAGTTCGAGTTCTTTGGAAAGCCGTGGGAGAACAAGAAGATCTACGACGAGTTGTCGCCGATCAGGTACGTCGACAAGGTGCGCACGCCGACGCTCATGGTGCAGTCGGAAGAGGACTACCGGACGCCGATGGGCGACGCCGAGCAATGGTTCATGGCGTTGAAGAAACAGGGAGTGCCCGTCGAACTCGTGCGCTACCCGCGCTCAACGCACGACCTGTCGCGGACGGGTGAACCGTGGCTGCTCGTGGACCGCCTCGGCAGGCTGCGCCAGTGGTTTGGCTACTGGCTCAAGCCCACCGGCGCGGCCGCAACATCGTTCGAGGGGAAACGGTAGGGGTGCATTCGCTGAGCTCCGCGCTCTGAGCTCGACACTCGCGGTTCTCGCAGTCGTTCAAGGCGCCGCAGCTATCGTCCTGCTGTGGCGCCTTCTTCCCGGGATACGGCGACTCCCTCCGGTCAGGCCGCTCCAGGAATCGATGACCGATACCACGGTGTCGGTCATCGTTCCGACGTTGAACGAAGCCGGACGCATCGGACCCTGTCTCGCTGGATTGTCGAAGCAGGGAGCGCCACTGACCGAGGTCATCGTCATCGATAGCGCGTCCACCGACGGAACGCAGGCTTTGGTTGAAGGCGCCGCGAGGCTCGATCCGCGCATTCGTCTCGAGCGTGATCCACCGCTGCCCCCGGGATGGATTGGAAAGGTCTGGGCACTGCAACATGGGCTCACGCTCGCCCGCGGCGAATGGGTACTCGGTGTCGATGCCGATACCGAGGCGAACGAGGGGATGGTGGCTTCGGTCGTTGCGGCGGCGCGCGCGCACCACCTCGAGCTCGTGTCCTTTTCCCCGATGTTCGCCGGGCAAACGTCCTGGGAACGCTGGCTGCAGCCCACGCTGCTGATGACCCTCATCTACCGCACCGGCGCGCCAGAGCCGTCGCCACCGCCGGCACGATTGCTGGCGAACGGCCAGTGCTTTCTCGTCAGGCGCGCAACGCTACTGGAACACGGCGGGTATGCGCCCGCTCGCGCGTCATTCGCGGATGACGTGCTCCTCGCACGGCAGTACGCGCGGAAAGGCGTGCGCTGCGGATTCCTCGATGGAAGCCGGTTGTACCGCGTGCGCGGGTATCGCTCCGCAGGCGAGATGTGGCGCGAGTGGGGCCGCTCCATCGATCTCGCGGACGCCACGACGCGCAGCCGCCAGCTGCTCGACGTCCTGTTCCTGATGCTGGTGCAGGCCGCGCCAATCATCCTGCTGACGTGGGCAATCCTGGCGCCGCTACCTCGTCCGCTCGTGGCCATCAACCTCCTGCTCATGTCGGTCAGGCTCTCGCTCGTGGGCGCTGTCGCCGGTTCTTATGAGAGACGTGGTTTGCCCTACGCGCTCAGCTGGCTCGCCGATCCGGCCGCGGTCTTTCGCGTGGCGTTGTCGACGTTCCGGCGGCCGGTGAACTGGCGGGGCCGCGCGTATCGCGATCTCGCCTAGTGCCGTTCCAACTATTCTCGCCAAGTGGTTCAATGCATACCCATACCTTCGAGCGTTCGGTGAAACAAGTTGGAACGGCACTAGTGGCGCTGAGGCTTGCTCCGTCCCTGCGTCCTTGCGGGTCGCACAGCGGTCGATGAGCTTCCGGACCCTATCACGACGAAGCCGGGTACGCCCCGTTCGTCGTCCCACCATCCCGAACGCTCTCATGCACACAGTCTTTCTTCGCCGTTCGGCGCCGCTGGCGGCAGCCGTCATCTCCGGTCTTGCCGTCGTAGCACAGGCGCAGAGCGCCGCGGCGCCGCCTCCTCGCAAATACATCGGGCCCCAGACGGTCGCCGAAATCACCGCCGGCGATCTCATGACGCGCCTCTACAAGTTCGCAGATGACTCGATGATGGGTCGCGCCGTCGGCACGCCCTACAACGACATGGGAACCGCGTACATCGAGAACGAAGTGCGGCGGTTTGGACTGCAGCCGGGGGGGGACAATGGCACTTTCTTCCAGAAACTGCCGCTGTACACGCGCCTCCTCGATTCGTCGTCGACGGTGACCGCGGGCGAGGCGACCTTCAAGGCCGGCACTGATTTCACCGCCAGCGCGGCCGGCTTCGTGCGACGCTTCTCCAGCGCTCAGGTGGTTTTCGTCGGTCCATGGGTCGATACCACCGCGAACATCCCCGTGGACTCAGCTCGAGGGAAGATCCTGGTGTTTGTCCCCGGCGGCGTACCGCCCGGCACGGACGTCGGGAAGTTCGTCGCGTCGAACGGCTATCAGCAGTGGGTTACCATGCGCGCCGAAGCCGCGGCCAACGTGGTGGTTGTGGGTGAGATGTTGACGCCGCAGGCGCTTCGCGCGGCGTTTGCGAGTACGGGCACCGTGTTCCTGCAGGACACAGTGCCGATGACGCTGAACGTCACCCGGGCGATGGCCGAAACAATGCTTGGCGCACCCGCCGCGTCGTGGACCAACCGGATGGTCGGTAAATCTGTCACGACGTCCGTCCGATTCACGGAGACGTCGAAGCCCGGCCGGAACGTCGTCGCGATCCTGCCAGGAACGGATCCGAAGCTCAAGGGGCAGTATGTCGCCATCGGCGCGCATAACGATCACATTCCGTTACGTCAGCAGCCCGTGGATCACGACTCGCTCAGGGCGTACATGCAGGTGGTGCGGCCCCAGGGCGCTGACAGTCCGAACCGGCCGCCAACGCCTGAGGAGGCGTTGCGGGTCAAGGCCATACTGGACAGCCTGCGCGCGATCAGCGCGCCGCGGCTCGACTCGATCAACAACGGCGCCGACGACGACGGCTCGGGCTCGATGACGGTGCTCGAGATCGCCGAGCAATTTGCCAGGGATCCTCAGAAGCCGAAGCGGTCGATCGTCTTTGTCTGGCACACCGGGGAGGAGATGGGCCTTTGGGGCGCGAGCTACTTCACCGCGCATCCCACGGTGCCACGCGATTCCATCGTCGGGCAGCTGAACATGGACATGGTGGGTCGCGGTGGGGCGAACGACGTGACTGGTGAAGATCTGGAGCAGAAGCTTCTGATGGGAGGGGAAGGGTACGTGCAGCTCATCGGATCACGCCGGCTCTCGACCGAGATGGGCGATCTGCTTGAGACTGTAAACACTGAAAAGAAGCTGGGTCTCCGGTTCGATTACGCGATGGATGCCAATGGGCATCAGCAGAACATCTACTGCCGGAGCGATCACTACGAGTACGCGAAGTTCGGCATCCCGATCACGTTCATCTCGACCGGCGGTCACGCCGATTACCATCAGGTGACCGACGAGCCGCAGTACATCGAGTATCCGCACATGGCGCTCGTCGCGCGGTTCGTCTTCGAATCGGCGATGAAGATCGCCAACCTCGATCATCGGCTCGTGGTGGATAAGCCGAAGCCGGATCCGAAGGGGAATTGCGTGCAGTAACGAACGCAAAGCGCGCGAAGCGTGCCGGGAGCGCGTTGGTACTTGACACCTGGTTCTACAGCGCGCTCCATAAGCCTCACCCAAATCCCTCCTCGCTCATCACAATACCATGCGCATCCTCACAATCGTTGTCGCCGCGATCGCCGCTGCGGGCGGATACATGGCCTCGCAGGCCAGAACTCCGGTCGTAGCTGACGAGCACGCTGGCCATGGAGACCATGCCGCTGGCGGCCTCGTGGCGGTGGACGCCGGGCAGTCGGCCGCGATCCCCGCGTCCGGGGTCACGGCGGCGCAACGAATCGCGGCGTCGCCGCGCCATGGAGAATGGGTCGCCATCAAGGTTGGCGCGTCGGACAGCGTGATGGCCTGGGTCGTGTATCCGGAACGGTCTCAGAAAGCCCCAGTGGTGATCGCGATCCACGAAAACACCGGCCTCAACACGTGGACGCGGAGTGTGGCGGATCAACTCGCCGCAGAGGGATTCATCGGCATCGCCCCTGACATGATCACGATGGCCAAGACCGGGTCGTTGACCGAGGAGGCGACGGCCGATGTCGGCAGGCAGCTCATTCAGCGGGCAACGCCCGAGTTCGTCAACGCCGCGCTCGACGCCGTCGCGAAGTACGGCATGTCCCTGCCGGCCGCACAGCCCAGGTACGGCGTCATCGGGTTCTGCTGGGGCGGCGGCCGGTCGTTCCTCCATGCGACGCATGCGCCCACCGTGGGAGCTTCCGTCGTGTTCTACGGCTCACCGCCTAACGCGGACGAGATGGCAGCCATCAAGGCGCCGGTGCTCGGGCTGTACGGTGGCGCCGACGCTCGCATCAATGCCACCATCCCCGCGACCGACTCGGCCATGAAGCGACTCGGCAAGTCGTACGAGTACCACATTTTCGATGGCGCCGGGCACGGATTCCTGCGCGGACAGGAGAACAGCGAGGCGAACGCGAAGGCGGCGCAGGAGGCATGGCCAAGGGTCGTGACCTTCCTGAGGGCAAAGCTGGGGAACTGAGGAAACAGGAGAAACAGGAAACAGGAAACGGAGGGCCGGGGCGCTTGCTCCGGCCCTCTGCTCATCCCTGTCTCCTGTCTCCTGTTTCCCGTCTCCTGTCCCAGAACTACCTTGCTCGCTCGGTTCACGAATACCGGGAATCGACTAACCGAGCAACGAGGGGACATCGGTGGAACGACAGGCTTCGGCCGTATGGAACGGCACGCTGAAAGAGGGCAGGGGCACCATGTCGGCGCCCAGCGGCGTACTCAAGGATGCGAACTACACGTGGGCACAGCGCTTCGCCGATGATCCGGGAACCAATCCCGAGGAGCTCGTTGCGGCCGCTCACGCCGGCTGCTATTCCATGGCGCTCTCGGGGAAATTGACGGCGGCGGGGTTTCCGCCCGAGCGGATTGCCACGACGGCGACAGTGACGCTCGAGAAGATGGATGCCGGGATGACCGTCACGAAGGTTCATCTGAGAAGCCGCGCTCGCGTCCCCGGTATATCGCCGGCGGTCTTCGCCGAGCAGGCAGAGGGCGCCCGCGCCACCTGCCCGATCTCGCGTTTGCTGAACGCGAAGATCACGCTCGACGCCGCGATCGAGTGATTCGCCCAGTCACGAGTCACGCGCATGTATCGGCTCCTCCTTCTTCTGCTCACCGTCACGGCAGCGTCCGCTCACGCGCAAACCCGATACACCGGTCCGGATGGGCGTCTGCGCGTTTCGCTGGCGCAACAGCCGTTTTCGCCGAACGGGACGTCGCGCGGCCCCGCCACCATGGCGGGCGGCGGCATTCGTGACACGCTGGCGCGTCTGAACGCCGTGGTACGATCGGCGGAAGCAGCGCTGACGGCCGATGAGTCGACGGAGTACGGCGGGTGGAAGCGCCTGGGAATGGCGTTAGGCCACTTCGGCGACATCGTGCGTCAGAACGAGGCGGACGGCTTCTTCACCGTCGGACTGCTGGCGACGTGTCCGTCGATGCCCGGCCTGGTGGCCGGACTTCAGCGATCCGGCGAGGGGCGGGATCCACTCCGGATCGGCATGCTCTGGCTCGATGCTCATCCGGACATCAACACGCCGGAAACGACGCGGAGCGGCTCACTCGGCGGCATGCCGGTCGCGGTGGCAACCGGACGCGCCCTGCAGCGCATGCGGCTCGACGCAGGACTGGAGCCGCCGATGTCGGATCAGCATGTGGTCATGGGAGGCGTGCGGCTCACGGATCCGCTCGAGCAGGACATCCTCGACAACTCGAGGATCGAGCAGGTCAGCGTGGATGATCTCCGGCGGGCCTCGCCGGCCGTCTTCGCGCAGCTCGATCGATTGAATCGGATCAGCGACAAGCTGTACATCCACATCGATCTCGACGTTCTCGATCCGGCCGAAGTACCGGGTCACGGCAACAAGGTGCCAGGCGGTCCGTCGAGCTGGGAACTCGCGACGCTGTTCGAGCAGCTTTTCGCGCGCTATCCCAAGGCCTCAGCGATCGGTTTTGCGACGATCCCGTCAGATGACCCGGGCGGCGTCTCGATATCAGCCGTCAACCGGATGATTGCTGGTGCGGTAAAAGGCGTGTTGGCTCGGGAATCGAAGAAGTAGTCCGCCGAGCCACGAGTCACGAGTCACGAGTCACGCACCTTCCGTCGCAGCATGTGCAAGGCGGAGAGGACCACCACCAGCCCCGCGGCGGACCAGTCGGCGGTGGATTTGCCGACGAAGATGAACACGGCCAGCCAGGCCGTCGCAATGACGAGCGTCCCGAACGCGACCACGGCGCCGAACCGGGTGAAGGCGCGGAAACTGATCCTCGCTCCTTCGCGTTCGGCCATCCCCAAGGTTGTCACGTTGGCCGAAGCGCCGATGGGCGTCGCGTTTCCTCCCAGGCACGCACCTAACGACAGCGCCCACCATAGCACCTCGGTCTCGCCCGACAATCCGCCCGTCAGCTGCGCCACCACCGGAATCGCGACAGCGACGAACGGGATGTTGTCGATCAGCGCCGACATGACGCCGCTCACCCAGCAGATGATGACGGCTGCGAAGAAGAGTGTCCCGGCCGGCGAGAGTCCCAGGGCCTGCGATCCACTCGTGATACCGCTCTGCAGCGCGCTGGCCATGTTGCCGATGAGCCCTGTTTCCACGGCCGCGCCGACGATGATGAACAGGAATCCGAAGAAGGCGAGTGTCGGCCATTCGATGTCCCGCTCGGTCACCGACAGCACGCCGTGGATCCGTTCCGACGGCGTGGGATGGTTCCGGCGGATGTAGAGACGGTCCTGGACGATCAGCGCCGCGGCGGCGCCAATGGTCGCCGGCACGGCCGCGGGCATCCCCGTCATATGGTGAGTCAGGAAGCCGACCAGGATCCCCACGCAGATCACGGCCATCCAGCGCGTGAGATCCAGATCGGCCAGAGGCTGCACGGTGATCGGTGTTGTCTCTCCCTCCCGCGCCTCCTTCAGTTCGCGACGGTAGTAGCGCTCGCTGTAGAACACCAGCCAGAACATCATCACGATGATCGGCGGTGTGAGGTTCTCGATGAAGTCGATGAACGAGAGCCCGGCGCCGGATCCGATCATGATGTTTGGCGGATCACCAATCAACGTCGCGGTGCCGCCGATGTTCGAAGCCATGACCATGGGCAACAGCACCGCCGCAGGCGCGAGGCGCAACTGTCGCGCGAGTCCGATAGACATCGGTGTCATGAAGACGACCGTGGTCACGTTGTCCAGGAACGCCGATGCCAAGGCGGTAAACCACGCGACGAGCCCGAGGACGAGTACCGGCCGTCCACGAGCGCGGGTGAGCAGACGCGCCACCGACCACTCGAAGATGCCGGTGGTCTTCAGCACGCCGACGACCGCCATCATGCCCGCCAGGAGAACGAGGACGTTCAGGTCGAGCGCGGACGCCGTCCCCTCGAACGAGAGGAGATGATACGGCGTGAGATAGGTGACGAGCCACAGCACCGCGACGGCTCCGAGCACCACCACCACGCGGTGCGCGGCCTCAATGGTGAGCAGGGTGAAGACGCCCACCAGAATCGCCGCCACGATCAGCTGTGAAACGGGGTCCGTCGTTGAGGCGCGAGCCGCCTCGATCTGGAAGAAGACGGCCTCGTTCACGACATGCCTACAGCTGCTTGATCTCGGAAATCACCTTGGTGAGGCTCTGCTTCGCATCACCGAACAGCATCGACGTCTTCGGGTTGTAGAACAGCTCGTTCTCGATGCCGGCAAAGCCTGCCGCCATGGAACGCTTCAGCACGATGATGCTCTTCGCATGGTCGGCATTGATGATCGGCATGCCGTAGATCGGACTCGAGGTATCGGTGCGCGCGCCGGGATTCACGACGTCGTTCGCGCCGATGACCACGGCCACGTCGCAGCGATCCATCTCCGGATTGATGTCGTCCATCTCACGCAGCTTGTCGTACGGCACGTTCGCCTCGGCCAGCAGCACGTTCATGTGCCCCGGCATTCGTCCCGCCACAGGGTGAATCGCGTACTTCACCTCGCCGCCGCGCTTTTCGATCAGCTCCTGAATTTCGCGGACCGCGTGCTGCGCCTGCGCGACTGCCATCCCGTAGCCGGGGATGACCACGACGTTCTGCGCATAGGCGAGCTGGATCGCGGCGTCCTCCGGAGTCACTGAACGGACTGACAGGCCCGCCGCGCTTTTCGCTGATCCCTTCGGGCCGGCAGCCCCGAACGCGCCGAACAGGACGTTGGCCAGCGACCGGTTCATCGCCTTGCACATGATCTTCGACAGGATGATGCCGGACGATCCAACGAGCGCGCCAGCGATGATCAGCACGCTGTTGTCGATCACGAAGCCGGTCATCGCGGCGGCAATGCCCGAGTACGAGTTCAACAGCGAGATCACCACCGGCATGTCCGCGCCGCCGATCGGAATGACGAGCAGGACGCCGAGCAAGAGGCTGATCACGCAGACCGCGTAGAACGGCCACAGCAAGGCGTCGACCGTCATCAGCTGGTAGACCGAAAGTCCGACGACGGCCAGGAAGAGCAGGGCGCTGACGGTCTTCTGGCCAGGGAACACGATGGGCTTCCCGGTCATGACCTCCTGCAGCTTCGCCCAGGCGATGATGCTGCCGGTCAAAGTCACCGCGCCAATCAGGAGCGTCAGCTGGATCGTGATCCCCGTGTCGATCGGGATCTGCTCGCCAACCAGTTCCGATTTGAGAAACTCGGCGCCACCGACGAGGAGCGAGGCCGCGCCGCCGGACCCGTTCAAAAGCGCCACCATCTGGGGCATGGATGTCATCCTGACCGTGCGCGCCATCCAGTATCCGATGCCAGAGCCGACCAGCAGGCCCGCGGCGATCACTGTCGGGGAGATGATGTTACCGACCAGCAGCGTCGCGACGATGGCGATGAGCATGCCCACGCCCGAGAGGGCGTTTCCCCCCCGCGCCGTCGCCGGGCTTTGCAGGCGCTGCAGGCCGATGATGAAGAGGACCGCGGCAACGAGGTAGACGAGTTGCTCCGTCGCGCGGCTCATCGCTTCTCCTCCTTCTTGAACATGAGGAGCATGCGGCCAGTCACGACGTACCCGCCAATGACGTTGATCATGGCGAAGACGACGGCCAGGAAACCGAGAACCGTCGAGATCCATCCCAGGCCGGCGCCGGCGATGAGAAGAGATCCGACGATGGTAATGCCGGAGATGGCGTTCGCCCCAGACATGAGCGGCGTATGCAGCGTGGGCGGCACGCGACCGATGAGCGCCGCGCCGAGGAATGTCGCGAGGACGAAGATCACCAGGCCGCCAATCAGTGACTCAGACATGAGATGAGAGATGGGAGATGGGAGGCGAGCCGTCGGAGAGGCTCACGGTCTCACGACTCCGGCGTGAACGAGACACATCGGACCGGTGATTTCATCCTCGAGCTTGAGGGTGATGTTTCCGTCCTTGATGAGATGCTGCAGCAGCGTGAAGACATTCTTGCTGAACATCAGGCTGGCGTGATGCGGGACCGAACTGGGGAGGTTCACGGCGCCGATGACGGAGACGCCGTTCTGCACGATGGTCTCGCCAGCGCGCGTCACCTCGCAGTTCCCCCCGGTCTCGGCAGCCAGATCGACGATGACAGCGCCGGGCCTCATGGTGGCCACCATGGCTGCCGTGATGAGGCGCGGTGCGGCGCGGCCGGGAATCTGCGCCGTCGTGATCACGAGGTCCTGATCTTTCAGATGCGTCGCCATCGCGTCCATCGTGCGACGCTGTTCTTCCTCGGTCTGGGCGCGCGCGTAGCCACCCGCGGCTTCCGCGTCGGACGACGGCTCGGGACCGACAAACGTCGCCCCCAGCGACAGCACCTGTTCGCGGGCAGCAGCGCGAATGTCGAATCCTGAAACCACTGCGCCCAATCGGCGCGCTGTGGCAATGGCCATCAGTCCGGCGACGCCTGCTCCCAACACGAACGCTTTGGCCGGGGGGATGTTCCCGGCCGCCGTCGTCAGCATCGGGAGAATCTTCCCCATCTCGGCCGCCCCGATCAACACGGCCTTGTAGCCCGAGATCGTCGCCTGCGATGACAGGATGTCCATGGACTGCGCGCGCGTGATGCGCGGCACGCGCTCGAGGCCAAGCGCCGACACGCCGCCCTTGGCCAATGCGTCCAGCAGGTCGGCACTGGTTGCCGTGGGGAGAAGCGAAATGAGCAGGGTGCCACTCGCCAACTGCTGGGCTTCTTCAGCGGAGGGCTTCTGAACTTTCACCACCACCCCAGCGCTCCACGCGTCGCCGAGGGTGGCACCTGCCTTCACATAGAGGTCGTCGGGGAAGTTGGCCTGCACGCCGGCTCCACGCTCGACCGTCACCTCCACGCCCGACTTGACCAGGCGCGCCACGCTATCGGGCGAAAGGGCGACTCGGCGTTCGCCGGTGGTCGCTTCTCGCGGGACTCCAATTCGCATGGGCCGTTCTTCTCCGGGGAAAAAGCTCGCGGATAGTGATTACCGCGCGTCGCTTATTCAAGGGAAAACACCCACACGGACCGTCGAGGAAACCCGCACGGAGCGGGGAGCTGTCGACGGGCTGTGGAGCCGGTTACCGCGACACGCCCCGCGGACGACGGAACGCTTGACAGATGAGGCGTGTAGGGACTGGCCGCAGACAGAGGCACAACCTTGGTGGCCCAGCAGTCACCGGGGCGATAGACTGCCGGGTAGACGGAGTTCAGGCGGCCATGATTGTCCGGTCGCGAAGCCGGATTCACATCAGCGGTGAGGACCTTGTGCGATCGACTGCTTCGGCGACGGGCGCGTGTGACGCGCGCTGCTGGCTCCTCATCGGCCTGTTCATCGCCGCATGCAGCGGTTCGTCAGAACCTCCGGCTGTCGCGACCATCGAAGTCACGCCGGCGTCGGCCACGCGCATCGTTGGCGAGAATGTGCAGCTCAGCGCCGCTGTAAAGGACGAGGCAGGGAACCTCCTCTCCGGTCTACCGCTCGCATGGTCGTCGTCGGCCGCCGGCGTTGCCTCGGTGTCGTCGTCGGGGCGGGTCACGGCGAATGGCGCTGGCACGGCGATCATCACGGCAGCCAGCGGCAACAAGAGCGGGATCTCAACCATCACGGTCTTGCCAGCGGGCGTGGCTACCGTCGAGATCACCCCATCATCTGCCTCACCAAGGGTCGGTGAGACCGTTCAACTCAGTGCGGCGGCGAAGGACGCCCTCGGGAACGTTCTCCCTGGTGAACCCATCGCCTGGTCGTCGTCAGCCGCGAGCGTCGCCTCGGTGTCGTCAGGCGGCCTCGTCACTGCGAATGCCATCGGCACCGCGACCATCACCGCCGCCAGCGGCGCCAGGAGCGGGATAGCGACCATCACGGTGATCCCAGAACCCATCGCGAGCATCGTCGTGGCGCCCAGCAGCGACACGCTGCTCGTTGGGGAGACGGTCCAGCTCACGCCGACGGTTCGCGACGTCAACAACAACATCGTCACCGACCGAACCCTGAGTTGGGCATCGGCGAGTCCCACCGTGGCCTCGGTCAGTGGAACAGGACTCGTGACCGGCATCAGCGACGGCGTCACGACAGTCACAGCCAGTGCCGATGGCAAATCGGCGGCGGCTACCATACGCGTGTTCGGACCCTGCTCGACGGCGCTCGCTCCGCCGATTGCGGTCGGCGAGACCGTCAACGGCAGCCTGGCGACGACGGACTGCAAACTGACCGATGATACGTATGCGGATGGCTATGCCATCTCGGTCACCGCAGCGACCGGTGTGCAGATCGACCTCACCGCGTCGTTCGACACGTACCTGATCCTGCTCGAACTCCTGCCGAACGCGACTCTCGTGCAGCGGACGTTCAATGATGACGTCGACCCCGACGATCCAGCAGATCCGAACGATCCAGTGGACACGAATTCGCGGATTGTCTTCACGCTGCTGGCGGGATCCCAGTACTTCATTCTCGCGAATTCGTTCGATCCCAACATCACCGGCAACTATCAGCTCAAGGTGACCGGGACGGGCGGCTTCATCGCGCGTCAGCAGGGATACACCAAGCCGGGCAAGGCGCCAATCACACTGCTGCTCAGGGCCATTCGAGTTCCGTAACGTCAGGGTGTGAACGTCAGGCTCGCGTAGGCGCGCGCGCGGTGCTCATAGGGTTCGTCCAGTGACCAGGACGCTCCGGCGCGCGCCCGGATGCCCGGTAACCGGGCGAATCCCAGCGATGCGATCGCGAAGACGCGCTCCACGCCGGCGATCCGCTTGACCTCATCGAACGATTCCCCGGCCGCGACCCAGACGAAATACGGCTCCCAGGGCGCCCCGCCCAGGGTTCCACGAAACAGCTGAACCGTCCGCCCGGTGGCGAATCCGGCGGGAACGGACGGCTGCGCGATCCGCTGCGAGAGGAAGGCGGGGTCGACCAGCGGGTTGGCCGCTCCGCCAATCACGAATTGCTCGAGCGCTCTGCCGCTGCCCGCCAGCGACGGCGCCGTGACGGACCCGCGCAGCCAGTCCCCGCGCACGTGATGTCGTGACGTGCCGATGGCCAGGGTTCCCGTGCCGATCGTGCGTTGCCAGCTCTCGTCATCGGTGTTCCCCGTTTCAGCGAAGAGACCACCGACCGCGCTCATGGTGACACGCCCGAAAGACATCGAAAATCGCGCCCGTGCTTCGCCGAACGCGGACATACGACTCGCCCCGTTCAGCAACGCATTCTGCGCTTGGCCCGCACTCACCGCCGCGCGAAGGAGCCAGGCGGAGTTGCTGCCCTCCGCGGACAAGCGCCCCTGAAGGCCAACGCCTCCGTAGCGGACATCGGCCGGAGACGGGGCCAGGTGGTCGCGAGCGCGCGATGGTTCGTGCTCGACGTACCAGGCGGAGGCGTCGATTCCAAGTTGCGTTCGTCGAAGCGCCGCCGACGCGGATCCGCCCCGCCATGTGCCGCGCGACCCGAAGACGCCCTGGGTGACGATGCTCAGCCGCCCGATCGGATCGATGTTGGCAGCCATCAGCGTCGCCGCGTGTCCGTCCGGCCCGGCCGTGCCGCCGGGGAGCAGTCGCCACCGGCGGGGGCCGAGACCGTAGTCGCGACTTGTCGTCGAAACGGTATCCGTCCACGCCGGGAGGCCCGCCATCGAGAGCGTGGGTGGAGCGGCGGGCGCCAGTGGTCCCTGAATCGCCACAACGTCGCCGGCCACGCTCTCGTCAGGCGTCGCCAACCGCCGGAGATCATACCCACCGCTTCGCATCGACAGGAACCAGATGCTGCCGTCCGCGCGACTCACCTCGGGAGCCAGCACGGCACCGGTCACTCGAGTCAATGAACGCGGCGGGCCGCCGTCGATCGGAACGACCTGCAGATTCGCGATTCCACCGAGCTCACTAACCACCAGCAACTCGCCACCGCTCGGGGTGAAGACCGGTGAATACCGCGAGACACCGTCGCCTGTGGTCAGCCGTTGTACTGACCCGCTGGCGGCCTCGATGACCGCCACGCCCCACTGTCCGGCGGCCTGGTAGCCGGCGACGATCCGCAAACCATCCGCGCTGTAGCGAGGGCGGTGCCAGACCAGCTCTGGATTGCCGGCGACCAGCATCCGCCACGCTCCCGATTGAAGCGAGATTGCCACGATGCTGCACGTGCCGGCGTGACAGCGAACGCCCACCGCCTCGCGCCCGTCCGGCGAAGGATCGGCCTGCCGGATACTGGCTCCACGCGTTACCCGCCGCACCGCGCCGGACCGCGTATTCCACATGAACAGGTCCGGCCTGGTGACGCCGTTAGGCGCCGGTTCATCACGCGCGACCAGGACATTCACGCCGTCGGCCATCCACCGGGGCTGCTCGTGCGAGCGACCGCTCACCGGACGCAGGGTCGCCAGGACCCGCCGCGGTCGGGGAAGCGAGTCGAACGGGGCAACGTCCAGGGGATCCCGCTCCAGCATGCGTTCACGCGCCAGACGAAGTGCCGAGTCGGGATCGGGACGAGTTGACCAGACAACCAGCCGCGATGGGCCGCTCAGCGATCGGAGCGCGATGGCGAGACGACTCCCGTCGGGCGAGACGGCCGGCTCGCCTGTGCCTCCGACCAGCCGCTGTACAAGCTCCCCTTCGCGCAGGCCAGCCTCACGCAAGCGGGCGCGAACCTGAAGCGCACGCTCCATGACATCGACGCTGAACGCGCCGTACAGGTCGGCCGGAGTCGCTCCGAAAACGCCGGCGAACGCCGCGTCAAACGTGCGATCCTGGCGCGCGCTCAGACGTCGCCAGAGATGCACGAGGCTCGAATCTCCCTTTCGCTGCTGCAGCCACTCGAGGAAAGCTGAACCGACGAGATATCGCATGTTGCCGCCAAGGAACGCGCCGGTTGCGTTCAGTTGGCCGTACGTCGGGAACCGCCCCTCAAGCGCCCATTGGCGGAGCACCGAGGCTCGCCCGCTCGAGTAGGGCCGGCCGCTCCCCGTGAGCTGTCCCTCGATCAGAGTCGCGTAGCCTTCGATGACCCAGGCCGGTGACTTCCGCGCCACTGGGCTCAACCGCACCGGCATCAGGTTCCAGAGGAGTCGCTCGCGTGGGTTTCGAGTGGGAAACGTCAGGTGCGCGATGTGGCCGTACTCGTGGACGGCGAGCGCCTCGCCCCAACCGCGGTGCGCTCCGAACGTCGGCGACGGCGACGGCGGCGTGGGCCAGAGGAAGATGACCGGGCCTTCCATGAACGGCAGCGCAAAGCCGTTGGCGATGTTCGACGGATCCTCGACGATCACCGTTATGCGCGACGCCGGTTGGTTGCCGACCACCGCGTCAACGGCGGCGGCGACCGACTCCATCCGCTGCGCCACGACGCGCGTCCACTCCTCCATCTCCGCGGGAAAGTGGATGTCGAAGCGCGCGGTCGTGATGGTGCGCCACGGGATCTGGGGGCGAGTGAGGTACTGCCCGTGCATCGGCGATGATGCGAGTGAGAGCGCCGCTAGCATCCGGAAGATGGATGGGAGATGGGAGATGTGAGACCTGAGACACCTGCATGGCGATCCCATCAGAATTGATCGGACATTTCGGGCGTTGTTCGTCCGCGCCATTCGCTGCCCAGTCTATCTCCCATCTCCCATCTCCCCTCTCACCTCTCTCTGGTACGCCATTGCCTTCAACTTCGCCACGCGGATCGCCATGGGCGGATGCGTGCCGAACAACTCGGCAAAGTATCCCTCGCGATTGGTGAGCCGGCGGCCGAGCGGGTCCGCGATGCAGAGATGCGCGCTGCCGCGCTTGATGCTCGTCGTCGCCGCTGCCGAGTGTTCGATCTTGTGCAGCGCGCTGGCCAGCGCGCCGGGATTGCGGGTGAACTGCGCGCTCATCGCATCCGCGAGGTACTCACGCTTCCGGCTGACGCCCAGCGCCAGGAGACGCGTCACCAGGGGAGCGAGAAGCCAGCTCAGGATCCAGAGGACGAGCACGACGATGAGCAGAGGGTTGCCGCCTTTCTTCCCTCCGCCTCCGCGACGCCCCCCGCCGCGTGACGAACTGAAATGGAGGCGGCCGCCCCCTCGCATGAATCGGCCCATGAAGTCGCCGACAAGGGCGACGGCTCCGACCAGCGCCGCGAGGAGCGTCATGAGCCGCACGTCGAGGTTCTTCACATGCCCCAGTTCGTGCGCGATGACCGCCTGGAGTTCGTCGCGATCGAGCTGGGTGAGCAGTCCAGCGGTTACCGCGACATGCGCAGCGGCCGGGTCGCGGCCTGTCGCGAACGCGTTAGGGTCTTCATCCGGGACGATCCAGATCCGCGGGCGTGGAACACCGCCGGCGATCGCCATTTCCTCCACCACGTTCACCAGGCGGCGTTCGTCCTCGTTGGCCGGATCGATGACTTCGAACGCGTTGGTGGACCACAGCACCCGCTCCGGTCCCTTGCGCCAGGCCACGATCGTGGCAATGCCGGCTGCGGTGGTGAGCGCCATTCCCAGCCAGGGAACGACATGGTGGTAGCCGCCAGGCGCGGCATCCATGGTGAACTGCCAGAGCAGCCAGTCGCCGCCGAATCCCAGCCACGCGAAGAAGGCTATGAACCCGGCGATGAGCAGTCGGGACCGGACACGGTTCCGTTGCTGCTGCGTGAAAAGATCGGCCTCTTCGCTCATCGGGCTGTGATTCGTGAATCGTGATTCGCAGGCTAACGAGGACCGTGCCCCGCCGAGTCACGAGTCACGAATGACGAATCACAATGTCACAGTTCGACCTTCGGCACCGCTCGTTCGGCGTCCTCAGTCAGCTCCCACAGCGGCGCCGGCACCGCTCCCGCCATGCCGGCGACGAACACGGTCGGAACCTGCCGCTGCTTCGTGTTGTACTGCGTGACCACGTCGTTGTAGAGCTGCCGCGAGAAGGCGATCTTGTTCTCGGTGGACGTCAGCTCTTCCTGCAGCTGCCCGATGTTTCCCGTCGCCTTCAGGTCGGGATAACTCTCGACGACGGCGAGCAAACGGTGCAGGGCGCCGGTCAACTGCCCTTCGACAGCGGCAATCCGGGACACGTCGCCACCGCTCGAGACCTGGATCGCCTGATTCCTTGCCGCCACCACGGCTTCGAGCGTTCCACGCTCGAAGTTCATCGCCCCCTTCACGGCGGCGATCAGATTCGGTACCAGGTCATGACGCCGCTTCAGCTGTACGTCGATCTGCTTCCAGGCATTTGCCACCTGGTTCTTGAGCGAGATGAGCGTGTTGTACGCGCCCACGCCCCACACGACGATGAGGGCAGTGAGGATCAGCAGGACGATGAACATTGGTTCTCTCGGGAATGGGGAATCGAGCGCGGGAAGCAGGAGTGTTTCGGCCAGTCACCATCCCGAAACAACAAACGGGAATCAGGATGAGCTTCGTTGAGGCTCGCCCGACTCCCGTTCCCGATCCCGAACCCGGACCTACTTCGCCTTCCGCCTCGCCATCAGATCCTGTAACCACGTAAGCGGGAGTATGAATAACGGCGTGAGCATGTGTCCGAGCAGGAGGTTCACCCAGATCAGTGCCGTATAGAAAGCGCCAAGACCCAATCCAACCCACAGGGTCCCCAGCGGTCCATGCGTTTCCAACTTCCCTCTCCTCGCAGGTCGTGTGAGTCCAAGGTAAACAGGGTTCGGAAAAGCGGGTAGGGCAACCGGCTCCGTCCGGGAGTAGTTTCCACTGATGCGTGGCGGATCGGTACGCGCCATCGAGTCCTCTGTGCGACAGCTTCTGGAGCGCCGGAGTCGTCTGGTCCTGGCGGTATCGGGCGGGGCCGACTCCGCGGTGCTTCTGGACGCGGTGGCGCGGCTCCGCGACGCACGCCATCGCATTGTTGTGGCCAGCGTCGATCACGGAACGGGTGATGCGGCCACCGAGGCAACCGCGCTGGCCCTGGCCGCCGCGGCGCGACACGGGTTGCCAGCGATTTCGGAACGCCTCAAGCCGGGACGCCACGATGAGGCCTCGTGGCGGGCGGGCCGATGGGCGTTCCTGCGTCGCGTTGCGGCTGGCGAAGGAGCCCACGTGGTGACCGCCCATACCCGCGACGATCACATCGAAACCGTCGTCATGCGCCTGCTGCGCGGCGCGGGAGCGCGTGGCCTCGCTGGGCTCCTCGCGCCGTCTCCAGTCGAGCGTCCTCTGCTTTCCCATGATCGGGCAAGCATTCTCGAATACGTGGCCCGGCGTGGTGTCAATTTCATCGAAGATCCGTCCAATACTTCGCTGGCCTTCCTTCGCAACCGGGTGCGCCTGCAACTGCTCCCTGCGATCCGCCGCGCCTGTCCCGGCTTCGAGGCCGACATGCTGAGGCTCTCGAAGGAGGCTGCGGCGCTCCGCGGTCGCGTCGAAGCGTTCATCGACGAGTACTGCGTTGCGCCTCGGGAAGGCGCGCTGCTGGTGCTCGATGCCACGGCCCTCGATCAGCTACCTGACGAGTCGCTGCGACTGATCCTGCCTCCTCTCGTTGCCCGTACTGGAATTACCCTGGACCGCCGTGGACTCGCTCGCCTGGCGGCCGTGGTTCGATCCCTGCCGGGTTCTCGTGGGCAGCTCTCCGGCGGTTACGAAGCGGTCCGCAGTCGCAGCGAATTGTCCATCGTCCGTCTCCCCAAGCTGGCCGCCGGCCCGGTGCGCTTACGCGATTCTGGAGAAACGACGTTTGGCGGGTTCCGCTTTCTGGCGGAGTCGGGCGCTAGTATTCAAAACGGGAAGCCCAAGGATACTCCGGATCCCTGGAGAATCGACATTCCCAGATCTGCAGAACCCGTTGTAAGGCAATGGTATCCAGGCGATCGTCTCACAACTGACTTGATGGGCGGGCGCCGTCGGGTAAAACGGTATTTCGCCGATGCTGGAATCGTCGGACCGCTCCGAGTCGGGTGGCCCATCGTGCTCTGTGGCGATGAGGTGATCTGGATTCCCGGTGTCAAAGCCAGCCAGGACGCCGTTCGTCGCGAGGAGAGGATGGTGCATTACACATGCGAGCGGGTTCGTGACTGACCCACGCCTGCAGGGGCGGACGCTCAGGCGTGTTGCTTTCACCGAAGCGCAGATTTCCCAGCGTGTGCGGGAGCTTGGCGACGAAGTCACTGCGGCGTATCCGGCCGGTGATTTGGTCGTCCTCGGCCTGCTGAAAGGCAGCTTCATTTTTGTGAGCGACCTCGTCCGGCAGGTCCGTAGAGCCTTGCAGGTCGACTTCCTCGTGGTGTCGAGCTACGGAATGGAGACCGTGTCGAGCGGACATGTGCGTCTGGTCTATGATCCACAAGCTGACCTTCAGGGTCGGCACATCCTCCTGGTGGAGGACATTGTCGATTCCGGACGAACCCTCAGCCTCGTGATCGAGGTATTACGGGAGCGACACCCCGCTTCGATCGAGGTGTGCGCCCTGCTCGACAAACACCACGCCACGCACCTGGAGCATCCACCGCGTTTCATCGGCTTTGACGCCCCCAACGAATTCCTGGTGGGGTATGGGCTGGATCACGCGGAGAACTTCAGGCACCTCCCTTATATTGCCAGTTTGGAGTAACCCGAGACTGTAGAATGCCGCCAACCCCGCCTCAATCGCCGTTCAACTGGCGTCGTCTTTCGAAGACCCTGTCGTTCTGGCTGCTCGTCATCCTGGTTCCTGTTGCCATCCTGCAGCTATCGAACTCGCGCGCCGAGCCGACGGTCGAGATGGACTACAGCGACTATCGCGAACAACTCAACGCGAACAACATCGCCCGGGTCACGATCCAGGACGGCAGCGTCATTCACGGGTCCTTCAAGCAGCCCGTCGAGGTCCGCGATCGTGATGTTCGCGCGTTTACGACGCGTCTTCCGGTGAAGGACAGCCCGGAGGAAGTGGCGGCGCTCGAAGCAAAGGGCGTGCGCATCAAGTCGCAGCCCGCACGGCCCTCGTTCGGGACCTTCCTGCTGAACTACCTGCCGCTCCTGCTGCTGTTCGGATTCTGGATCTTCCTGTTCCGGCAGATGCAGGCAGGCGGCAACAAGGCGTTTTCCTTCGGGAAGTCAAAGGCCAAGCTCCTGACCGGTGACACTCCCAAAGTGACGTTCGCTGACGTCGCCGGGTGCGACGAGGCGAAAGTGGAGCTTGAGGAGATCATAGAGTTCCTGAAGGACCCGCAGAAATTCACGAGACTCGGCGGCAGGTTGCCAAAGGGCGCCCTGCTGGTCGGGCCTCCGGGTACCGGCAAGACGCTGCTCGCCAAAGCGGTTGCCGGTGAGGCGGCGCGTCCCTTCTTTTCGATGTCGGGCTCCGATTTCGTTGAGATGTTCGTCGGGGTGGGAGCGAGCCGCGTCCGCGATCTCTTCGAGCAGGGCAAGGCGCAGGCCCCGTGCATCATCTTCATCGACGAAATCGACGCGGTCGGTCGTCATCGCGGCGCCGGTCTGGGCGGCGGACATGACGAGCGGGAACAGACGCTCAACCAGTTGCTGGTCGAGATGGATGGCTTCGAGTCGAACGACGGTGTCATCCTGATCGCCGCGACCAACCGGCCCGATGTACTCGACCCGGCGCTGCTGCGTCCTGGTCGGTTCGACCGGCAGATCGTCGTGGACCTCCCGGACCTGCGTGGCCGCGAGGGGATTCTCCGCGTACACCTGCGCAACAAGCCGATCGCCGAGGACGTGGAGATCACGTCACTGGCGCGCGGCACGCCGGGCATGGCCGGGGCGGACCTCGCGAACCTCGTGAACGAAGGCGCGCTGCTGGCGGCACGCCGGAACCACGACCGCATCTACATGGTGGATTTCGAGGAGGCGAAGGACAAGGTCCTCCTCGGCGCGGAGCGGAAGTCGCTCGTCATGAAGGACGAGGAGCGGCGGCTGACGGCGTACCACGAAGCCGGACATGCCGTCTGCGCGATGATGGTGAAGGGAAACGACCCGCTGCACAAGGTGACGATCGTTCCGCGCGGACGAGCGTTAGGCGTGGCCTTCACGCTTCCCGAGGATGACCGTGTCTCGGTGACGCGTGAGCAGATCGAGGCCCGTCTGGTCATGGCCTACGGCGGCCGGGTCGCCGAAGAGCTCATCTTCGGGCGCGATCGGGTGACGACCGGCGCGGCCAGCGACATCCAGTTGGCCACCCAGATCGCGAGGCGCTACGTCACCCAGTGGGGCCTGTCCGATGCCATCGGGCCCGTGCTGGTCGGCGACAACGAGCAGGAGGTGTTCCTCGGCAACCAGATCATGAACCGGCGCGAGGTTTCCGAGCAGACGGCCCAGCTCGTGGACACCGAGGTGAAGCGCGTGATCGACTCGGCGTATGCGCTCGCCACGCGGGTACTGTCCGAGAACGTGGAGCTGTTGCACACGGTGGCCGCGACGTTGCTGGAACGCGAGACGTTGACGCGTGAGGACATCGAGGTGCTCCGGCGCGGGGAGCGTCTACCGCCCCGTCCAACTACTCCGCCGCTGCCGACTACTCCGGCCGTGGTGCCACTGCCGCACCAACCGAAACCGAGCGCGCCGCCGCTGATTGGGGGGCCGGAACCTTCGCCGGCGTGAATCGCGATTCGTGAATCGCGATTCGTGACTCGTGACTCGGCACTGCGGTGCCTCTCACTGATTGTCAGTGTGGCGTCGAGCTGAAGCCCTCGGTTCTCGTGAATCGAGGGCTTTCAGCATTCTGGTAAGCATCCGTCCTGTGTGGTCGATCAGCTCGTCCAGCTTGACCAGCTGATCCACCGAACACAGACGTACGCGACCGGCGAGCCTGCTCAGGGTGTGAAGCTCTGCAAGTGAACCGCGGGCAATGGAGAGGAATTGCACGAACTCTCTGCGGTGACGACGAGCAGCCCCCTCGGCGATATTGGCAGCCACGGAGATTGCCGCCCTTCTGAACTGATCACCGTACGAATAGCGATATTCACGGGAGAACGTTTCCAGTGCGTTGTGTGTGGCTTCCGCCAGATCCATCGCGCGATGCCAGACCCGCAAGTCTTCGTGATTCCTCGGCGTCATGGTCAGCTTGTGGGCGCGCAACCATGTTAGCTGCCGTTTCTTCGCGTGCATCATCCTCGCAACGCCGTTGAATCATTCCATCGCACCGTGGTGCCGAGTCACGAGTCACGAGTCACGAGTCACCCCCGACAGACAACCCTGATCGTCGCGGCGGTATTGTTGTCGACGTACGCCGCCACCCTCGCTCCCACGGTGACGTTGTGGGATTCCGGCGAATTCAACGCCGCCATCGCATCGTTAGGCATCCCCCATCCACCCGGCACCCCCCTCTACATCCTCATCGCGCGGGTGTGGTCCGGCATTCTGAACCCCGTCCCGCAGGCACTGGCCGTCAACCTGCTGTCGGCCGCCGCCACGGCCGTCGCCTGTGGGCTCCTTGGCGGCTTGATGACCCGGTGGACGCAAAGCCGGCTGGCGGGCATTGCCGGCGGGATCACGGCGGGCACAATGCTCGCGGTCTGGCAGAACGCCACCGAGACCGAGGTCTATGCGATCTCGATGCTCCTCGCCGTCCTGATGGTCGTGGTGGGGGACCGCGCCGGAGCACGCGACAGCCTGCGGCTGCGCCTGCTCCTGGCGTACCTCATCGCCCTCGCGGTCCCGCTGCAGATCAGCGCCCTGGTGGCCGCTCCGGCGGCGATCGTGCTCGCCTCGTCGGGTCCGGGTGTCGTCCGGCCGGATCCACGCCGGTTGATCGCGTTAGGCTCCGCCCTGACGATTGTCGCGGGCGCGGGGCTGGTGTCCCCGTGGATGGTGGCGGCCGGCGCGGTTGGTTTGCTCGGCTCCGCGCTTGGCCGCGACGCGGGAGGGGGCGCGCGCCGTGAGGCGGTGGGTCTCGCCGCGGTGGTCCTCATCGGGCTGAGCGCAACGCTCATGCTGCTCGTGCGGGCGTCGCACGACCCGTTCATCAACCAGGGGAACCCCGCCACGGTTGATGCGCTCCTCACGGTGGTGTCGCGGCGCCAGTATCCGCTGCCCGGTCTCTGGCCGCGTCAGGCGCCGGTCTGGGTGCAGCTGCTGAACCTCGTGCAATACGCGGACTGGCAGGTCGCCTCCGGACTCGACGACTCCGTGGCCGCCTCCCGGTGGCGCACCCCGTGGAGCCTCGCCGCGCTGCTCCTGGCGATCATCGGCGTGCGGTGGCATCGCGGCCGGGACGCTCGCGGTGCGGCGGGTGCCGGCATCCTGTTCCTCATGGCTTCGTTAGGCGTGGTGGCCGTGCTCAACCTCCGCGCCAGCCCGAGCATCCTCGACAGCGTTCTGCCGCCCGGCGCGCCACACGAGCAGCGAGAGCGCGATTACTTCTTCGCGCTCGCCTTCGCGGTCGCCGGGACGTGGGTGGGGGCGGGCGCGGTCGTGCTTTCCAGACGATGGCTCTCCATGCTCGCTCCCCGGGCGGTGGTCGCAGGCGCGTTGGCGGTCGCCTCGCTCCCGCTGATCCTGAACTGGCGCGCCGCCGATCGCCGGCCCGCCGCGATGCTGGCAACGACCCTTGGCGAAGCCCTGCTCGCGTCCGCGCCGCCGAACGCCGTGCTGCTGCTCGCCGGCGACAGCGATTCCTACACCACGTGGTACCGCCAGAGCGTGCTGGGCGAGCGGCGGGACGTCGTTCCGGTGACGATCTCGTTGCTGGCCGCCGAGTGGTATCGGGCGGAACTGGCCAGGCGGCATCACTTGTTCGACTCTGCGGCCGTTTCCGGTTGGCGCGGTGATGAGGCGGTGCTGTTGGCGCTGGCCGAAGGCGCGAGGCGGCAGGGCAGGCCGCTGGCGGCCGCGGTGTCCGTCCCGGTCGCGATCCGGCGGCCGCTGGCGCCCGCCTGGACGTTGAGCGGGATGGCGTTCATTGCCCGGCAGGACTCCGAGGGGGATCGCGTCGACAGCGCCGCGACGCTGGCGATTTCCGACCTGATCGCGATGCGATCACCGGCTGGATCGAGTGACCGCGACCCGGCCGTGCCTTACGTCGCCCGCCTCCTGCGATGTCCGTCTGAAGCCCTCCGGTCCGGCACGCCGTCTACCGGAACGTTACTTGATTCACGGTGTAACCTCAAGTAAGATAGGACGTTATGCCCTTCCCGGGGATCAGCGAGCGCGTCCACGAGGTTCGCTTACGCATCAGCGAGGCAGTTCGACGGGGAGGTCACGGCCAGCCGGTCCGAATCGTCGCTGTCACGAAGACGTATGGCCCCGAGGCAGCACAGGCGGCTTGGACCGCTGGGATCGGGATAGTGGGCGAGAACCGGATTCAGGAAGCGCTCGACAAGATGGACCACGTGGTGGAACCGGTCGAATGGCACCTGATCGGTCACCTCCAGCGGAACAAGGTGAAGCATCTCGATCGATTCGCGATGTTTCACGCACTGGATAGTGAGCGATTGGCCGTAGCGATCAGTGAACGCGGCGTCGCGACAGGGCGCAGGATGCCGGTGCTGGTTCAGGTGAACACGTCGGGCGAGCAGACGAAGGGCGGGTTCGATCTGGACGGGCTGCGTGGCGCGGTGCCGCGTTTGGCCGCCCTGGGCGGGCTCGACGTCAGGGGCGCGATGACCATGGCGCCGTACGAAGCGCCGGAAATAGTGTTACGTGATGTCTTCGGCCGCTGTCGTGATGCGGTGGCAGTGCTTCGCCAGGCCGGCCTGGACGCGCCGGAGTTGTCGATGGGAATGTCTGGCGATTACGAAGTGGCGGTGGAGGAGGGCGCGACCATGGTGCGATTGGGAACGATACTGTTCGGAGCGAGAATGCCATGAAGGACGAAGCCTTTCATCTGTCTCCGCTGGACATCCGGCGGTTCGATTTCGGCAGCGCGCTTCGTGGGTACGACAAAGCGCGGGTCGACGAATTCCGCGACCAGGTGGCCGTCGAAGTCGAGTACCTGCTGAAGCAGTGCCAGGACCTCGAGAACAAGGCCAAGGGATTCCACGAACAGCTTCGTGCGTTCCGTGAGCGGGACAAGGCACTGAACGAGGCCCTCATCTCCGCCCAGCAACTGCGAGGAGAGATCCGCGAGCAGGCGGATCGCGAGGCGCAACTGATCCTCCGGGAGGCGAAGGCGGAAGGCGACCGGCTCATCGACCAGGCGAAGTCGCAAGTGCGCGCCGTTCAGGCGGAACTCGACTCACTCGTACGGACGCGACGCGCGTTTCTCGTGCAACTGCGCGCCATCGCGCAGCGCCAGCTCTCGGAGATCGATGCTGCCGAAGGCGCCGCGCTCCCTGCCTTCCGGCCGGACGGAAACGCGGACGTTGATCCGGCCGATCCCACGCCGTGGATCCATGACCTGGTGAAAGAACATAAGTGAGATGTGAGATGGCAGACGTGAGAACAACAGCGTCCCGATAAGATCAGATCTCGATCGGGTTGGCAGTTTATCTCCCATCTCCCGTCTCCCATCTCCCATCTCCCATCTCCCATCCAGTGAGCGACCACGTCCTCGAACGCATTGAGGAATCGGCGGCCGCTATTCGCGCGCGAACCGAACTGCGGCCCGAGGTCGCCATTATCCTCGGCACCGGCCTGGGTGGACTGGCCGCTCGCATCGACTCACCCGTGGTGATCGACTATCGCGAGATTCCCGGGTTTCCGCTGTCGACGGTTGAATCGCACGCCGGACGGCTGCTCGCCGGCCAGCTCGCCGGCCGTCCCGTACTGGCCATGCAGGGTCGCTTCCACCGCTACGAAGGGTATTCGCTCCGCCAGGCGACGTTCCCGGTGCGCGTGCTCCGGCACCTCGGCGCGCGCGTACTGATCGTTTCCAACGCGTGTGGCGGATTGCACCCTGACTGGCGGGCGGGCGACCTGATGCTGCTGGCCGATCACGTCAACCTGCTGGGCGACCACCCGCTCGTGGGGCCTAACGATGACCGGCTCGGGCCGCGGTTCCTGGACTGCTCCCAGCCCTACGATGCCGGCCTGCGCGCGCTGGCCCGGGATGTCGCCGCGGCCGAGGGTACTCCGCTGCGCGAGGGTGTCTACGTTGCCGTGGCCGGTCCGAATCTCGAGACCCGGGCGGAATACCGGATGCTGCGTGCGCTGGGCGCCGATGTCGTCGGAATGTCCACGGTGCCCGAAGTGCTCGTGGCGCTCCACGGTGGCATGCGCGTGCTTGGCGTGTCGATCATCACCGATGTCTGCCTGCCGGACACGCTCGAGCCGGTGAACCTCGATCGGATCCTCGCCGTCGCCGGCGAGGCCGAGCCGTGGTTGACGGCGCTCATCGCCGGCGTCGTGGAACGACTCGACGCGTGAGGCGCTTCGCGCTCCGCTCGCTCAGCGGATCTTTTCGACCCTGACGACGACCTCCGCGCCCTCGCCGACCTTGCAGGTGAATCCACCGTCCGCGTTCTCATAGCGGATCTCGAGCGCCAGGGTTTCGGAAGCCAGCAGCGACTCATGAGCTTTCGCCGCACCGACGACATCATCCCGCCCATCGACGGTCAGGCGAATGCGATCCGACACGGAAAGGCCGGCGTCCCGCCTGGCCTGCTGTACGGCTCGAATGACGTCGCGAGCGAGACCCTCGGCGGCGAGCTCCGGCGTCACGGTCGTGTCCAGGACGACGAAGCCTGACGCGCGGGGTAGTTCGGCGGTGGCGCCCACGTCGCGCGAAACGAGGCGACGTTCGTACTCGCCGTCGAGAAGGTCCACGCCCGCCACGTGAACCCGGCCTTCCGGCGTCGTGGTCCAGTGTCCTGCCTTTGCCGCCCGGATCACTTCCTGCACCTGCTTGCCAAGGCGCGGACCCGCGACCCGCGCATTCACGACGATCTCGGCCTGCCCATGGGCCGCGACATCTTCGGTCAGCTCGACGTGCCTGACGTTGACTTCGTCCCGGATGATCTCGATGAAGGGTGCCAGGCTGCTCGCGTCCGTCGCCGCCACGCGCAGGTGGTTCAGCGGGAGACGCACGCGGAGCTTGTTGGCCATCCGCAGTCCGAGCGCGGTCGAACAGACCTCGCGCACGCGATCCATGATCTCCACCAGCGCCGCATCGCTGGGGAGTTCGTCGACCATGGGCCATTCCGTCAGATGCACGGATCGTCCACCCGTGAGACCGCGCCACACCACCTCGGTGGTCAGCGGCAGCAACGGCGCCGCCACGCGGCACGTGACCTCGAGCACCGTGTGCAGGGTGTCCACGGCATCACGATCGCCGGCCCAGAACCGGTCGCGCGAGCGGCGAACGTACCAGTTCGTGAGCGCGTCCAGGAATTCACGGATCGTTGCACACGCTCCAACGATGTCGTAACGGTCCATCTGTGCTTCGACGTCGGTGACCAGCGCCTGCGTCTTGGCCAGGATGTATCGATCGAGCAGGTGTGGTGAATCGGTCCGGCCGCGGCCGTCGAGGCTGTCGGCGTTCGCGTAGAGGCCGAGGAAGTAGTACGAGTTCCACAGCGGCAGGAGCGCCTGACGCACGCCTTCCTGGATCCCGCGCTCGGTGACGATGAGGTCACCGCCACGCAGGATGGGACTGTCCATCAGGAACCAGCGCATGGCGTCCGAACCGTCGCGATCGAACACGCCATTCACGTCCGGGTAGTTCTTGCGCGACTTCGACATCTTCTGGCCATCGTCGCCCAGCACGATCCCGTGGGCGACGCATGTGTGGAACGCCGGGCGATCGAACAGCGCCGTGGCCAGCACGTGAAGCGTGTAGAACCATCCACGCGTCTGTCCGTTGTACTCGACGATGAAGTCGCCCGGATAGTGGTGCTCGAACCACTTCGCGTTTTCGAAGGGATAGTGGACCTGCGCGAACGGCATGGAACCGGACTCGAACCAGCAGTCGAGGACCTCAGGCACGCGGCGCATCACTGACCGGCCGGTGGGGTCGTCCGGATTGGGCCGGGTCAGGCTGTCGACGAAGGGACGGTGCAGGTCGGCCGGGCGCACGCCAAAGTCGCGCTCCAGCTCGTCCAGCGAGCCGTACACGTCCACGCGCGGATATTCGCGATTGTCCGAGATCCATACCGGAATGGGCGAACCCCAGTAGCGGTTCCGGGAGATCGACCAGTCGCGTGCGTTCTCGAGCCACTTTCCGAACTGGCCGTCGCGGATGTGCTCGGGCACCCACGTGATCTGCTGGTTCAACTCGACCATCCGATCGCGGAAGCGGGTCACCGCCACGAACCATGAGCTCACGGCTCGCTGGATGAGCGGGCTCTCGCACCGCCAGCAATGCGGATAGGCGTGGTGGTACGTCTCGTGTCGGAGCAGGGCGCCCGACGCCTTGAGGTCGCGGATGATGACCTTGTTGGCGTCGAAGATGTGCTGGCCGCTGTATGGCGGCACCTGCGCATCGAACTCGCCGCGGGAATCGACCGGCGTGACCGGCTCAATCCGGGCGGCGTCGGTGACGACCTTGTCGTCCTCGCCGTATGCGGGCGCGATGTGAACGATGCCGGTGCCGTCCTCGGTCGTGACGTGGGCCGAGGACAGGATCTGGTGCGCGTTAGGCCGGCCGGTGAAGAAGTCGAAGACGGGCTGGTATCGCGTTCCCACGAGCGCGGCCCCCGCGAACCTGGCGAGCACCTCCGGCGCTTTACCGAATTCGCGCTCGTACGCCGCGATTCGCGCCTCCGCGATCAGGTATCGCGTCCCCTTCGCCGCGACGACGACGTAGTCCACGTCGGGGTGCACGGCGAGGGCGAGGTTGGATGGCAGCGTCCACGGCGTCGTGGTCCAGATGAGCGCCTCGGCGCCATTCAGCTCAGGGCGGTCGGACAGCAGGCGAAAACCCACCGTGACGGCCGGGTCCTCGCGGTCGCGATAGACGTCGTCCATCTTGACTTCGGTGTTCGACAGCGGCGTCTCGCAGCGCCAGCAATACCAGAGAACGCGGAAGCCCTCGTAGACCAGCCCTTTTTCCCACAGCGACTTGAACGCCCACATCACGCTCTCCATGTAGGAGAGGTCGAGCGTCTTGTAGTCGTTGGCGAAGTCGACCCACCGGGCCTGCCGGGTGACGTACGCTTCCCATTCGGCGGTGTATCGAAGGACCGAGACGCGACAGGCGTCGTTGAATTGCGCGATGCCCATCGCCTCGATTTCGTTCTTGTGGTTGATGCCGAGTTGTTTCTCCGCCTCGATCTCCGCGGGCAGCCCGTGACAATCCCAGCCGAAGCGACGCTCCACTCGACGGCCGCGCATCGTCTGGTATCGCGGCACCACGTCCTTCACGTAACCCGTGAGGAGGTGACCGTAGTGCGGAAGGCCGTTCGCGAACGGCGGTCCGTCGTAGAAGACAAATTCGTTGGCGCCGTCCTCACCCGCCGGGCGTTGAGACACGCTTGCCTCGAACGTCCGATCGGCTTCCCACCAGGACAGCACTTCGCCCTCGAGCTCGGCGAATCTGGGGTGCGACGGAATGGAATTGGTCTCTACGGACCTGAAGCCAGCTCTTGGGTAAGGCACCGACTCGTCCTCGATTCGTGTAACGGATCCATCATCTCAAAGCCTGATGGCCCTACACGGGGACGAGACGCACTGGGCGCGTGCTCGCGGTACCACCCCGCTTGCCCGCGCCCAGAAAAAACGCGCGGGCCGCTCGACTCGTGGCTGTGCCGGGCCACCCCCGATCGGTTCTACTTGGGCCGGCCGGCCCGTTCCTCCGATTGGCTCCCCGGTGATATCCGGATCGTCGCCGTTGTTGCAGACAACGGGGTCAATTCGTTAAGCCGTCGTCCCGTGGCAACGTAGTGACGCCACTTGGACCTGACAAGCAGGCCAGGACTCTACTTGAGGGCCGTTGAATACGGCTGGGAAACCGTGGAAATTGAGTGTCTTATCGGAAACCGCCCTGACCATGGATCATTGAGATGCCCAATTCGAACGGCGTTAAGAAGCTCAAGCCGATGACGAAGAAGAACCTCCAGCACTTCGAGAAGCGGTTGCTGGACGAGCGTCGTCGCGCGCTGAAGGAACTGGGTCATTACGAGGATGTCTTCGGCGCCACTCCTCAGTCGGCGGACGGCGATCTCAGTTCGTATTCGTTCCATATGGCGGACCAGGGTACCGACGCCATGGAACGCGAGAAAGCGTTCCTGTTCGCGAGCCAGGAAGGCCGGTTCCTCTGGCACATCGATCAGGCGTTACGCCGCCTCTACAAGCAGCCTGAGAACTTCGGCAAGTGCCACAACTGCGGCGAGGAGATCGCATTCGACCGTCTCGACGCGCTTCCACACGCTCGATTCTGCATCAAGTGCAAGCAGCGAGAGGAAGATGGCAAGCCCTGAAGCAGGGCGGGCACGTGTCTTCTGGCCGGTGGTGGTCACGATCGTCCTGTCCGACATCGTCACCAAGTGGATCGCGGTCGCGGATCTCTATCCGCGGGGCGTTCCCCGCGAGGTATTCGGCGACGTGGTCCGCCTGACGCTGGTCTACAACCGGGGTGCCGCGTTCGGCCTTCACCTCGGACAGTATTCGCGCTGGATCTTCCTGACGCTCACGATCGCGGCGCTGGTGATACTGGCCCAGCTCTACCGGGCCACGCCCGGGCGCGAGATCGCTCGCACGCTCGCCATTGCCCTCGTCTCCGGTGGAGCGATCGGCAACCTCATTGACCGCGTGCGCGGACCGCAGGGCGTCGTCGACTTCATTGACATCGGCATTGGCGACATGCGCTGGCCGACGTTCAACGTCGCGGACATGGCCGTGAGTACCGGCGCCATCCTGCTCGCGTGGGTGTTGTGGGGAGAAGATCGAACGGAGCGCGCTGCCGCGGCCACGGTCAGCCGCGCCTCCAACATGTCGTGAGCACCGACTCGCGCCGTGCCAGGATGCTCGGCCGACGGCCGTGCAGCGATGCATCCGAATAACCGGGATGGGCGGGACAACCTGGAACGGCACTCGCCAGGCACGAGGCACGAGTTCATCAGCGAGGCGGACAATGATGTCCGCCTCGATTTGCTCGTGGCCGGCCGACTTGGACTTTCGCGCACCCAGGCAGCCACGCTCATCGCCGGGAAGGCCGTGACCGTTGCGGCGCCGGGCGCTCCGGCGCGAGTCGAACGCTCGAGCTATCGGCCGCGGCGCGGCGAGGTCATCGAAGTGACCGTGCCGCCGAGTCCTGGCCGGGACGTGCTGCCCGAAGACATTCCGCTCTCCGTGGTGCACGAGGATGAACACCTCATCATCGTCGACAAGCCCGCCGGGATGGTGGTGCACCCGGCGCCCGGACACTGGAGCGGCACGCTGGTCAACGCGCTCCTCGGCCGGGGGGCGCTGCCGGCGGGCACCGGCGAAGAGCGGCCGGGCATCGTTCACCGCATCGACAAGGAGACTTCGGGACTTCTGCTCGTCGCCCGAACCGAGCGCGCGCACCGCGCGCTCTCCGCGGCCATCGCTGCCCGCCGGGTGGTGCGTCGTTATGCGGCCATGACCTGGGGCCATCTCGACAAGGACGAAGTGACGATCGACAAGCCCCTGGCGCGGGACCCGCGCGATCGCCGACGAATGGCCGTGGTTGCGACGGGAAGGGCCGCCAGAACGACGCTGGTCCGGCTGGCGCGCTTCGACGCCGTCGACCTGTTGCGCGCGCACCTGCACACGGGGCGAACGCACCAGATCCGCGTCCACCTGGCGTCGATCGGGCATCCGGTCATCGGCGACGATACCTACGGTGGCGGTGGCGGGCGGAAGGTCGTAGCGTTGCCGCCGAAGCGGCACTTTCTCCACGCCGCCTGGCTACGCTTCCGTCACCCGGTGACGGGCGCCGAAATGGACTTTCGCTCGCCGCTGCCATCCGACCTTCGGGCGGCGCTCGCGCAGGTGGCGCGCGACGCCACGATTCTCACGCAAGCCGACCCGCTCGATGCCTTCGGATTCTACCGGGACCGCGCCTGAACCTGCGGCTCAACGCTTTCTCGTCGTCGAACTCCGGGGCGGCCTGTATGGCATCGACAGCACCGCCGTGCGCGAGATCGTCTCGCTCCTTGACGCGACACGGCTGCCGGGCGCGCCGCCCCACGTGCGCGGAGTGGTGAACCTGAGGGGGCAACTCCTCACGGTCGTCGACGTCGGCCATCGGCTCACCGGGACGGCCGCGGAGACACCGGAGGGGTCGATTGTGGTAGTCACGACCGCCGACCGGTCGCTTGGCCTGCTGGTGGACGACGTGCACGAGGTGCAGGAGCTCCACGCGGTGCCTGCCGAACGCGCGGTCCTGGCCCGTGCCGATGGACTGCTGACCGGGCTGGGACGTTTGGGAGACGAAGTCGTCCTAGTAATCGACATCCCCGAGCTGGTCAGACAGACGCTGGTCTGACTGAGTGGGGACCATCGGTTCGAGGAGACGACACGGTGAGCCATTCGGTCCTGATCTGCGACGACGCCATTTTCATGCGCACAATGCTGGGGGACATTCTTCAGCAGGCGGGTTTCGATGTGGTGGGTGAGGCGGAGACCGGATCCCAGGCTGTGCAGAAGTACCGCGAACTGCGGCCAGATCTGGTCACGATGGACATCGTCATGCCCGACATGGGGGGCATCGACGCGGTCCGCGAAATCACGAAGCTGGATCCGCTGGCCAAGGTGCTGATGTGCAGCGCCATGGGTCAGCAGGCGCTGGTCGTCGAAGCGATCCAGGCCGGGGCGAAGGACTTCGTGGTCAAGCCCTTTCAGCCGAGCAGAGTACTCGAAGCGGTGCAGAGAGTTCTTGGGTAGTGACCGTGTGACGAGTGACTCGTGACTGGTGACTGGATGTCGCGTGTCACGGACTAGTCACCAATCACCAGTCACGATGAAGGACTCCGCCCGCTACGCCGAGCTGTTCCTCACCGAGAGTCGCGACAACCTCGCCTCGGTCAACGAGGCGCTGCTCCGGCTCGAGCGTGACCCGCGGGACCCTGATGCGATAGACGCGGTGTTTCGCGCCGTTCACACCATCAAGGGCATGGCCGGCGTCATGGGCTATGCGGCCGTCTCCGACCTGGCCCACGACATGGAGGCGCTGCTCGCCGGTGCCCGCGACGAGCATCGCGGTCTGCGCAGCGACGACCCGCCGCTGCTGTTCGATGCCGCTGACGCGCTCGAGGCAGCGATCGAGGCGTCCGTCGCCGGACGCGCCGCCGACGTGGACGTGAACTCGATTTGCGCCCGGCTCCGCGGCTGGGCGACTCAAACGCACGCCGTGCCGGCGACGGTTGGCGAATTCCTGCTTCCGCCGGGCGAAGGACTCGCGGTAACGGTCACGCTCTCGCGCGAGGCGCCGCTGCGCGGCGCCCGGGCACTACTGGTCCTGCAGCGCGCCCGCGCACTGGGTCACGTGGTGGCCGTCGTGCCCGAGGAGCGCGCGCTGGCCGATGATCGCTTCGAGTCCACGTTCGCGTTCCGGCTGCGGAGCAACGCGTCGCCGGAGCTGATCACGGAGACGCTCCGCGCGGCTGGCTTCGTGGAGTCGGTTCGCATCGCGCGCGAAGGGCAAGCCGCGGATCCACGTGGCGCGGCCGTCGACCGTGCCGACTCGGCCTGGACGGCCGGCATGCTCAAGGCGCCCCTCCAGCGCTACGTGCGCATCGACCTGCAACGCCTCGATGCGCTCATGAACCTCATGGGCGAGATGGTGATCGCACGCGGCCGTCTCGAGCAGGCCGTCGCGCCGCTCACCGACTCCGCGGTTCAGGATGCAGCCGGGGCCGTTGGGCGACTGATCGGGGAAATGCAGAGTGGCATTCTCTCCAGCCGGATGGTCCCGGTCTGGCAGGTGTTCGACCGGTTCCCGCGCGTGGTCCGGGATGCCGCGCGCTCGCTCGGGAAAGAGCTCGATTTCGTTATCGAAGGGCGGGAAATCGAGCTCGATCGCGCGCTCCTTGACCAGATTGGCGATCCGCTGGTTCACCTGCTGCGCAACGCCATCGACCATGGCCTCGAGGAGCCTGACGAGCGTGTGAAGGCCGGCAAGCCGGCGGCAGGCAAATTGATCCTCTCGGCGGCGCGCGACCGGTCTTCCGTTGTGATCCGCGTCACCGACGACGGACGGGGCATCGACCGGGAGCGCATGCTGACTCGCGGCCAGGCCGAGGGAGTCCTCGATCCCACCCGCACGGAACTGTCCGATGAAGACCTGCTGAAGGTGATCGCCCGCCCGGGCTTTTCCACCGCCGAACGAGTCACGACGCTGTCCGGGCGCGGGGTTGGCGTGGACGCCGTGGTCAGCCGGGTGCGTTCCATCGGCGGCTCCGTGGAGCTGCGCACGGCGCTGGGGAAAGGGACTTCCATCACAATCCGCCTGCCCGTCACGCTGGCCATCATCCAGGCGCTGCTGGCCAGGGTCGGGGATGAGACGTATGCGCTCCCGCTGACCCACGTTCGGGAGACGCTGCAGCTCACGCCCTCGGTCGTGCGGCGCGTACGAGGGAGCGACGTCCTGGTGCTGCGGGACGAGGTTCTCCCGCTCCTCAGCCTTCGCCAGATCGTGAACCTTCCTGTACGGGACGCGGAGGGGAGCCAAGTCGTCGTATTGGAGGTGGCGGACCGGCGGGCCGGCCTCGTCGTGGATCAGCTGCGTGGGCAACTGGAGATCGTAGTCAAGCCGATCGACGGTGCTCGCGGAGCAGCGTCGTGCTTCAGTGGTGCGACGATCCTCGGTGATGGTGTGCCCGCGCTGATCCTCGAGGCGACCAGTCTCTTGTGAGGGGAGCGCGATGAACGATCTGTTGAGCCTGAAGCCGATGCAGATGGACGCCCTGCGCGAGGTGGCGAACATCGGCGCTGGGCACGCAGCGACGGCGCTGTCGCAGATGACGTCACAGCGGATCATGATCAGCGTGCCGCGCATCAGCGTCACGCCGCTGGAGGACGTCCCCCCGCACATTGGCATGCCCGAGGAGCCGGTCGCGGCGGTCCTGATGAACATGCTCGGCGATCTGACCGGTCGCACATTGCTGGTCTTCCCCCGCGCGACGGCGATGCGGGTCGCCGAGATGATGCTGCGCCGCCCCGCGGACAGCTGCACCGAGCTCGGACAGCTCGAGCAGTCGGCGATCATGGAGGCCGGCAACATCCTCAGTGGCGCCCACATGAACGCGTTGAGCGACTTCATGGGCATCATGCTGCTTCCATCGCCTCCCAGTCTGGTGATCGACATGTCGCGGGCGGTGCTGACGACTGCACATCTCCAGTTCGGTGATGATCCGAACTACGTGTTCTGCGTCGAGACCGAGTTCTACATGAGCGACAACGACCAGCGCGTCCGCGGCTTCTTCCTGCTGTTGCCCGACGCCCCATCGCTGAAGGCCATCCTTCGGGCGGTGCGGCTCGCCTGAGGCGGGCCGCTGACCGTCGCACGGCGCTGACGTGAGCATGCGCCCCCTTGCCGTCATGCCGTCGGAACGCGACCGCGCCGTCCTGCGCGGGTTCTCCGCGCGCGTCGACCCGGCTGATGCCGGCGCGCACAACAACCTCGGTGTCCTCTACTTCAACAAGGGGATGCTGGACGAGGCGGTGGCGGCGTTTACGCGCGCGCTCTCGATCGATCCGCGCATGGCCACGGCCGAGCGCAACCTTCACATCGCCTGGCGCGAGACGGGATTGTTCGACCGGGCCGTGGCCGACCTGGTCCGGCGACTGGACACCCGGCCGGACGACCGCGACACGCGGCGGCAGCTGGCGGACGCGCTGCTGCTGGCCGGTGAAGCCGATCGCGCGATTCCGCACTACGAAACCCTGGTGACCGATGCGCCTGACGACGCCCACGCGTTAGGCCAGCTGGCCCGGGCGTGCAAGCGGCGCGGCGATCTGGAGGCGGCGCATCGCTGGGTCCGCCACCTCCTCGACCTGCGTCCCGAGGATGACGGCGCGCGCCTGCTGCTCGCCGAGCTGAGTTATCACCGCGGGCTTTCGGACGAGGCGCTCGCGGTACTTCGCGAACTGGCCGCCCACCGTCCCGACGATGCCGACGCCCAGTACCTGCTCGGGTTTGTCCTCGGGGACCTGGGGCACCACGCCGAGGGTGCGGAGGCGGCGCGGCGCGCGCTGCGCCTCAATCCATCGTTAGGCCGCGCCGAGGCGAACCTGTCGCTCGAACGTCGCGTCGACGCGCCGGCGGTCGATCCGGAGCCGGCCCCGGTTCCCGGCGGGGCGCTGGCTCACTTCAACCTTGGCCTGGCGTTCAGACAGAAGGGCTATCACAGCCAGGCGCTGAAGGAGTATGAGCTCGCCCTGCAGCACGGCGAGGACCGTGGCCTCGTGACCCAGGCGATGGCCGAGGTTCAACTGCTGCGTCAGGACGGCGCCGCCGCCACGAGGCTGTACGAGCAACTGGTCGCCGATCACACCGAGAGCCCGAAGCTCTGGAACGAGCGCGGCGTGGCGTTGCACCAGTCCGGCCGCGCGGCGGATGCGCTGCAGAGCTACGAGCGCTCCGTTGCCCTCGACGGAGACTACGCGCTGGCGCTGAACAACCTCGGCGTGGCGCGATTCCACGCCGGCCGGGACGACCTCGCGGTTGATGCGTTCCGCCGCGCACTCACGGTACAACCCGCCTTCGTGAAGGCCCGTCTGAACCTGGCGCTCCTGCTGCTCAAGCGCAGGGAATTCCCCCTCTGCCTGGCAGCGTACCGACAGGTGCTCCGCCTCGAGCCCGAGCATCCGGTCGCCTGGAACGGCGTCGGACTCGTGCTGGCGGAGATGCGCCAGCTCGAGGATGCGCGCAATGCGTTCGGCCGCGCCATCGACGCCCGGCCCGACTATGCCGAGGCGCACTACAACCTCAGCTTCACGCTGTCGAACCTCGGCGACTTCAACGGGGCGCTGCGGGAGACGAAGCGCGCGCTCGAGCTCGACCCGTATTACGTCGCGCAGAAGTTCGAGCTGGCCATCGACCTGGAGTACGAGAATCCCCGCGTCACCGTCTCGCCCGACCTGGATGGAGACCGACGGGAGGCTGCTGTTCGCGAGTTCACCCTCGACATGCGCCAGCTGGAGTCGCTGTTCGAGGCCCTCGCGCCATCATCCGTGCCGGAACGGCCGGCGTCGTCAGGCACGACACCCTACGCCGCCGCGTCGGCATGCCTGACGAGCGGAGACCTGGACCGGGCGGCCGCGGAAATCCAGGCGGCGCTGGACGCGGGAGCCGATCGCGCCGAGGGGTTGGCGCTGCTCGGGGACGTTTTCCTGCGGAAGGGTGCATACGGGGAAGCACTCGACCGGTACCGGCAGGCCCGTCACCTCGACGCCACGTCGAAGGTGGCAATCGCCGGCGAGGTGCGCGCCTTCGTCCTGCTGGGGCGCGGTGCGCAGGCCATCGAGCTCGCCGAGGCGCTGGCGATGGTGGCGCCGCAGGACGTGGAGTCGCTGCTCCTGATCGCCCGGGTGCGCGCCGACGCCGGCACGCCTGACCGCGCGATGGCGGCGCTGGACGCGGCGCGCAAACTGGCCCCCGCCCGCGCCGACGTCCTCAAGCACGTTGGCGATGTGGCGCGCTCCATGGGCGATCATCCGCGCGCCGTGGAGGCGTATCGTCAGGCAGTGTCACTCGATTCGGATTTCGTCGCGGCGCGCTTGGACCTGGCGGCCCTGTACGCGGCGCACGGCGCCCCCGAAGATGCCGAAACCGAGCTCCTGGCCGCGCTGGCGTCAGTCCCGACCTCGGTGGAGGCCGCATTGTTGCTTGCTTCGCTGCGTCGATCGCTGGGGCGGCCCGCCGACACGATCGAGCTGCTGGTGACGGTGCTGCAACGCGATCCCTGGAATCTCGATGCGCTCGCGTCGCTCGGCGAGTCGCTCTTCCTCAACGGTTGCCGCGAGGATGCCCGGCTGGCGTTCGCGCGTGTGCTGCGGTTCGATCCCGATCACGTCGGCGCGCTGTACTTCGATGGGGTGCTGCTCGCCGAAAGCCGCCAGTTCGAGGCCGCGCTCGACAGATGGTCAAGCGTGATTGCGCTGGAACCCGCCGGCGATTTGGCTCGCCGCGCGCGCCGGGATACGAAAACGGCGCTCGATCTGCAGCGCATCTTCGCCGCCCGTGACGCGGTCCCGCAGGGCGCGCGGTACTTCGCGCGGGGAGCGGCCTGATGGCGATCGAAGGCCCGCTGCGTGAGCTCGGCGTTCATGACGTCTTCCAGCTGCTCGATCTGACGCGGAAGACGGGGTCGTTGCGCGTGCGCTCCGCGCTCCGCGACAACGACGGCGTCGTCCAGTTCCGCAACGGCCGCGTCGTTGGTGCATCGATGCGCAATGAGAGTCACCGGCTCGGGCTCATGCTGGTGCAGGCCGGTCGAATCACGGACGAGGAACTGTCCCGCGCGCTCGCCATCCAGGCGCAGGAGGACAGCCCGCGGCGCCTGGGTGAAATACTGCTGTCGATGAGGGCGATCTCGCCGCGCGAGCTCGATCGCCAGATCCGGCGTCAGATCGAAGGCGTGGTTTTCGAGCTGCTGTCCTGGAGCGAGGGCTACTTCGCCTTCGAGGAAGGTGTGCCTGACGTGAACCCGTCTGCCGCGGCAGAGGGTATTACCGCCGAGGCGCTGTTGATGGAAGCGGCGCGTCGGATCGATGAATGGGGGCACATGGCGGATCGCATTCCCCACGCGGACGTGGTCCCAGCCCTGTCCGACGCCGAAAGCGATCACGCGGCGACGCTGGACCTTCGTCCCCATGAATGGCAGGTGCTGGCGGCGGTCGATGGCAGCACGAGCCTGCGATCGATCGCCGGGGCCGTGGGCCTCAACGAGTTCGAGACCGCGCGCATCGTCTACGGGCTGCTGTCGACAGGCGTCGTGACCATCGTCACCTCGCCGGTGGCGCCGTTGGAGGAGGACGCGCTGGTCCACCTTTCCGACGCGCGCGAGGCCTCGCGAGACGGACGCCTGGCGGATGCTGTCGCGGCGTCGGAGCTCGCCATCCGGCAGGCGCCGGGGATCGCCGAGGCGCACGCGCTGGCCGGGCTCGCCCTCTTTGCGATGAATCGGCTTGAGGAGGCCGATCGGTGCCTGCGACGGGCGCTCGAACTCGAGCCGCGAACGGACTGGATGATGACGGCGGCGCGTCTCGCCATCCGCCGGGGAGACCTTGGCGCCGCCACCCGGCACTGGAAGGGCGTGGTTGCCGCCGAGCCGCGTTCGCGCATCGCGGCGCAGGCGCGCGAAGCGCTGGAGCAGGCGATGCGCCTGCACGACATGGTGGGAGCCGACCATGGACGCTGAGCGCATTCACGACTGGATGGACGAGATGGCCCGCGATCCGGCCAGCCTCGCGTTCATGCCCCTGGTCGACTCCCTGCGCCGGCTGGGGCGGTTCGACGAGGCGCGTCGTTATGCACTGCGCGGACTGGAACGCCATCCGCACCTGGCGGGCGCGCACGACGCGCTGGCTCGCGTGCTCACCGACGCTGGCGACGAAGGTCAGGCGCGGGACGAATGGGAGTTTGCGCTGCGGCTCGATCCTTCGCACCAGGCTTCCCTCCGCGGATTGGGTTTCCTCGCCTGGAAGCGGCGGGATCTCACGGCCGCCGAGCGGCTGCTGGCGCGTGCGCAGCACGCGAACCCGGCCGACGACGGCCTGGCGACGGCGCTCCACCGCGTACGGGCCGAGCTCCGTGACTCATCAGGCGCGCCGGTACCGGATGCGCCGGCCGGTGACGGCGTCTTCACGCGTCGCGCTCGCTCCACCGCCGCCGACGAAGCCCGCCAACTCTTCGCCTCGCTGCTGGGCGATGGCGACCGGACCGCGCTCCTGCTCGACCGGGACGGCCTCGTGATGGCGGGAACGTACATCGACGGAACCGGTCGCGAGGTGGCTGATGAGGTTGGGGCACACCTTGGCGGACTTGCCGAAGAGGCGACCCGTGCGCTCCAGCAGCTTGGCCTCGGACGCTGGCAGTCGATGCTGGTGGAAGCCCAGCATGCCACGGTCGCGTTGTCGCCCGCGCTGGACGGCGCCGTCGTCATGGTCGCCGCCGCCCGTGACACGCAAGTCGGCCTCGTGCGCCGCCTGCTGACCCAGGCGCTGCAGCGCGCCACCGCGTGGATGGGAGCCGCCGCGTGAACGCCACGCTGCAGGCGACGTTAGGCGAACTCGCCGCCCTGCCGGGCGTGCGCGCCGCCCTCGCGGCGACCGAGTCCGATGGCCTGCCGGCGGCGGCCGTCGCCGCGGTCGACGTCGACGCGGATGCCCTGGCCGCCTTCGCCACGGCGTTGTTTCACCGAACCAGACTGGCGAACGCCGCCGCCGGGTATGGCGAGACCCGCCACCTGTCGCTCGATGCCGAGCATGGTCGGCTGTTCGTGGTCACCACCGGCGACATCGCCCTCGTGCTGCTGACTCAGCCCGATGCCAGCGCTGGTCTGCTGCGCGTGGCGCTTCAGCGCGCCCTGAGGACGGTTGCATGACGCGATCGGTGGCTCCCTGGCTCGACGCTCCGCTCGGCGAGTTCGTGCGGCAGGCGCGCGTTGGGCTCGCGGTGGCGCTGGAACCCAGCGGCCGCGTGCTCGCGCAGCACGGCTTCACGCGTTCCGTCGACGTGATGGCCGTCTGCTCCCTCGTGGCCGCCATCAACGCCTCGTCGTCGGAACTCGGTCGCCAGGCCAATGGTGACGCCTTCGGGCCGCTGCACCACGGAGGTGGAAAACGCCAGGTGTTCCTGGCGCCGGCCCGTGCCGGGTCGGGAACTGTGCTGCTCCTCGCCGTCTTCGACGATCGCACCTCGCTTGGCATCGTCAGGCATTTCTTCGGCGCGTTCACCCAGTCGCTGGCGCAGGTGACCGACAGCGAACTCGCGAACGGGCCAATGACGGGAGATTTCGAGCGAGACCTGGGGCGCAACCTCGCCGTTCTGTTCGGGAGGGCCTGACGGTGCCGGTCGTGAACTACGCCTCCCGGGAGATCACCTGCAAGATCGTCTACTATGGTCCGGGGCGTTCGGGAAAGACGTCCAACCTGCAATACATCCATCGCCGCGTACCGGTGGAGCGGCGCGGCGAAATGATGTCGCTGGCCACGCATGGCGACCGGACGCTGTTCTTCGACTTCCTTCCGCTCGATCTCGGAACGATCTCGGGCTTCACCACACGGTTCCAGCTGTACACGGTGCCGGGCCAGGTCTACTATCGATCCACCCGCCGGCTCGTGCTGCAGGGAGCGGACGGCGTGGTGTTTGTCGCCGACTCGCAGCGACGCCAGATGGACGAGAACGTGGAAAGCCTCCGCGATCTGCACGAAGCGCTGGCCGAGCACGGGGTGTCCGCCCGTGACGTGCCGCTGGTCCTCCAGTACAACAAGCAGGACCTTCCCGCCGAGCTGGTGTGCTTGCCTGACGAGATGGATCGCCTCCTGAACTTCCGCGCCGTCCCGAGTTTCGGCGCTGACGCGCTCGGCGGCCATGGCGTGTTCGAGACGCTGCGCCGCGCCTCGGAGCTGGTGCTCCGCCGGCTCTCCGCTCCCGCCACCGCGGTGCGTTAGGCATGCTCGACGGACGCTTCCGCTTCGAGGGTTTTGTCGCCGGCCCGTCCAACCGGTTGGCCGTGTCCGCGGCGCGCGCCGTGGCGGAAGCGCCCGGGAAGGTCTACCACCCGCTGTTCATCTACGCGGAGCCGGGGCTCGGCAAGACGCACCTGCTGGCGGCCCTCGGGTTCCATGCCTCGCAGGTCGATCCCACGCTGACGGTGGCATACCGATCCTCGGAGGACTACGTGGAGCAGTTGCGCTTCGCGTCCCAGCGAGGCGACCTGAACGCCTGGCGGCGGGAGTGGGAAGTGATCGGCCTGCTGTTGCTCGACGACGTTCAGTTCCTCGACGGGGAAGCTGAGGCGCAGGCCGAACTGCTGCGCCTGATCGATCAGGCGCAGGGCCGCGGCTTTCAGGTGGTCCTCGCGAGCGATCGTCCTCCCGCCGACCTCGATGGCCTCGACCAGCGGCTGCTCTCGCGCATGTCGGGTGGGCTGATCGCCGACATCGCTGCGCCGGAAATCGAGACGCGCCTCGGCATCCTGCGCCTCTGGCGCTCTGCCCGCACGCTGGATCTCGACGATGCAGCGCTGGACGAGCTCGCGGGTCACGAGGTCGGGAACGTCAGGGAACTGCTCGGCGTGTTCAACCGACTCGTCGCCCAGCGCTCGCTTGAACCCGGCACGCCGGCCGCCGGAGCGGCGAAGGTGGTGGTCGCCCAGGCGCGCGGGGAGCGCGCCGCGCCTGACGAGTTCGAGAGTTTCCTCAACGAACTCGCCGCGGTCGTCACGTCGTCGGTGGAGCAGTGGCGGGTCCGCCTGGCCTCCACCGTCGCCCGCTGGGCCGGCGAAGGGTACAACACCGAGTCCCTCGAGCGCTTCCTCGATGGCACCGAGCCCCCTGACCTCGATGCGGTGGAGGCACATTTCGCCGTCGCGGTCAATCACCTTCGCGATCTCGAGCAGGAAGCAGCGCGACTGGATCCGCGGCTCGCCGGCGTTCCCGTCTTTCGCGATCCCGGCCGGCTCGACGAGGCGCGCTCCATCGTCATGCGCGCGCTGGCCGCGTACGACCCGCCACCGGCGCCCGCCCCGCACCTGACCATCCGCGTGTTCTCGTCAGGCGCCCGCAACCAGCTGGCCCTCCGCGCCGCGGGCGAGGTGATCGCGCTGCCGGGGTCGCGTTACAACCCGCTGTACATCCACGGACCCCGATCGTCAGGCAAGACGCACCTGTCGCACGCCATCGCGAATTCGCTCCTCGCGCGTGACGGCGGCGCCTGGACCGTGGCCGTCGTCGACGGCGCCGCGCTTGGCGATGAGCTCATCGAGGCGCTCCGCACCGGGTCCGTGGAGCGGTGGCGCATGCGCTACCGTGCGGCGGACGCGATCATCGTCGACAACGTGCAGCGCATCGGTGGCAGCGACCGGCTGCAGGACGAGTTCTTCCACCTGTTCAACACGTTCATCGAATCCGGACGCCAGGTGGTCCTCACCGCCGATACGCCACCGCCTCAGCTCACGGCGGTGGCGGCGCGGCTGCAATCACGATTCGAGGCGGGCCTGGTCGTGGAAATCGGACGCGTGTCTGAGCGGGAAAGGGTGGCGCGTCTTACGCCTGTGCCCGATGGCGCCGAGGCGGCCGCGCCCACCATCGACGCCTGGTTCGACGACGTGATCGAGCCCGACGTGCCGCGGCCCGCAATCAAGGAGCCCTCCTCGCCCCTCGATTCCTTCTTCCTGGATCCGGAAAAGGTCGTCACGAACTGGCCGGGACTGGATGGCCGCGTGATCGAGGATCCGCGCTGATGGCCATCCGCGGCAGTCTTCGCGAAGCCAGCCTCCCCGACGTGCTGCAGTTGCTCGCCATGGGGAAGAAGACGGGCTGCCTGTCGGTGTCCCATCGCCAGCAGTTCGGCACCATTCACTTCGAGCGCGGGCGCATTTCGCATGCGACGATCGTGAACCGGCGCGATCGACTCGGCGACATCCTCGTCAAGCACGGGCTCATTTCTCCGGCGGCGCTCGATGACGCCATCGCCGCGCAGGCGGTGGAACCGCAGCGACGAATCGGCGACCTCCTGGTTGCGGCCGGGCATATCGGCCGCGAGCAGCTCCATGAATACCTCAAGCATCAGATCGAAGAAGCCGTCTTTCTGCTCTTCACCTGGTCGCAGGGAACATTCATGTTCGAGCCCGATGTCCTCCCTGATCAGCAGGACATCACCGTCTCCATCAGCCCCGAATCGCTCCTCCTCGAAGGCGCCCGGCGCGTCGACGAGTGGAGCCTGATCGAGAAGAAGATTCCGAGTTTCGACATTGTGTTCTCGCTCGATCGCGAGCACCTGTCGGAAAGCGATGTCGAGGTCACGCCCGAACAGGAAGCGGTGATTCCGCTGGTCGACGGGCGCCGGGATGTCTCGGCCATCGTCGACGAGTCCGGCCTCGGTGACTTCCAGGTCGGGAAGGCGCTCTTCGGGCTGGCGACGGCGGGATTCCTTCGCCGGCTGGGCCGAAGTCGTGGTCCCGAAAGCGCGGCGAAAGAATCACAGATCGCCGAGCACCGGAACCTGGGCATCGCGTTCTACCGGACGTCGATGCTCGATGAGGCGCACCGGGAATTCAAACGCGTGATCGACCTGCGGGGCGGGGACGTGCAGGCGGAGTTCCATCTCGGCCTCATTGCGTTGCGACAGGGCCGCCTCGATGATGCGATCCGGACATTTCGCAGTTGCGCGACACGTCCCGGCGGCCTCTCGGCGGCGCTTGTGAACCTGGCGTACGCGCTCGAGCGCGCCGGCCGCATCGATGAGGCGCGTGCGTCGCTCGTCGACGCGGCCGCGGCTCGCCCGTCCGATCCGATGGTCCGGCTGGCGCAGGGAGCCCTCGCGCTTCGAGGTGGCGACGTGGTCGGCGCCGCCCGACACCTCGAGGAATGCGCGGCGCTCTGGCCGCATGATGCGCGTCCCGCCGCCTGGTTCCACTACGCCGGCCTGGTATCAGCGCTGAGCGGAGATCTCGACCGCGCCGTCATGCTGCTCGAAGACGGAGTGCGAGCCTACCCGCGGGCGGCCGCGCTTCACAACAACCTGGCGGTGGTGCTCGAGCGGCGTGGTCGTTTCGAGGAGGCGGCTGCGGCGGTGGAACGTGCCATCACGGAAGACCCGACTCAGGCGCCGTCGCACAAGAACGCCGGCGACCTGCACTATCGCGCCTCCCGATACGAGGAGGCGATGGAGTGTTATCAGCGGGCCGTGCGCGCGGATCCCAACCTCGGCGGCGACGTGTACCTGAGGCTGGGGAACATCCGTTACCGTCGTCGCGAACGTGACGAGGCCGTGCGCGCCTGGGAGCGTTCGCTGGCGTTGGCGCCGGACAATCCGATGGCGCGAAACAATCTCGAGATGGCGGAGCGTCTCGCATGAGCGCCCGCATAGCTACGCCTCCAGGCATCGGGGTAGGCGAGGTCGTTGTCGAAATCGCCGACTTCGCGGTGGTCGGCGGCGATGGCATCCTCGTGACCGCTGGCCTGGGGTCCTGCGTGGCGCTGGCGCTGCATGACAAGTCGGCGGGAATCGCCGGTCTCGCCCATATCCTGCTGCCATCGGCCGGCACCGGACCGCCGTCGATCCATCCAGCCAAGTACGCCGATACCACCGTACCGCTGCTGCTGGAAGAAATGCGGCGTCACGGGGCGCACGGTCGCATCGTGGCCCGACTGGCCGGCGGTGCGCGGATGTTCTCGGCGCTCCTCTCGTCAGGCATCAACATGGGCCAGCGGAACATCGACGCCACGCTGGCCGCCCTGGAGCGCCTGGGCATTCCAGTCGTGGCCGAGGATGTCGGCGGGGAGTACGGGCGCAGCGTCCGGGTGATGGCGGCCACGGGAGCGATGACCGTTCGTTCGCTGGTGGGAGGCGACCGTGACCTCTGACCTCCCGTCGGTGCTGATCGTCGACGACAGTCGGTTCGTCAGGCGCATGCTGGTCGAGCTCCTTGAATCCAGCGGCGAGTTTCGTGTCGCCGGCGAGGCCGAGGACGGGCTCGATGCCATCCGCAAGGTGCACGCGCTGAATCCCGACCTGGTGACGCTCGACGTGCAGATGCCGGGGCTCGATGGTCTGCAGGCGCTGGGCTACATCATGAGCGAAGCCCCGCGTGCCGTCGTCATGCTGACCGCGGCGGGAGATCGGCGGGGCGACGATCTCACACTGCGGGCGCTCGAGCTGGGAGCCGTCGATTTCGTACGCAAGCCGGCGCCAGACGAGGGATTGAGGGCGGACGTGCTTCGCGAACGCTTGCTGGGGGCCCTTCGCGGAGCGCTGCGCGTGAATCTTTCCGCCGCCGCGTCGGTGCTGGCCAGGCCGGTCTGTGCGCGTCTTCGTGCCGCGCCTGTTACCCGCGCCGCCACGCGGGTGGTGGCCATGGCGGCATCCACCGGCGGGCCGCGCGCACTGGCTGAATTGATACCGGCGCTTCCCCCGGATCTCGGCGCCGCCGTGCTCATCGCCCAGCACATGCCGGCCGGCTTCACCGGAAGTCTCGCCGAGCGACTGGATCGACGTTCCGCGTTGCCGGTGAGCGAGGCGCGGGACGGCGATGCGCTGATGGAAAACCGAGTGTACATCGCGCCGGGGGGACGCCACCTCGGCGTCTCGTCAGGCGCGGACGGCACGCCCCGACTCGTAGTCCGCGATGACCCGCCGGTGCATGGTGTTCGTCCCTCCGCCGATGTGTTGTTCAAGAGCGTGGCGGACGTTTTCGGCGCCGCCGCGGTTGGCATTGTATTAACCGGCATGGGTCGGGACGGAGCGGACGGGCTCCGTTGGATGCGACGGGCGGGAGCCTTCGGCATTGTCCAGGACGAAGCCACGTCGACCGTCTACGGGATGCCAAAGACGGCTCTTGGCGGCGGAGCCGATGCCATCGCGTCACTTCCGGAAATGGCGCAGGCCATCGCAATTGCCCTGGCGACCCGCGAATCACGGACTGATGTGACCCTCCCCGCCTTGCCTCGGTCCTGAAAGGGGAGCCAGCCCAAGCCCCAGCCCCAGCCCCCTGTACCAGCAAGCAGCAAGCAGCAAGCAGCAAGCAGCAACCAGCTCGATATCCATGCCAACAACTCCCATCCGCCCGCTGGCCTCCGTGAGACCGATCGATACCGAGTTGGACGGGCAGAAGCCCTCCACCCGGTTTCGCGACCGCGTCCGCGATCGCGCGGGCACGCAGGATCTGCTCGTCGTGCGCATCGGGAGTGAGCGGTTTGCCGTGCCCCTCGACGCCGTCGACGAACTGGTCGAATCGCCGCACCTGCGAACGGTCCCCGGCGCCCCCGAGAATCTGCTCGGGCTGTTCCCGCTCGGCGAAGCGTTGCTGCCGCTCTACTCGCCAGCCGCCATCCTCGGCGCCGAGCCGATCGGGGAGCAGGTGGCACTCGTTATGCGCGGCGGTCGCGCTCGTGTCGCGCTCGCGGTCGACGACGCCGACGACGTGATCAGCGTGTCGCTGAGCCAGGTGCGCGATGCGCCGCGCACCGGCCGCCACGATGATGTCGTGCTTGGCGTGATCTGGAGCGACGGTGATCTCCTCACGCTGCTCGATGCCAGAGCGGTGGTTGCCTCGTATGCCGCGCTTTCGACGGAGGGCGCGTGAACCACGCCACGGAATCCACCAGGCTTGTCACGTTCCGGCTGGGCGAGCACCTGTTCGCGGCCGAGATCCAGGCCGTGCAGCGCGTGCTTCGTCATGAGCCTCCGCGCGCCTTGCCCGACATGCCCGATTGGATGGAAGGGGTGGTGGACTACCAGGGCACCATGGTCCCCGTGATCGACATGCGCCGTCGCTTCGGCTTGACGGCTTCGACGCCTGGACCACAGGCGCGGCTCATGGTGTGCACGGTGCCGGGCGGCCTTGTGGCGATGCTCGTGGACGCGGTGCTGGATGTGAAGCCGGTTCAACCGTCGGACCTCATGGATCCGCCGGAACTCTTCCGTGGCCTGACCGGCGAATACCTGAAGGGACTGACTCGCCGGCAAGGACAGCTCGTCGTGGTGCTGGATGTCGAGAGCCTCCTGGCGAGCCAGGCGCCCCTGCGCTTCCAGCCGGATGTCCCAGGAGCCTGACGGGCCGTCACCGCCGGCGCCGGCGCCTGCGGAACGTTCCGGTCGCTCGGCGCGCCTCAACGCGTCGACGCACATCGAGCGCGGGTGGAACCTGATCTCGCGTGGAGAGCCCGCTGCCGCCGAGAAGGAACTGCGGCAGGCATTGACGCTCGTGCCTGACGACACGCAGGCTGCGTCGCTGCTGGGGTGGGCGCAGATGCTGCAGGAGAAGTACGACGATGCGCTCGTCCAGTTCAATTCGGTCCTGCAGCGCGATGCCGCACATGCGATCGCCCGCGTGAACGTGGGCTACATCTGCCTGAAAAAGGCCATCTATGGTGAGGCTATCGAGCATCTGACGCGCGCGATTCGCGACGCAGGTGACCGCAAGGCCACGCTGTACGCGCACTTCTATCTCGGACTGCTCTATTCCTCGCGGGAGATGTACAGCGACGCCGAGGCTTTCCTCGGCCGCGCACTGGCGCTTGGTCCCAACCTGATCGAGGCCTACTTCGAGCTCGGCCGGGCGCGCTGGTTCGGCGGAAACGTCGACGGCGCCCGCCAGGCGTGGCGCGACGGTGCGGCCGCGGGCAAGTTCAATCCATGGGGATCGCGGTGTGCCGCCATGCTCGCGGAAGTCGACGGCGGGGGCGCGCCCTCGGATTGAGCCTGTTCCTCGCCGCCGCGTTTCACGCGACGGGCGAGGCTCAACTCCCGCTTGGACTGCAGCGTCTCGACCAGGGACGCTTTACCGCGGCATACGCGCCTCACGATGCCGCACTGGCGCGCTCGCTCCTGTCGTCGGCAGTCGCTCGCGACACGTTTCCGTGGCTGCCACGATCTGCGTCCCGTGTGCTCATCGTGATCGCGCCGGACCGGCGTCGTTTTGCGGAGCTCGTGGGTCCACATGCGCCGGAATACGGTGCCGCCATCGCGGTGCCCGGCGAGCAGCGGATCGTGATGCAGGGAAGTCGCGCCGGCTCGGATGCCGGTGATCCGCTGCAGGTCCTCCGTCACGAGCTCGCGCACCTCGCCTTGCACGAGGCGATGGGCGACTTGCCGCCTCGCTGGTTCGACGAGGGCTATGCGTCTTTCGCCTCCGGCGAATGGGGAAGGGAGGAAGTCATCGCGACCAACCTGGCGCTGGCGTGGCGAGGCCTGCCCTCCCTTGACGCGCTCGACGAGGCGTTTGAGGGAGGCGCGGTTCGCGCTGCGGGAGCGTACGCGCTGGCGCATCGCGCCGTCGCCGAGCTGGCGGCGCTGGATCCCGAGCGAGGCTTGGGACTGTTCTTCGGGTATTGGCGTGAGACCCGCGCGCTCGATCCCGCGATCCGGCAGGCGTACAACATGACGCAGGGCATGTTCGAGGAGCGCTGGCGAAAAAACACGCGACGGCGCTATGGCGCCCTGTCGGTTTTCGCCGATCTCACCATCGGCGCGGTCATCCTGCTCATCGTGTTATTGCCGCTTCATATCAACCGGCGGAAGAGGGATCGCGAGCGACTGGCGCGGATGGCGGCGGTGGAAGCCGCGGCTGAAGCGAAGGAGAAGGCGGATGCAATTGAGACGCTACTGAAGAGTGTCGGCCCGCAAGAGGACTCCAGCGACGGACGACGAGGTTTAACCGAATCGTAACGTTAAGAACGACCGGCACTTGACACGTTTTTCACGAAATCACATACTCTTACTGCATGCCAACTGACCGCATGTCGCCGCGAGTGCGGCCACTTTTGTTTTGGGGAATTGCCCTCATGACGATCGTGGCCGGATTTGTCGACTTGTCGCGCGGTGGTACAACGATTGGTCCGATCTTGCTCGTGGTCGCGTACTGCGTTCTGGTGCCGATCGCGATCCTGAAATAACCGGGCGCGCCCGGAGAAGTGAGGCTGGTCGCTTTGACCGACGCGGTGTGGCGGCACCGGCATCCGGGCGAATAGCTCAGTTGGTTAGAGCGCCTGCCTTACACGCAGGAAGTCGGGGGTTCGAGTCCCTCTTCGCCCATGAGAGAGACGCGATTCACCCGGGGAAAACGGAGACGGACCCGGCCGGTTTTGGCAGGGTACCGATGATTCAACTGCCGCGGAGGAGAGGACAGTGAAGGCACGGCAAGTCTTGATGCGCGTGACGGGTGCGATGCTCGTGGTCGTTACGGGCTCGCTGGACGCCCAGAGCAGCACCAACACGCAGCGTCCCCTGCGGCCGGGTCAGAACAAGGGCCCGACGTTCATGGTCCCGGTGTTTCGCTCGGCGGAGCGCGGTCTCGGAGTACAGGTCGCGGATGTCGTGCGCGACCGGCTCATGAGTGACAACCTCATGACGTCGATGTGGGTTGTCTCGAAGAAAGACCTCAATGCGAACCTCGAGCTCTCCGGTTATTCTGGGAGCGATGCTCTTTCGACCAGCGACCTGCGTTCGCTGGCGCAGTTCATTCGTGCCGAGGAGTACATCGATGGCGTGGTGACGCGCAGCGCCGACGGCGACATCACCCTGACCGCGACGTTGAACCTGCCGCGCGGTGAAGGGATGGAGCAGCCGTTGACGCCGGTCACCGGAGCAAAGCCTGGCGACGTTGCCGCGCGGATGTCGGCGGAGATCGAGAAGGCGCGCAAGCAGATCAAGGGCGCCACCGACTGCCTGCAGTCCCACCGGCAGCGCCAGTACGACGAGGGGCGTTTGCACGCGGCCAAGGCATTGCGCGAGTACCCGCAATCGGTCTTCGCGCGTATCTGCCTCCTCGAGATCGCATTCACCCAGAAGGCACCAGCGGACACGCTGATCCGGATTGCGGAAGAGATCCTGGCGATTGCCCCCGAGAACGACCGCGCGTTGGAGATCGTGGTGGACCAGTACCGCGCCATGGCCGAAATCGACAAGGCGTACGAGGAGAAGTACATCGCGTCGCTGAAGAAGCTGCTGGCGGCGGATCCCACGAACACGTCGTTGCAGGCTTCCGTCATCCGGGCGCTCGCAACAGCTGGCAAGTTCGCCGAAGCCAAGCCGATCGCCGACGAGGCCGTGAAGCAGAGCCCCGGCGATCCGGAACTGATCAAGCTGCAGTGGGGCATTTATCGTGCGCTGAACGAGTGGAAGGTGGCGATCGCGATCGGTGAAGAGATGGTCCGCCACGACACTGCGGCGGCCGACACGGTGTTCTTCCAGCAGTTGGTGGCGGCGTATCTCTCGGACAGCCAGCCGCAGAAGGCGCAGGAAGC
>DATCIJ010000012.1:0-8793 GCA_036507855.1 Gemmatimonadaceae bacterium | reverse complement strand
TTGCCGACTCCGGCGCCACCGAACAGTCCGATCTTTCCGCCCTTCACGAACGGAGCAATGAGGTCGACCACCTTGATGCCGGTTTCGAAAATTTCGGTCTTGGGCTCGAGGTTGACGAAGTCGGGCCGCTTGCGGTGGATCGGCCAGCGCTCCACGCTCGCCGGAATGGGGGCGCCGTTGTCCACGGGCTCGCCGATCACGTTCAGGATGCGGCCTAACGCGGCCTCACCCACCGGCACCGTGATGGCGCTCCCGGTGTCGACGACCTCCATGCCGCGCACCACGCCGTCGGTCGATGACATGGCGACCGCGCGCACCTGGTTGCGCCCGATGTGCTGCTGCACTTCGACCACGACCCTGATCGGGTCACCCGTGTCCGACGTCCCGGTGATCGAGAGCGCGTTGTACAGCTCGGGGAGGTGCCCGGCATCGAATTCGACGTCGAGTACGGGGCCGATGATCTGGACGATTCTGCCGACGGTGGCTGTTGCGGTCATGAGACTCAAGACTCAGATGAGTTGGTAGTTAGCAGCCAGCTGAGTTGTTAGTGCTGGGTGCCAGAGCTATTTGCTTGGACTGGAGCTGGTGCTGGGTGCTATGGACTGAATGCTGAATGCTGAATGCTGAATGCTGAATGCTGGTCGCTGGTCGCTGGTCGCTGGTCGCTGGTCGCTGGTCGCTACTCAAGCGCCGCCGCCCCTCCCACGATTTCCGCAATCTCCTGGGTAATACCTGCCTGGCGTGCGCGGTTGAACGTGCGCGTCAGAGTGTTCATCATGTCACTGGCATTGTCGGTCGCGTTCTTCATGGCCGTGCGTCGCGCGCCCTGTTCACCCGCGGCCGTCTCGACCAGCGCCCGGTAGACCGCGTTCCGGACATACGACGGCAGGAGCTCGGTGAGGATCGCTTCGGCCGACGGAAACAACAGGTAGTCGGGCAGCGGACCGCTGCGCTTTGGCGGTTCCACCGGAAGGAGCCGTTCGGTCGCGGGAGGCGCGGAGATCGCCGACTTGAACTGCGCATAGACGACGTACACCGCGTCGAGTGCGCCCGATATGAAATCCTTCATCAGGCCGTCCACGAGCGACGACGCGTCCTCGGCCTTCGGACGGTCCGTGATGTCGGTGCGCTGCGCCGCCATGGCCTGGCCGACGTACTTGAAATAGCCGATGCCCTTGCGGCCAACCACGTGCATCTCGACTTCGGTTCCGTGGCCGCGCAGCCTGGCCAGCAGAGCGCGCGCCTCGCGAATCAGGTTCGCGTTGAACCCGCCGCAGAGGCCGCGGTTCGAGGTCAGCAGGATCACCGCGGCCCGGCGCGAGCGCTCCGGCTGCCGCAGCAACGGGAATCGTTCGGCGAGGTCCGGCGAATACAGCCCGGCGATGACGTCACCTAACGCGCGTGCATACGGGCGCGCCGCCGTCACGCGGTCCTGCGCGCGCTTCATCCGCGACGTCGCCACGAGCTCCATCGTGCGCGTGATCTTGCGCGTGTTCTCGACGGTCTTGATGCGGCGCTTGAGTTCGCGACCCTTGGCCATCTAGCGGAGATGTGAGATGGGAGATGGGAGATGGGAGATGGAACGGCCCCTCACTTCTGGGCGAACTGCTTGTACTCGTCGATTCCACGGCGCAAGGCGGCCTCGCTGTCCTTCGAAATCGCCTTCTCGGTGCGAATCGCGTTCCCGACCTGCGGGAACTTCGCCGCCATGAAGTCGTGGAAGCCCTTTTCCCAGCCCTTCAGATCCTTCACCGCCACGTCGTCGAGGAACCCGTTGGTCACGGCAAAGATGATCATCACCTGCTGCTCGACCGCCACCGGTTGATACTGCGGCTGCTTCAGCACTTCGACCGTCCGCGCGCCACGATCGAGCTGCTTCTTCGTCGCCGCATCGAGGTCGGACGCAAAGGCGGCAAAGGCCTCGAGCTCGCGATACTGCGCCAGGTCGAGACGGAGGCGACCGGCCACCTGCTTCATCGCCTTGATCTGGGCCGATCCGCCGACTCGTGACACCGAGATGCCGACGTTGATGGCCGGCCGAACGCCGGCGAAGAACAGGTCGGAATCGAGGAAGATCTGCCCGTCGGTAATCGAAATGACGTTCGTCGGGATGTACGCCGACACGTCACCCGCTTGCGTCTCGATGATCGGAAGCGCGGTCAGGCTCCCGCCTTGCTTGAAGATCATCTTTCCGTCGACGACGTCGGCGTCCTCGCGCAGCTTGGCCGCGCGCTCGAGGAGGCGCGAGTGGAGATAGAACACGTCACCGGGAAACGCCTCGCGACCCGGCGGGCGACGAAGCACCAGCGAGAGCTGGCGATACGCGGCCGCCTGCTTGGACAGATCATCGTATACGCAGAGCGTCGGCCTTCCCTCGTGATACATGAAGTACTCGGCCATCGCGCAGCCCGAATAGGGCGCGATGTAGAGCATAGGCGCCGGATCAGACGCTGACGCCGCGACGACGATCGTGTATTCCATCGCGCCGGCCTGCTTCAGCTTCTCGACCACCGACGCGATCGTCGAGGCCTTCTGGCCGATGGCGACGTACACGCAGATGACGCCCTGACCCTTCTGGTTGATGATCGTGTCGACCGCGATGGCCGTCTTGCCAGTGCCGCGATCACCAATGATCAGCTCGCGCTGGCCACGGCCGATCGGGATCATGGCGTCGATGGCCTTGATACCGGTCTGGAGCGGTTCCTTCACCGGCTGCCTGACGATGATGCCGGGCGCCTGCGACTCCACGCGACGCGATGAGGTTGTGTTGATCTCACCCAGGCCGTCGATTGGACGGCCGAGCGCATCGACGACGCGGCCCACCATCGCGGGGCCGACCGGGACCTCGAGAACGCGGGAGGTGCGGCGGACTTCGTCGCCTTCCTTGAGCTGCAGGTAATCGCCCAGGATGACGGCGCCGATGTTGTCCTCTTCGAGGTTCAGCGCCAGAGCGGTGATCGTGTTGCCGGTTTCGGACGACGTGACCTCGAGCATCTCGCCGGCCATGGCCTTCAGGAGGCCATAGATGCGGGCGATTCCGTCCTTGACCTCGAGCACCGTGCCGACTTCCTCGACGTCGAGATCATGCAGGTCGGCGGCTTCGATTTCCCGGAGCAGGATGTCCTTGATCTCGCCGGGGCGGAGGAGTGTCTCGGAGGCCATTCGCGGTTGTTTCTGTGGGGAGAGGAGCTTGTGAAAAATATCACAAGCTCGGGGTAAGGGTCAAGCGGACAGGCCAAGTTGCCGGCTGGAGCGCGATTTGAAGCCCTCGTGCTTGTTTGGAGCACCAGAAAAGCATGAACCACAGAGGCGCACAGGGGCGCACGGAGGACCTCAAGCACGGGCCAAGAAGCAAGAAAGAACCAAAGGATCTCGTCTGGCTTGAACGCGCTACGTGATTCTCTTGACGAACTGCAGCCTCTGTGCGCCCCCGTGCGCCTCTGTGGTGAAGGCTTCTCTCGAGGCTCTAAATGCTCGACGGAGCTGGTCGCAGCGCGGCCATGTCAGCCCCTGCTCCGGGTGCGTCCCTTCACGAAGCGTTCGATCAGGTCGATCCCACGGAGCCGCGCGAGCGACGCCGGTTTCGTGCCCGCAATCCGTTGCGACGTCGTCGACAAATGTGACGACGACGCATAATCGAGCACGCGAGCCACGTCGGACACGTCGTACCCGGGATTCTTCGCCAGCTCAGCCGCGGCCATGAGGCGAACCAGGTCGATGATCCGCTTCAGGTTGGCCGACCCGCCGGCGCTGAAGGCGCGACTGAGATGCTCGCGCGTCACCCCGAGCGCCGCGGCGATGGTATCCGTCCTCACCGAGCGGCCGCCGTGCGCGACGAGGAAGCGCCACGTGGCGATGTGCAGTTGACCGGACAGGCCTAACGCCGGTGGCGGGTCGCGCAGGGCGTCGGTGAATCGCGCGGTGAACGTGCGCGGGAGGACCAGGTCGCGAAGCACGCCGTCATCCACGCCTTCGGTCACCAGGTCGGCGAAGTCGGCGGCGGCGCAGCGGGCCGCGATGGCGGCATCGCTGGGACGCAGCGGCGTGAGGGCAAAGAACGGGGCGCTGGGGAATTCCGTCGCGAGCGAGACGGCGTGCCAGGCGTCTTCGCTCGGGACGTGCACGTCCACGACCGCGGCATCGACGAGCGTGTCGCGAAACGTCCGCTCGAGCTCACTCGCGGTGCGGGCCAGGGCCAGCCGGCAGCGGCGCCGGGGGAAGGCGGCCCTGGCCAGGGCGCGCGCCCGGTCGCGGGTGGCGCACACGGCGATGGTGACGGGAGCCGCGTACGACGGCGGGACGACCATGGCGGTGTCGCTCGTCAGGCGGTCGCGGACCGCCGCGGCGCCTGGCCATGCGCCCGGCGCAGGACATCGCGCGCGTTCTCGTACGACACCAGGGTGACGGCGTCGTCGTAACGCTCCCACCGGCAGGCCGTGATGCCTTCGTCAGCCTGCGGGCGGGTGGTCGTCTCTTCCGCTTCCATGAGGAAGAAGTGACAGACCTTGTGAATCAGACGGCCACGGAAGCGGAAGTACCAGTCGATGGTGTGGATTGGCGCGCGGAGGCGCACGTGATCGAGTCCGGTTTCCTCACGCACCTCGCGCAGCGCGGCGTCCTCGGGACGCTCGCCGGTCTCGAGGTGCCCCTTGGGAAAGCCCCAGTTGCCGTAGCTGTCCCGAATCAGGAGATACCGCGGTTCGTCGTCGCCGGCATGCATGACGACGCCGCCAGCCGAGGTCTCGAGCCGGGCCTTGTGGCGACCCATGGTCAGGCGACGACGCTGAGATCGATCTCGGCCCGCCCCTCGACGAACTGCCGCACGACGGGGTCGTCCGAAAGGCGGATTTCATCGACGGTGCCGCACTGCCGTACCTTGCCGTCGTACAGCATGGCGATCCTCGTCCCGACGCGGTACGCGCTGCGCATGTCGTGCGTAATCACGATCGAGGTAACGCCGAGCTTCTCGCGCATCCGGATCATCAGCTCGTCGATGACCGCGCTCGTGACCGGGTCGAGACCGGTGGTGGGTTCATCGTACAACAGGTACTTGGGCCGCAGGGCGATGGCCCGGGCGAGTCCCACCCGCTTGCGCATCCCGCCGGACAACTCGGCCGGAAACCGATCTGCGACGTTAGGCAGGTCGACCAGGTCCAGCGCCTCGGCGACGCGGGCGCGGATCCCGGCCGCGTCGAGCAGGCCCTGCTTGCGGAGACCCATCGCCACGTTTTCGCCGATGCTCATCGAGTCGAACAGCGCGGCAAACTGGAAGACGTACCCGATGTGCGAGCGCAGTTCGTAGAGCTCGCGGCGTGAAAGGCGCGGCACCTCGAGCCCGTCGACGAACACGGTACCCTGATCGGGCTCCAGCAAGCCGACGATGTGCTTGATCGCGACGGATTTTCCGGAGCCAGAAAAGCCGATGATGACCATCGCCTCTCCCTCTGACACCTCGAGGGAGAAACCAGTCAGCACCTTCTTCTCACCGAAGGCTTTGTGGACGTTGCGAAGGGAGATCACGGGCAGCGGGCAGCGGGCAGCGGGCAGCGAGGATTCTTCCTCGCAGCAGGAATGTGATCACACGATCAGCGCACCGAAAGGGCTCACGGCGATTGCCGAAAAGCACACGGAGCGCCAGACCACGGCGCCCCGCTGCCCTCTGCCCGCGACCCGCTGCCCTTTACGCCGCGAAGCTGCTCAATGCCCGGCCCACGTCACCCTCGCGCAGGCGTTTCAGCGCGCGATCGCGCAACTGGCGCACGCGCTCGCGCGTCACGCCGAGCATGGAACCGATCTCCTCGAGCGTATGTTCACGACCGCCCTCGAGACCGAAATACAGCCGGAGCACCTTTGCGTCGCGCGGAGGCAGCGTGGACAGCGCGAGCTCGATTTCGTCGGTGAGGAAGCGGTTCATCGCCTCTTCCTCGGTGTCGGGCATCTCGTCAGCGACGAAGCGCTCGATGAGCGACCGGTCGCCTTCGGGATCCATCGGCGCGTCGAGGCGCACGTCGCCGGTATTGAGCGCGGCCAGCGACTGCACTACGTCGACGGAGAGGCCGGTGAGCTGCGCCAATTCCTCAGGGCTGGGCTCACGCCGCAGTTTCTGTCGCAGGATCTCCGACGCCTTGATGATGCGCGACAGGTCGGCGGTACGGTTCAGCGGCACGCGAACCGTGCGGCCCTGGCGTGCGAGCGACGACAGGATTGCCTGACGAATCCACCAGACGGCGTACGAAATGAACTTCACGCCCTGGTCAGGATCGAACTTCCGCGCAGCGGTGAGCAGTCCGACGTTGCCCTCGCCGATCAGGTCAATGAGAGGCAGGCCGCGGTTCTGGTACTTCTTGGCGACAGAAATGACGAAGCGCAGGTTGCGCTTGACGAGTTCCTGGAGGGCGTCCTGATCGCCGGAGCGGATGCGCCGGGCGAGCGCGATCTCCTCCGGCGGCTTGAGCAGCGGGTAGGTGCTGACCTCGTAGAGGTACTGATCCAGAATGTCTCGCTCAGGTTCACTTGGAGCGATGCCCGGCGGGGCTGCACGGCGCCGCCGGCGCTTGACCTCAGGCATGTCGTGATGTCCTCAGACTCCGGAGGAGTCGATCGTTACGGTGAAATGCGCTCAGAACCGTCTGGTGGTACGAAAACGAAGGAAACGAGGTCCGACGGATGGCACGCGAATCCGGGCCAGCGCGCGTTGAAGATACAGTTCGCAACGTGTTTCGCCAGAGTGATTTGCTTGACTTGGCACCTACCCCGGCGTACACTTTTTGGTTCCTGAAAGATGGCCTTTTCGGGGCCCCGGGGGCGTAGCTCAGTTGGGAGAGCGCTTGAATGGCATTCAAGAGGTCAGGGGTTCGATTCCCCTCGCCTCCATCGGGTACGTGCTCCGGTTAGTCACCCCATTCATGTCGCGGCGTTCACTCCATCGTGGCGAGTGGTCCGTAGCCGTGATGAAAAGGTCAGGAGCTGCAGGAATCGCGGGAATAGCTCAGTTGGTAGAGCACAACCTTGCCAAGGTTGGGGTCGCGGGTTCGAGTCCCGTTTCCCGCTCTGTGAACCGAGATGGCAGATGGGAGATGGGAGAGGTGAGATAAACTGCTCTTCCGACCAGATCGGAATTGATCGGACCTGGCGGTTTATCTCCCATCTCCCATCTCCCATCTCACTTCTGTTGTGTTGCGGGGGTGGCGAAATGGTAGACGCGGGGGCCTTAAAAGCCCCTCCGGGCAACCGGATGCGGGTTCGAGTCCCGCCCCTCGCACTGGTTGAGCAGTCGGTGGCCCAGGAGTGTTCTTGGGGAAGTCCGGGCGCCTGAACCTCGACCGGCGCTGTCGCATCACGAGCGTTCATGCCGGCCTCCAGGCGGCATTCGCGGCCTGACGGTCACTCCGCTTCTTCTCGGGCGCCAATCCGTCCGTCGACTTCCGGCAGTGAGAACCATTACACGGACGTCCGGATGCGCCTGACGTGTCGTCGCGGGAACCCCTACGCGTGTGTGACAGAATAGTCGCAGATTCGCGACCAGGTCGTTGGGACCCTCGAATGATCGCGCGTTGCCAAGGTCATAATGATCAATATCAACAAGCTCTTTCCGCGACTGAGCATTCGGCACAAGCTGTCGATTGCCTTTGCCGGAGTAGCGCTCGTGCCGCTGACGATCGTGGCGTACTTCGGGGCCAGCTCCAGCGCGCGCCAGATCGAAGAGGCCGCCCGGTCTACCGTCGAGCACGACTTGCGCCTTGCCGAGCGACTCACGGGACGGGAGCTGGAAGCAGCGGGGCGACACGTCGTATTCCTCACTGAGGCGCAGCTCGCGCCCATCCTGCTGGACCCGCATGGCGCCATCACGCGCGCGGGCTCCGATCTCGGCATGATGCAGCTCGTTGCCACGGAGCCAACGCTGTATCGCATCAAGTTGATCGATGCCGACGGCCGCGAGCTCATGGCGATCACACGAGAGGGCGTCAAACGATCTGACGATCGTGCCGGGCGCGGCACCTTCTATGCGTGGCGTGCGGAGCAGATGAAGCCCGGAGATCGTGCGCTCATCCCTGTCGAACTGGATGTACAGGGAATCGATGGAGGCCCTGCCACGCTCGCCGCCATAGCGATCCTCGTTCCGGTCTTGGACGGCGAGGGTGAATTCGCCGGTGTGGTGGTTGGCGAGGCTTTCGCCTCCAGTCTCCTGGCGGACCTCGAAGTCGCCTCGCCGGGCTATGCTGGCGTCACGGCGCTGGTGGACGCCGGCGGGTTGTACCTGTACCACTCAGTACGCAAGCGGGACTGGGCCCGCTTGCTGGCGGATCGTGAACGAGTCGGGATTACGGCTGATGTCACGCCATCCGTGTCAGCCGCTGTCCTCCATGATTCAGTGGGTGCTGTTCGTTCACCGAAGGATGACCTGGTGAGCTTCCGCCGCTTGCGTCTTGGAAGCGCCGCGGAGGGACCTCCGCTCACCCTGTATCGGATCGTGGACCGAAGGCAGTTGACCGCGCCTGTGCGGCGGTTTCTCCGTTGGGCGCTCCTCGGAGGCACGCTGGTCGTGGCCTGCGTGCTGGGAGTCGCGGTGGTCGCCGGCGAGCAGCTGACGCGACCCATTCGGCGCATTCAGGACAGCATGTGGCGCCTGGCCAAGGGTGAGCAGGGGCCGCTTCCCGAAGTTGCCTCCAACGATGAGATCGAGGACCTGGCGGCCGATTTCAAGGTGGTGGCCGCCACCATTGCACAGCACCGCGCGAATCGCGAGGCGCTCCTCAGTGACCGGACGCGCGCCCTAGAAGTGACACATGCCGA
>DATCIJ010000011.1:0-9285 GCA_036507855.1 Gemmatimonadaceae bacterium | reverse complement strand
CGGCCCTGATACTCGCGCAGCTTTGTCGGATAGACGAAGAACGTGTCACCGACGGCCAGCAGCGTATTCGCGCCGAGTCCGCGCCGTGGAAGTCGCAGCCGGTCGGCGTTCGGAAACAGGAGGGCATGCTCCGAGCGCTCGGCGCGGAGATCCTCGCCGAACTTGTACCGCAGGTTGGCGGTCGCGTCTCGCTTGGCAAAGACCGTCGCCGGCGTCGAACAGTGGATCGATCCATGGTCGCTCGTGATCACCACGGTGATCCGGCGTCTTGCCGCCTCACGGAGCAGCGAAAGCAGGGCGGAGCGCTGAAACCACTGCAGCGTGAGCTGGCGCAACGCGATCTCGTCACGCGCCACTTCGTAGAGGATCGCGCTCTCGCTGCGGCCGTGGGTCAGCAGGTCGACAAAGTTGAAGACGAAGGCCGAGACACCCTCATGGCCGATCGCGCTCGACATGCGACGCTCGAGCTCGTCCGAGTCCGCCGGCGAGGAGATCTTTTCGTATCGCACCGACGCCGACACCTTGAGTTCCCGAAGCTGTGCCTGCAGCAGGTCGCGCTCATGGGCATTGAGCGTCTCGTCGTCCCGCTCGCCCCACCAGTCGGGGAAGCGAGCGGCAATCTCGCCGGGAAAGAGGCCGGCAAACAACGCGTTCCGCGCGTACGGGGTGGCGGTCGGGAGTACGGCGAAGTAATGCGTGGTCTCCACATCGAAGAGCGGGGCAATGACCGGTTCCAGCACGCGCCACTGGTCCAGTCGCAGGCAATCGACGACCACCAGGATCACCGCGGGGTTGCTGCGCAGCACGGGCAGGACGAACTCACCAACGACGTCGATCGACAGCGGCGGCCGATCCCCTTCGAGCTGCTCCAGCCACGCGGGATACTGCTTCTGCATGAAGGCGGCGAACTCGCGATGCATGTCGGGAAAGAGTCCCTGCAGCGATTCGTGCAGCCCGCGCTCGCCGGCCTCGATCAGGTCCAGGTCCCAGCGCACCAGTTCGTCGTACCGTTCAATCCAGCCGCGCCAGTCCAGGACGCGGTCGCGCTCCAGCTCCAGCGCCCGGAACCGTTCGACAAAGGCGCGCGCCACGGCCTGCCGCCGCAGGTTCGGGCCTTCCAGCAGCCTGGTCACAACCGACAGCACCTGGCGCGGATTGACCGGCTTCACCAGGTAGTCGCTCACTTCAGCGCCTAACGCCTCGCGGAGCGTCGCGTCGTTCTCGCTCTTGGTGACCATCACCACCGGCAGCAGCGGCGCGATTTCACGGACCTCACGGAAGGCGTCGAGCCCGCGCTTGCCCGGCATCTGCTCGTCGAGCAGGAGCACGTCGTACGACCGGCGACGCAGCATTTCCACGGCGTCGTCCGCGTTCGTGGCCATCGCCACCTCGTACCCCTTGCCGGCGAGGAACAGTCGGTGCGGTTCGAGCAGTTCTGCCTCGTCGTCAACCCACAACACCGACCTGGGCGGCTGCCCGAGCTTCGCGGGAAGCGGCATGTTCCGAATGTACCTGCGCTCGCTGCGTTTGCCGAGTGCCGACTCGCGCCTAGTACCGTTCCAAGTTGTGCCGACTATCGTGCCGTCGCGCTGGCCAGGTATGGCGTGTTTGGCCGGGACACTTGGAACGGCACTAGATTCCGGGTCGTGGCTTCCCCGTCCCCAACGTCACCGCCGTTCGCGCTTGGCGCGCCCGGGTTTCCGCTGCGCTCGCTCGCCGCGCTTGCCGCAAGGTCCGCGTTGGGCGGGCCGCGCGAAGTACTCCTGGCGGCAATGCAGGCCGCGCGCATGATGGAGGGGGCGGCTGGACCGCACCCGTTGCCTGAATCGCTACGGCGTTCCCGCGCCCATGCCGCCCGCGCCTGGCTGTCCGCGTTGGCGCTGCCGTCTTCATCGAGGGTCATCATCTCCCGCGCCATCGACGCCAGTGCGGGCGCGGAACGCGATGCGCTCGCCCAGAGCTGGGAGGGTGTCGTGGCACTCGTCACGCAGGGCGCCGACCTGGCCACGCGCGCGGAACTCCGCCGGGTGAGCCTCATGCTCAGTCCCGCGGCGTGACGCCTTCGCGCCGGGGTCCGGAGTCCCGGGAGCGGGAAAAGCCGCGCCCGTCAGAGGCCGAATCGCTCGTGCCCGGCGCTCTCGCCGGGGAGGCTTCGGGGAGCCCGATTACGACGGGGTTCCCCAGCCTGGACTCGTTGTTAGGCGGCGGGCTGCGGCGCGGCGACCTGGTGGTCCTCGCCGGCGACGTCGGTGTCGGAAAGTCGGCCCTGGCCCTCGGAATGACGCTTCGGTCCGCGGCGGCGGGTCAGGCCGCCGCATACCTCACCGGGGAGATGGGGAGCGCCCGGGTGATGGAGCGTGCGTTGGCCATCGAGGGGCGGGTTCGAGTCGATGACCTCCGGCGTGGCGGTCTTGGCGACGTGGCGCACAGCGCCGTCGCCGCGGCGGCCATCGCGCTGCGCCGCCGTCCACCCCACATCGAGGATCTCCGCGACGCGGGTGTCGAGGGCGTCTCGGACTTCCTGGCAAAGCACCTCGGCATCGACCTTACCATTGTCGACCCGATCCAGGCACTGACCCGCGGCGCCATGGCCGTCGAGGAGGAAGTCGCCGACGCTGCCCGTCGGCTCAAGGAGCTGGCACTCAGGCGCTCCACGGCAATACTGGCCGTGTCTGGACTGCGCGAATCCGTGATCGGACGGCCCGACCCGCGACCAACGCTTCGTGACCTTGGCGGACTTGGTGCGCTGCGTCACCATGCGGATGTCGTCCTCGGGCTCTTTCGCGAGGAGTTGTACGCTCCCAGCCCCCACATCGAAGGCGCGACCGAGCTGTCCATCCTCAAGAACAGAAGTGGCCCAACGGGGCTAGTAGATCTGTACTTCTACAAACAGTGGATGCGCTTCGAGGACATGGTCGAGCCAACCAAATGAGATGGCGGATGTCGGATGTCGGATGTCGGAAGCACGCGCTTCTGGCCGCCGCTTGCTGCGTCAATGCGTGCCTGGCTGTGGCGTGCACACCCCCGCCCTCGCCGCCCGTTTCCGTTCCCGCCCCGCGTCCGACTCCGGTTCCAGTCGCGCCAACAGTCCCCGCGCCCCGGCCTCTGGACGGGATGATCGACGGTGGCGCCGGCAAATTGTGGTACCACATTGTCGGCAGCGGCGCCGACACCGTCCTCGTACCGCTGGCGAGCTGGCTCGGGCCGGCCCTGTCACCGCTCGGCGTGCGACACACGGTGGTCTTCTTCGATCCGCGACACCGTGGACGTTCGCATGCGCTGTCGGATTCCGCCGCGGCGACATTCGATGGCGACGTCGCCGATCTGGAGGGAGTGCGGGTCGCGATTGGCGCGTCGCGGGTCGCGGTGATCGGCTACGACTACTACGCCGGCGTCGCCGCGGCCTGGGCCGCTGCCCATCCGCAGTCGGTCAGTCGTCTGATCCTGCTCAGCCCCATCGAGCCTGCCGACAGCATTTCGCGCGAATGGAATCCACCTGAGCGGATGGCCCGCCTCGACACGTCGGCCGCCCGGGCGCTGGTCAAGGCGCGCGCCGCGGGTCGTGATACGTCTGACCTTGCCGGCTATTGCGAGGACTTCTGGCGCGTGAACGCGCGCCTGTTCGTGGGCGACACCGCGCACGCGGGCACCGTTCGCGCCGACTGGTGCCAGCTCGCCAATGAATCGCCGGCGAATCTGGCCGTCGCCGCGGAGCACGCGCTTTCGTCGTTAGGCCCGTCGGTCGATTTCGGCGCCCGCGCCGCCGCCGTCACCGCGCCCACCCTCGTGATGCACGGCCGGCTGGATCTGGTCGCCAATCCGGAAGGTGCGCGGGAATGGGCCCGGCGCATCGATGGCGCCCGGCTGCTGTGGCTGGCCAACGTCGGGCACCTGCCGCATCTGGAGGCGCCGCAGCCGGTCCTGGACGCGATCACTGACTTTCTCGCTGGACGTTGGCCTCCCAGGGCGGAACCACCTTGAGCGCTGAGCGCTGAGCGCCGAGGGTTGCGAATTCCGACCTCTGCCCTCTGCCTTTGCCCTTATATTTGTCTCCCCTGCAACCTGAGCACCCGACGCGGCTATGGCAGGTCACAGCAAGTGGAAGCAGATCAAGCATTACAAGGCCGCTACCGACGCCAAACGTGGCGCCTTGTTCACGAAGCTCATTCGTGAAATCACCGTGGCGGCCAAGCAGGGCGGCGGCGACCCCGATGGGAACCCACGCCTCCGCACCGCGATCGACGCCGCGAAGGCGTCGTCCATGCCCAAGGAAAACATCGAACGGGCCGTCAAGAAGGGGACCGGTGAGCTGGAAGGCGTGGAGTACGTCGAAGTCCTCTACGAAGCGTTCGCCCCGGGTGGTGTGGCGCTGATGATCCAGGCCCTCACCGACAACGCCACCCGGACCGTGGCCGACGTGCGCCACAAGCTGTCGCGCGGTGGTGGTAACATGGGCGCCACCAACTCCGTGTCGTGGATGTTCGAGCGGAAGGGCCAGATCTACCTGGACGCCAACCGATATCAGGAAGACCCCACGATGGAGGCGGCCCTGGAAGCCGGCGCCACGGACTTCGTCCGCGAAGACGATCAGTACGTGGTGAGCACCGACGTCCCGTCATTCCACGCGGTGAAGGCGGCGCTCGAACGCAAGGGCATCCTCGCCACGGAGTCTGAAGTCGCCTGGATCCCGAAACAATCCGTATCGGTTGCCGGCGCCAACGCTGAAGCTGTGTTGCGATTGATCGAGTCGCTCGATGAACTGGACGACGTCCAGAAGGTGGATGCGAATTTCGACATCGACGCATCGGTGATGTCGGGACTCCAATCGTGATTCGTGATTCGTGACTCGTGACCCGGCGGTGTGCGGTCTTCCTCTGAGCTCAGAGCTCTGAGCTCCATGCTCGTCCTGGGGATAGATCCGGGAACCGCGGTCACAGGGTACGGCCTCGTGTGCGATGATCGTGGCGGGTCTGCGGCTTCGCGGCAGGGACCGGCCGGCATCGGGATGCGACTCGTCGAGTGCGGGGTGATCCGAACGCGACCGCGCGATCCCCTCTCGACGCGCCTGCGCGAGATCCATCAAGGCGTCACCGAGCTCATCACGCGTCACCATCCGGATCATCTTGCCGTCGAAGACGTGTTCTATTCGCGCAACGTTCGCACCACACTGGCGCTCGGCCATGCGCGAGGCGTGGTGCTGCTGGCCGGTGAAACGGCGGGGTTGGCGATACACGAGTTTCCGCCCGCTGAGGTCAAGAAGGCGATCGCCGGCACCGGAACCGCAACGAAGGAGCAGGTGCAGTTCATGCTCACCAGGCTCCTGCGGCTGCGGGTCGCGCCCGAGCCGGCCGACGCCTCCGATGGCGTCGCCGCGGCCGTAACGTACATGCTCACCGCGCACGTCGCGAGTTTCCGGAACGGCGTTGACCGTGGTGTGAGGTCCGGGCGGCGGCCCCGATGATTTCGCAGGTTTCCGGCCGGCTTGTCACCAGGGATGTCGAGCACGTCGAGATCACGACCGGCGGCGGCGTGACCTACGAGCTGTCCATTCCGCTCGGAACGTTCGAGGCGCTGCCCGCGCGCGGCGAACCGGTCACGCTCTTCACGCACCTGGTCGTGCGCGATGACGAATGGTCGCTCTACGGGTTCGGGTCGGCACGGGAACGGGCCGTCTTCCGCCGGCTGCTGGCCGCGACGGGCGTCGGTCCGGCGCTGGCGTTAGGCATGCTGTCGCGATTCAGCGCCGATCGCCTGGTGCGGGCGATTCGCGAGAAGGATGTCGACACGCTGCAGTCCGTGCCCCGCGTGGGCCGCAAGAAGGCGCAGCAGCTCGTGCTCGACCTGGCCGACAAGCTGGACGACCTCTCCGGCGATGGCGCGCCGGGCATGGCTCCCACGGCGCCGGGCGCCGACCACGCGGTGCGCGCGCTGGTGTCCCTCGGCCTGGCACCGGTGGACGCCGAGAAGGCCGTGCGCGAGTCCATGGCGGCGGGCGCTGGAACGGGGGACCTGGCTGCGTTGATTCGCGACGCGCTGGGAAGGACGCGAAAATAGAGGCCAGAGGCCAGAGGAGTGCCGAGTCACGAGTCACGAGTCACCGGTCACCAGTCACCAGTCACCAGTCACGTTTCGCGAATGCCGTCACAACGCACCGCAACGTTCACCGAAAGCGTCATCCGCGAGATGACCCGCGTCGCGCACCAGTACGGCGCCATCAACCTCGCGCAGGGCTTTCCGGACTTCCCCATGCCGGAGCCGATGAAGGATGCGGCCGCGGCCGCGATTCACGGGGACATCAATCAGTATGCCATTACCTGGGGCTCGCCGTCGCTTCGACTCGCCATCGCCGAGAAATACCGCCGCTGGTACGATTTTCCGGTCGACACCGAGACCGAAATCACCGTCACCTGCGGTGCGACGGAGGCCATGGCGGCTGTGTTCCTGGCGCTTGTCGATCCGGACGATGAGGTGATCGTCTTCGAGCCGTTCTACGAGAACTATGGTCCCGATGCCATTCTCGCCGGCGCCAAGCCGGTCTTCGTTCCGCTCGAAGCGCCCGACTGGCGCTTCGACCAGGATCGTCTCGCCGCGGCGTTCACGTCACGCACGAAGGCCATCATCGTCAACACGCCGCACAATCCGACGGGACGCGTGTTCTCGCGTGAGGAGTTAGGCGCGATCGCCGAGTTGTGCGTGGCGAACGACGTCTGGGCGTTCACGGACGAGATCTACGAACACATCCGTTACGCGGGAAACCACCATCTGCTCGCCGGATTCCCCGGCATGCGCGACCTCACGGTGACGATCTCCGGCCTGTCCAAGACGTTCAGTTGCACGGGCTGGCGCCTGGGCCACGTCATCGCACCGCCGGAGGAGACCATGGCCATCCGCAAGGTGCACGACTTTCTCACCGTTGGCGCGCCGGCGCCGCTCCAGGAGGCCGGCGCGGTGGGACTGGCGTTCGGTACGGACTACTACAACCAGATGGCGAACGACTACCGGGAACGCCGCGAACTCCTCTGCTCCGCGCTTCGCGACGCCGGGTTCAAATTCACGGTCCCCGAGGGCGCCTACTACGTCCTGGCCGACTTCTCCGATCTCAGCTCGTCCAACGATCGTGAGTTTGCGTTGTGGCTGGCGAAGGACGGAGGGATCGCGACGGTGCCCGGCTCGAGCTTCCACGCCACTCCCGGCCTCGGCAGCAACTACGTGCGCTTCGCGTTCTGCAAGCGGAAGGAGACGCTGGAACGAGCGGCGGAGCGAATTGTGGTGATTCCGAGTCTCGTGTAGCCGGCCGAGTCACGAGTCACGAGTCACGAGTCACCAGTCACGCCCTGCGCCTGACGGCGTACTCTTCGTCCGGAGCCGGCGCCGGCAGGGGATCAAACGTCCGATTCAGGCACTCGGAGATGAATCGCTGCGCCGACATGGGACGCGCGAAATGGTACCCCTGCCCGAGCGTGCAGCCGAGCGTCCGCAGTCCTTCGCGCTGTTCCGGCCGTTCGATGCCCTCGGCGATCGTCTCGATCTGCAGCGTCCGGCCCAGCGCGATGATCGCGCGGGCCAGCACCGGATCGCCGTGCTCCGTGCCCACGGCCTCCACGAACGATCGGTCGATCTTGAGGATGTCGATGGGAAACTGCTGCAGATAGCCTAACGATGAATAGCCTGTCCCGAAGTCGTCGATCGCCAGGTTGAGCCCCAGCGCTTTCAGGGCACGGAGACGCTCGAGCGTCGACTCCGACGTGTGCATCAGCACGCTCTCGGTGATTTCCAGCGTGAGGGCCCAGGGCTCCAGGCCGGAATCATTGAGCGCCTGCTGCACGTCCTGCATCAGCGACGCATCCTGGAAGTGCCGCGCCGACAGGTTCACGCTCACCTGCAGCGGGCGCCGGCCGCGATAGTGCGCCCGCCAGTCGCGGGCCCGTTCGCACGCCTCGCGGAGCACCCAGCGGCCGAGGGGGATGATCAAGCCCGTCTCTTCCGCCATCGGCACGAATCGCACCGGAGGAACGTACCCGCGGGTCGGATGATTCCACCGCAGCAGCGCCTCGGCGCCGTGCACCTCGCCAGTGATCAGGTTGACGATCGGCTGGTACTCGATCTCGAACTCGTTGCGCTCGACCGCCGCCCGCAGGTCAACTTCGAGCTCGAGATGCTCCATCATCTGGTCGTGCATGGACGGCTCGTAGACGGCGAAATCCCCCTTTCGCCGGCTCTTCGCGAAGTACATCGCCAGATCGGCGTTCCGCAGCACGTCGTCCGGTGAGTCGCCCATCTCCATTGACGCGATGCCGATGCTCACGCCGACGAAGACGTCGCGTCCGTTGAGGTGGAATGGAGCGCTGACCGCTACGGAGATTCGCTCCGCCACGACGATCACATCGGACATCCCGTCGACATCATCGAGCAGTACGGCGAACTCGTCGCCACCGAGTCGCGCGATCGTATCGCCGGGCCGAACGCAGGTCGTCAGGCGCGCCGCCGCCGCCACCAGCAGCTCGTCGCCGACCGCATGGCCCAGCGAATCGTTCACCTTCTTGAAATCATCCAGGTCGAGAAACAGCACCGCCGAGGGATGCTTGCCGCGCGGAACCCGCGCGACGGTGTGCCCAACGCGGTTCAGGAACAGGGCGCGGTTGGCCAGCCGTGTCAGTTCATCATGAAACGCCTGGTGCGCCAGCCGCGACTGCAGCGTCCGGCGTTCCGAGACGTCGCGCGTGTTGACGACGAAGCCGTCCACCGTCGGCTCGCGGAGGAGGTTGGTCCCGGTGTTCTCGGTCCAGACCAGCGAACCATCGGTTCGCAGCAACCGCCAGTCCTGGACACCCGGCTCCCCGTTCTGGGATTCATGCAACGCCACGAAGAAGCGGTTGGCCATCGCCCGGTCGTCAGGGTGCACGTGATTGATGAGCTTCGTGCCGACCAGTTCCTTCGAGTGAAGGCCGAGGACTTTGCGCGCCGATGGACTCGTATAGCGGATCGTGGTATCGGCTTCGACAATGAAGATCACGTCCGACGAGTTCTGCACGAGGGAGCGAAAGCGCGCTTCGCTGGTTGCGAGGTTGGCGACGTCGTCCTTGACGGAATCAACGCGGCGAACCAGCACCAGCAGCACCATCGCCACGGCGATGAACGCGCCCGCGCTGAGGAGGTTCGTGGCCGCCGTTTGCGAGAGGAAGATGATGCAGGCGACGCCGATGATGAGCGCCGGCACGCTGCCCTCGGGCAGGGTGGCCAGGATCTTCGCCGCCGGGTTGCCTCGCCAGAGCTCGGGTTGGACCT
>DATCIJ010000010.1:0-16398 GCA_036507855.1 Gemmatimonadaceae bacterium | reverse complement strand
GCTCTTGGAGAGATTATCCAACGTTAGGCGATCCATCCGGTGCCCGCCATCGAACGTCACAACGCGCGGCTTCAAACCCGCTGCCACCAGACGCGCATCGTGATTCCCCTCGGCAATCCACGCCGAGTACTCGTCCGTCGTTCCGGCAACGAGCGTGACGCCACCGGGCAGCTTCGCGAATACCGACGGATCCACGTCAGGCGGTAACTGACCGGCCCACGCCACCAACCGATCAATGCGCGACGTCCCCATCGCGACCCACCGGCACGCCGTCGCCACACCCTGCGAGAAGCCGAGCACCGTGACACGCGCTGCGCCGGTCGCCGTCTCACGCCAGACTGCGTCGAGAAAGTCCACGTAGTCCGCGATCTCGTTCTGCCGATCCATACGCGTCATCCACGTCGCGCCCACCTTGGCGTCCGCGCTTCTGCCTGACGCGCCGGGTGTGACGTAATACCGGTTGAGCGCCTCGGGCGCCACGATCAAACGGCCGGGCGTCGCGATCGACTGGAAGTACTTGATGAACACGGACGCCAATTGTCCGAGCCCGTGCAGCACGATCCATGCTTCGCTGAGCGGCTGCTCGCCGCCGCCGATGGTGTAGTACCGCGCGCGGCGTGTCGTGACGAGCCGGTGCTCCTGCACGCTCAGCGAGCAGCGAAGAGCGATGAGCGACCAGCGAAGAGACGGAGCTGTGAAGGTGGCGGCCGACGGCCGCCGATCGTTCCGCGCTCGCGCAGCACGAGCGAATCGAGCCTCACCACCTGCACGCTGTCCAGGAGTCCCCGAGCCTGAAGATTCGCGGCGTCGTTGTTCACCTTGATCGAGTCCGTGATCGGCTGCGACAACTGCTCGAGCCGCTGCAGCTTCTTCCGGTCCTCGTCGTTCAATCCCCTTTGGCGTGGCTCCAGACTGATCCCCAGCGTCTCGCGCAGCGAATCGAGCTGCCTCATGTAGGGGGCGTTCGTCGCGCGGAGCCGGCGGCGAAGGGACATCAGGCTCGTGCGCTGACTGTCCACCAGATCGAGGATTTGCGCGTGCTCCAGGATGAAGCTGATGGGTTCTCCATCGCTCATCGCCAGGCCGTTGGCTCCACCACGTCGGACGACGGTCGCCGGCATGACCTGCGCCGGCAGCGCGGCTGGCAGGGCCGAAAGGATTAATGCGAGGAGAAGGGCGAGGCGAGGCATGTTGGCACCCTACTGCGAGCTGAGTTGCGAGTGGTGGGTGCTAGGGCGAGTTGCTGGGACTGGTGCAGGTTGCTGGTGCTGGTGGTCCCACGACCCTAGTGCTTCTCCGCCGCCGGCGCCGGGGCGTGCGACTCGGCGCCTCCGGCGGGCGCGGTGACGTCGTTAGGTGAGTGGTACGTGCGCTTGTTGATCGTGAACGCGGTCGCGAACCCGGCCGCGGCGAGCAGCGTGATGAACGCGGCGATCCCCCAGCCCTGGTTGAAGTTGCCCTCGATGCGTCTGCCGGCCATCTGTCTGGTCTCGTGTTCTGGTTTGAGTGTGCCTCACAATCTACTGAACCGGCTTGGTGTGGGCAGAGGGTGGCGGGTTGCGGGTTCGTGCCTCGACGACCCGTCACCGGCGCCCCGCGATCCGTCGCGCCGCACGCTCGACGGCATCACAGAGCTCCCCAACCACCGCCCTCCCCCGGTCCCGGGCATACCAGGCCCGTTTCCGCCGGCTCTGCTCCGGCTCGGGAAGCAGGAGGCCCTCGCTCCGCATCCAACGCTGCACCGGCGCCGGCCGAGGGCCCCACCAGGCCAGCTCGCGGAGGTCACGGTCCAGAACCATGACGACCGGGATGGAGCGAGTCCCTGACGTCAGGTGGGCAACCATGAGGTCGGCATTCTCGTCTCGCCGGAGAATCCGGAGGTCGATCCCGGACTGGTCCGCGAGTCGCGCGATGACCGGCAGGCAACTCACGCAGTCGCCGCACCAATCCTCACTCAGCGCCAGGAACCGCAGCTCTCCCGAAACCCGGCGCAATCGCTCGGCCGACTCGGGAGCAACCATCGCGGTGCGATACATGCCCTGCCATAACTCTGCGTTCTTCACCACCGACTCGAGATAGGCCGGGAATCGCAGTGCCGCCTCGTACCGCGCCGCGCCCACGACGAGCGTCACCGTGACGGTGTTACCCCGGCCGGCGCCGAGCCTTGGCTCCGCGAGGGCGGACGCGAATACGACAGCGTGAACGTGAACGTGTGATTGCGCTCCACCTCGGTGCCGTTTCCCCGGAAGATCACGTGTTCGAGAAATGCAACTTCGGTCCGCCAGTCCCGCGTCAGCCGGTAGCCAACACCAAACGTGGCCCGGTTCTGGTCGAAGATGTTGTACTGCACGTTCCGTCCAATGCCTATGAACAACTCATTGGACGCCGACAGATATGCCTCTCCTGGTTCGATGTCGTCACCGCTCAAGGGCAACGTCCCCTTCAACTGATAGCGAAATCGCCCCGAGCGCTCCCAATGGTCGATGTGGTCGACATCGGGATCGTTGCGACGGCCGCGGAACCGTTGCTCGAGCCGGTACCGATGCGACAGGTCCAGGCGCCCGATAGCGTGCGCGACGATCGCCTGCTGCCACACCCGCCGCTCGGTGACGGGATAGTCGGCCGGCAGCTCACCGTACGCATAGCTGCGCGACCAGTTCGCTCCGGCCGCGACGCGTACGTTGTCATTCACCTCGTACGCCAGGCCACCGCGCACGAAGTTGGCCATGACCTCGTCGACTGGACCTGACCGCCGCGCCGACGCGTCGAACAGCACTCCCCAGCGCTCGTTCAGCGCGACATCGGCATTGAAGACGAACCAGGCGTTCGTGTTGGTAAACGTCTCGCGCTGAGCGCGCGCGACTCGCGGAACGAAGGAAGTGGCCAACGAGAGCGTGAGGGTTCCGAATCGGCGGAACAAGAGTATGGAGAGAGAAGGTTGACCTGTTGGCTGGTGCGGCGCGCGTGCAATCTATGGCCTGAACGGAGGCAATCCATGATCCTGAAACCGGTTCGATCGGGAACCGCGCTCTCTCTTTCCGACCGCGATGCGCATCGACCGCGCGACCTGCAGGATCGGGACGCGCTCAAATTCATGCTGGCCGACGAGGTCAAGGAGCTCGGCAAGCTCCAGGACCGACTGTGGGCCGAGAAGCGTCACGCGGTGCTGGTGATCCTCCAGGGCCGCGACGCGTCGGGGAAGGATGGCGCGATCAAGCAGGTGTTCGATGGGTGCAATCCGCAGGCGTGCCGGGTCACGTCATTCGGAGTGCCGACGACGCTCGAACTGTCGCACGACTTCCTCTGGCGGGTCCACGCCGCGGTGCCGCCGCGCGGGTACATCGGCATCTTCAACAGGTCGCATTACGAGGACGTGCTCGCGGTGCGCGTGAAGCGACTCGTCCCGCCGAAAGTGTGGCGCGCCCGGTTCGAGCAGATCAACGACTTCGAGCGCATGCTGGCCGCCAACAACGTCACGATCCTCAAGTTCTTCCTGCACATCTCGCGCAAGGAGCAGCGCGAGCGGTTGATCGATCGCCTGGAAGATCCCACGGAGAACTGGAAGTTTCGCGCTGGTGACCTGGATGACCGTCGGCAGTGGAGCGCGTTCACGGCCGCATACCGGGACGCCCTGCGGAAGTGCAGCACGAAATGGGCGCCGTGGTACGTGGTTCCGGCGGACTCGAAGACCGTCCGGAACTATCTGATAACGCGTACGCTGAACGCGACCCTTCGTCGGCTGCGGCCGAAGTATCCGCGGGCTCCTCGCGAAGTTCTGGCGTTGAAGCGGACCATCGTCTGACGGGATGCCTCCCGCCCCTACAGCCGTAGTAAACCCTATGGACGGTCGGGAGGACTAACCCCCCGTACGACCGCTAAACTGCCCTTTGCCCTCTGCCCTATGAAAAGACTCATCCTTGCCGCCGGCCTTCTCGCCATGGCTTCTCCGGCGCTGGCGCAAAACGTGCCCACCCGAACGTTGTCCAAGCCCGACGCCGAGTACTCGGAGCCGTTCACGATGATCGCCGGCGTCCGCGAATTGAAAGACGGTCGGGTGATCGCGATCGATCCGCGTGACAAGACGGTGCAGGTGCTTGACCTCAAGGCCGGCACCGCGACAAAACTCGGCCGCGAAGGTTCCGGGCCTGGTGAATACGGAATCCCGACACGCCTTCTGGCTCTTCCCAACGACACATCCGCGGTCGTCGACATGCTCAACAACCGGATGCTGCTCATCAATCCGAATGCCACGGTTGGCGGGTTCGTCGACCTGAACGTTCCGCCTCCGTCCGGCGGGCGCGGTGACGGTCGCGGCATGATGATGATCGGTTCGAGCATGCCGACGGCATCTGACGCAAAGGGACGGATGTACGCGCAGGGCGCTCCATTCAGGATGACAGACAATGGTCCCGTGTCGTCGGATTCCCTGCCGATGACACGCTGGAATCGCGCGTCAGGGAAGCGTGACACGCTGGCCTGGCTACGTGTCCCGGCGGGATCGAACCAGATCAGCGGGAGCAGGGGCCGCGGCGGGGCGAACGTCTCGGTGCGGATCGGCGGTGGGCCGCCGTTCAATGGCGCCGACATGATGGCGGTGGCTCCTGATGGGCGAGTGGCGATCGCGCACGTCGATCCGTACAGCGTCGAGTTCGTCAATGAGGCCGGCCAGCGGACGCGCGGTCAGCCGATCAGGCACGACCGCATCAAGGTCTCCGAAGGCCACAAGCAGGAGTGGCGCGAACGGCAGAAGAATGCCATGGGCATGATGATCACGTCCGACAACACTGGCCGCCGCTCGGCAGCCATGGTTCCGAACAACAACGTCCAGGATCCCGAGTCGTGGGGCGGCGAGTACATGCCGCCGTTCCTGTCGGCAACGAACACGCTGACGTTCTCGAACGAGGGTTATCTCTGGATTCAGCGCACGGGCCCCGCCGGTCAGCCGCCGACGTTCGACCTGATCGATCGTGCGGGCAACCTGGCGCAGAGAGTGGTGCTGCCGAAGAAGGCTCGCTTGTTAGGCTTCGGCAGCGGCGCGGTCTACATCGCCCGCGTCGACGAAGATGATCTGCAGTATCTGCAGAAGCACAAGTTCGTGATGCCGGAGAGGCCGTAGCCAGATGTGAGATGGGAGATGGGAGATGGGAGATGGGAGAGAAACTGCTTTCCGATCAAATCGGATTGACCAGTTGGCAGTTCATCTCAATTCTCCCATCTCCCGTCTCATATCTCCGTGTCAGCGCCTCAGCCACACCACCGCGAACATCACCTTCACGATCGACTTGCTTATCCGCGCCTCTCCTGGCGTCAGTGGCAGCCCGCAGGGAGTTCTGGGTGGCCAGCGAGTGCGCAAGGACCCCGTAGGATCTGCTCGCCCCAGCGGAGCGGCATAAAGCTCAATCGACTCGATGTCTTCCGGTGCGAAGTCCTTCACGGTCGCACCCGGGCGAGCGATCCCATCTACGAAAACACACACATCCGATAGGATGACCAGGCTTTTGCGTGCGAACTCGGGCGCGAAAGCGAGCGCCACATCCAACGGCATCCTCTCGCGTCCCTTCAGTTCCTCTCGCGTCACGAACGCCGAGTTGATTCCGCGGAACGTCAGCCGGGAGTCCATCTCGCGATAGAACTGCTCCATGTGCTGGTCGCGGCTCACGCGCCCACGTTCCACCACGACGTCGAGTTCCGTTCCCCCACTCACCGGCACGACCACGGAGAAGTTGCGCGACTCGAAGAGCGGGTGCTTCACACGCACGATGTAGGAGCCGCTCCTGAGCTCCGGGAAGTTGAACGTGCCTGACGAGTTGGTGGAGTCGGCCTTTCGCGCGCCAATGATCTCGATGCGCGCGCCGGGCACCGGCAGCAGCGAGTCCTTCGACATGACTGATCCATGGAGACCGGTGCGCTTCGCTGTGATCGCGACGGTGTCGAGCACGGTCAGCCGGCGGAGGGTGAAATCGACGGTGACGTCACCGGCGACGACCTCGATCTGCCTGGTCTCCGGTGTGAATCCGACCCAGGTGACTCTGACGCTGTGCTGCCCGGGCGGCACGCCGAGGAAGCTGAAACGGCCCTCGCGATCGGTGCGCACCTGCCGATTGACGCCCTGCGGGTCGAGCGTGACCAGCGCCTGCTCGAGCGGCCGGGCGGACTCGTTGGTCACTATGCCTCGCACGCTGGCAACGCCTTGCGCGTCGAGGGGGCCGGCCAGTGCGCCAAGTGCAGCAACCATGAGCGTGTATTTCATCGGCCTGTTCACTGGTTGGCGGGGGCGCTGAAAGACCGTCGTGTTACACCTGCCCTATGCTCGGGTTCTTTAGCGGGCAGCGGGAATCGGGCAGCGGGCAGCGGGCAGAGGCTCATGGTGACAGCACCTTCCAAATCCGTCACTGCCCAGGGGCGAACTCCGTAGTGGTGCCGGCCCCCGGCGGGCGGCATCTTCTGGATCTGACCAATTCCACGGCCCCGGCAACCCTTCGCCGCCGTCCGACGACAAAGGTAGTTGAACGCGCTGTCCCCCTCCGAACCGAACTTCATGATTCCGACGCGATTACTTGCCCTGGCCGCGGCCCTGACCCTCTCGGCCACCGCCTATGGCTGCAAGAAGGCCGACGGGTCCGAAGGCGATTCCGCGGCGGCGGCCACGGGAGACTCGACGGCCACACCTACCGACGGCGCCCCTACCACCACGCTGGCGCTTCCCGTGGCGGCCGTGGCGGTCCGCGAAGGAGACCTGGTGCTGACCGTCTCCACGACCGGGCAGGTGGCTTCCGACCAGGTATCCGCGCTCAGGTCAGAGGTGGCGGGAACCGTGGAGAAGGTCCTCGTGCGACCGGGGGACCGCGTCCGGAGCGGGCAAGTGCTCATCACGTTCGACCCGCGTCCGCTCGACATCAATGTGAAGGACGCCGAAGCCGGGTTCGATCGCGCGATGCAGACCTTCCGCGAGAGCTACTATCCCGACTCGGTCGTGACCGGCAAGGTCCCCACCGAAGAACAGCGCCGGACCGCGATGATTCGCGCGGGCGTGCCCAGTGCGCAGGTGGCGCTCGATCGCGCAAAGCTGGAGCGCGAGAAAGCCACCGTGATCAGCCCGTTCGACGGACTGGTTGACCAGGTGATGATCGCGGTAGGCATGCGCGTCAGTGCCGGCGAGCTCCTCACCCGCGTGGTGAACCTCGTCTCGCTCCGTATCGATGCGCAGGTGCTGGAGCACGATCTGCCGCTGATTCGCGAGGGTGGACAGGCCATCGTGACCAGCGCGGCGGCAGGCAACCGCGCCATCATCGGGAGAATCGCCGCGGTGCTGCCGTTGGTGGACACGACGACCCGCTCGGGTCGGGCCTTCGTGCGGATTCCAGCGGGAAGTTCGCTGCGCCCTGGCATGTATGCCGACGTGAAGCTCGAGGCGTCGCGACTGACGGGGCGCCGGCTGGTCCCGACGCGCGCAATCATTCAACGCGACAACCGGCCGCTGGTGTTCGTGGTGCGCAACGGCCGCGCGCAGTGGGTCTACATCAATCCGGGACGATCGAACGGAATCGAGACCGAAGTGCTGCCTGACTCGGGCACGGGACTGATTCCAGTTGAAGTTGGCGACGACGTGATCGTGGAAGGGCACCTCACTTTGACGCACGACGCGCCGGTGCGAGTCGTGAATGCTGATACGGGGTCAGTTGGGCAGCCGGTCAGGAAGCCTGACTGAACCGGAGGGAAGATGGGAGATGGGAGATGGGAGATCTGAGATAGGCTGCAACCCCTGATGTTGGTGGTACGTGCTCCGTGCACTGCCCTCACCTCCAATCGAAATCCGACCTTATCAGAAAGCAGTTTCTCTCAATTCTCCCATCTCCCATCTCATTTCCCGATGTCCCTTCCCGCCGCCGCGATTCGCCGTCCTGTCTCGACCATAGCCGCCACCCTCGGCGTAGTTCTCCTTGGGTCGGTGTCGTTAGGCCGGATGCCGGTGTCGCTGCTGCCGGACGTGACGCTGCCGGTGCTCACCATCCGGACGCTCTACCCTGACGCCGCCGCCACCGAAGTGAGCCGGTTCGTGGCCGAGCCGATCGAGCGGGCGGTTGCCGCCACGCCGGGCCTGGTCGAACTGCGGTCGGAGAGCCGGAACGGCGAGGCGACGACGACGCTGCGCTTCGCGTGGGGAACGGACATGCAGGGCACGCTGCTCAGCGTGCGTGAGCAGCTCGACAACGCGCGCGGCCAGCTGCCCGAAAGCGCCGAGCGTCCGACGTTGCTCACCAGCGACCCCGGCGAACGGCCCATCGCGGTGCTGAGCCTGAGCATCAAGGGCGACCTGCGAGAGCTGGCGCGAACGGCCGAAGACGTCTACGCGCGACGGCTGGAGCAGATCGGCGGCGTGGCCAGCGTGGCGGTCGTCGGCACGCCGAGCGATGAGATCCGCATCGAGGTGGACCCGGCCCGCATGCGCGGCCTGAACATAACGAGTGACGACATCGCCAACGCCATTCGCACCGCCAACGTCACCGGCACGGCCGGCACGATCCGTCGCGGGCAGTTCCGGTTCTCTGTTCGCGCGCTGACGGAATTCCGCACGCCGTTCGAGATCGGCGACACGCCGGTCGGACCGCCAGGCAGCGGGATCAAGCTGCGTGACCTGTCCACCGTCGTCATCACCACAGCCGATCCCGTCACCCTCACGCGACTGGATGGTGAGGCGGCCGTAGGGCTCGTGGTCTACAAGGACGCTGGATCCAACACGGTCTCGGTCACCAAGGAGCTGGAGAGGATCGTCGAGCAACTGCGCACCGAGTTTCCCGGCATCACGCTGAACGTTGTGGCCGAGCAAGCCGATTTCGTCGTGGACGCCCTGTCCAACCTGGGCCAGGAGATCATCCTCGGCGGCGCTCTCTCGCTGCTGGTGATCCTGGTCTTCCTGCGCGACTGGCGCCTGTCGTTGGCCATCGGCCTGATGGTGCCGCTGTCGGTGCTGGTCGCTCTCGTGCTGCTGCAGGGAATGCACGTGACGGTGAACGTGCTGTCGCTCGGAGGACTTGCCCTTGGCGTCGGCCTTCTGGTCGATAACGCCATTGTCGTCGCCGAGGCGGCGGCTCGAAAACGGGAGCGAGGAATGCCGATCGCCGAGGCCGCCCGGGTGGCTACCGAGGAGGTATCGGGACCGCTGACGGCCGGCACCCTCACGACACTGCTCGTTTTCGGTCCGATCGTGTTCGTGCAGGGCCTGGCGGCGGCGCTGTTCCGGGATCTGTCACTCTCGGTGGTCATGTCTGTTGGGGCGTCGCTGATTCTCGCACTGACGTTGATGCCGGTGATGGTGATCGGGCGGCGGAGGAGGCCAGAGGCCAGAGGCCAGAAGCCAGAGGGAGCGGCCGAGTCACGAATCACGAGTCACGAGTCACGAGAAGTCCGCAGGATCGACGTCCTGGCTCGAGCCGGCCACTGGTGCGAGGGTCAATACGAGCGCGGCATGAAGTGGTCGCTTGCCAACCCCGGCCTCGTATTCGCCATCACCGGCGTGGGCCTGCTGGGAACATTGTGGGTCACGGCACGGCTGCCCCGTGAGATCCTGCCACAGGTGGACGAGCGCGTGGTGGTGGCCTCGCTCAACCTGACCGAAGGCACGGCCATTGAAGAAACGACCCGCCAGGCCAAGCGACTCGAGGACGCCGCTCACACGTTAGGCTCGCGAGGGGTGTACACGCGAGTCGGCACCGCCACGGATGAGGAGATTCTGGCCGGCGCGGATCCGGGAACCTCCGCCAGCGCCCAGCTCATCCTGCCCGTGCCTTCGGGCGGCGGCGCGACGGCGTTCGCCAACGCGATGCGCGCGGCATTGCCGGACCTGGCCGGCCAGGGCATGCTCGCCCTCGACGTCGCGGGCGCCTCGGAATTCGGCAGCCTCATTGGCCGTGAGGGGCGTATCGTCCGCGTCGAACTCTCGGCCCGCACGTACGATGAAGCGGCACGCTGGGCCGACTCGGCACGATCGATCATGCGCGGCCTTGCCTCACTGTCGGACGTGCGCGATGCGCAGGAAGGCATGCAGCCGGTGGTCGAAGTGACCCTGGCGCGCGACCGGATCGCCGAGCGCGGGCTGAGCATTCAGGCGGTCGCGAACGCGTTGGCCGGCGGTCTGGGTGGCGTTTCGGCGACCGAACTTCGTGAGACAGACCGGCGTACTCCCATCTCCGTTCGTTATGCGGGGAGCGCCAACGAGGACCTGGCCGAGGCGCTCAACTCGGTCGTAGGCGGCGTGCCCGTTTCACAACTGGTCCGCGCGACTGAAGTGCGTGCTCCGGTGGAAGTGGTGCGCGTCGGTCAACGCCCCGTGGTCGCCGTGGAAGGCCTGATCCAGAGCGGTGGCACGGCCCGGGCTTCGAAGGACGTCACGGCGGCAATGTCCAACGTGCAACTGCCGGCCGGTGTATCGTGGGCCGTGACCGGCGCGAACGCCGAGCAGGAACGCACGACGAAGGAACTGGTGCTGGTGGCCGTGCTCGCGACGTGTCTGGTCTTCCTCGTGCTGGCCGGTGAATTCGCCTCGTTCACCGTGCCGCTGGTGGTCATGCTGACCGTGCCTCTGGCCGCGGCTGGTGGACTCGTCTTCCTGTATCTCACCGGCCAGAGCATCAACGTCGTATCGCTCATCGGCATCGTCGTCATGATCGGCATGGCCGACAATGAGGCCGTGGTGAAGCTCGACGCTATTCGGCGCTTCCGCGAGGAGGGCCACGGCATCGAGGAGTCGGTTCTGCTCGGCGGGCACCAGCGGCTGCGCGCGATCGCCATGACCCTGATCACGACGATCACCGGCGTGCTGCCGCTCATGTTCGGGTGGGGGAGCGGCGGCGAGTTGTACCGGCCGCTTGCCGCCGGGGTTATCGGGGGCAGCGTGTCGGCGCTGCTGGTGACGTTCTTCCTGCTGCCAACGGCATACGCAGTGCTTGAGAGACGCAAGATGGGAGATGGGAGACGTGAGATGGGAGATCACCTGCCAGATCGGATGACGGGTGGTACTCGCTCCACGGAACGCCCACTCTCCAAACGATGATCCACGCCTGATCGGAAGGCAGTTTATCTCACGTCTCCCATCTCCCATCTCCCATCTCCAATCTCAATTCTCCCATGATCCGCTGGGCTGCCTCCCGTCCCGCCGTCGTCTGGGCGACGAGCATCGTCATCCTGCTCGGCGGCGTGGTGTCGTTCACCCGCCTCGCGCTGGCCACGCGCACAGAGGTCGAACTGCCGCGACTGATGATCGGCGCCGGCTGGAGTGGCGCGTCGGCGGAATTGATGGAGATGTACGTCGCGTCGCCTATCGAGTCGGCCATCCAGGGCGTTCGCGGCGTGAGAAAGACGCGGAGCACGTCCAGCGAGGGAACCGCCCAGATCACGGCTGAACTCGACCCCAAGACCGATGTCCAGATCGCGCGCCTGTCGATCCTCGAGCGGCTCGAGATCCTGGCCCCGGAGTTTCCTCGCGGCGTGAGCCGGCCGACGGTCCGCAACTTCGTTCCGACGGACCTGCAGGAACCGACGCTCTTCACCCTGACCGTTACCGGACCGTATACGGCGGGTGCGCTGCAGAAGCTGGCCGACGAAACCCTGAGCCCCCGGTTGTCGGCGGTCGCCGGCGTCGCCGGAGTGAACGCCTTCGGTGGCACGGACTTTTCCGTTACGGTCTCCTACGACGCGAAGCTGCTGCGCCAGCTCAGCGTGTCGCCGGTGGCACTGGGGCAGGCCATCCGCGACGCGCGCCTGGTGCAGTCGTTAGGTGAAGAGCAGCGCGGCGTCAGCGAGTACGAGGTGACCCTCCGCGACCAGCCCGACGCGGTCGAGCAATTGGAGCAGCTGCCGGTTCGCGGCCGCGGGCGGGTCTTCCGGCTCGGCGAACTGGCCACGGTGCGCCCCGAGGAAGATGCGGGCGGCCGGTTCAATCGCATCAACGGCCAGCCGGCCATAACGATGGACATCTCGCGGCAGCCTGGCGCCGACGCGATCAAGACAGCGGCCGCGTTACGCCTCGCCATCGACGAACTGCGTCCAACGCTCCCGCCGCGCGTGGACATACGGATCGTCAACGATGAAAGCGAAGAGCTGGCCGAGCAACTCAACAACCTGCTGCTGCGCGGCGCCATCGCCTTTGCCGCCGTCATCCTGGTGATTGCGGTCATGCTGCGCGACTTCCGGGCGGTCGCACTGGTCATAGGGAGTGCCGCGGTGGCGATCGCGGGCACGGCATTTGGTCTCTATGTCTTCAACATCCCGGCCAACATGCTGACGCTGGCTGGACTGGCGATGGGCATCGGGATTCTCGTCCAGAACGGGCTGGTGGTGGCCGAGCGACTGGGAACCGTGCCGGATACTCGTGAGGCACGCGCCGACGTCGCGGGGCGCATAACGCCGGCGATCATCGGGGCAACGCTCACGACGACCGTGGTGCTGTTCCCGTTTCTCTACCTGCAGGGGAACGCGCGGGCGGCATTCATGCCCTTCGCTGCCGCGTTCACCATGGCGCTCGCCTGGTCGGTCGTCGCCTCGGTAGTCATGATTCCGGCGCTGGCTTCGGGGCACCACATTCACGAGACGTCATGGCGTCGATCGCGTCGTTTCTACGCGCGGCTCCTGTTTCCGGTGATCCGGTTCCGCTGGGTCACGATCGGCCTCACGACGATCGCGCTTGCCGGGCTGACCTGGGTCTTCATCAAGAAGGTGCCGAGGTTCGCGTTTGGCGGATTCGGGTTCGGCCAACGGACATACGTGACAGCGACCATCAGCTTCCCGCGCGGATCCGATCCGGTCACGCTGGACAACGCCATCCGCGAGATGGAAGCGCTCGCGGTCGGACAGCCCGGTGTCGAGCAGGTTCGTTCCCGCAGCAACGGGATCACCGGCGCGATGATGAACGTGATGTTCACGCGCGAGCACGAACTGACCGCGATCCCGCTGGAGATGGAGGAGCGCCTGACACAACGGGCTGTGTTCATTGGCGGCGCGTCGGTGAGCGTGCGCGGCCAGGGGCCGGGCTTCTCGTCAGGCTACGGCTCGTCGAGCATGGCGTCGTACCGGATCCGCGTCATGGGCTACTCGTTCTCAGGGGTCGAGCAGATGGCGCTCGACGTCAAGGAGCGCCTCGAGCAGATACCACGGGTGCGGAACGTGGACATCAGCACGGCGTCCGGCTTCATGCGCGAAAAGGCCACCGGCGTGGCCATCGAACCAGATCGGGCCGCGCTGGCGCGATTTGGCCTCACGTCGCAGGATCTCGGTTTCGCCGTGGGGCGGGAGATACGCACACAGGTTGGCGCGGTGCTCCTGGAGATCGGTGGCGACGAGATTCCGGTGAATGTGAAAGCAATCGGCGCCAACACGCGCTCTCTCGACGAACTTCGCGAGGCGTTCATCCCGACACCAGACGGAAGCGCGGTGCCAATTGGCAGTGTGTCGAAGGTGAGCGAGCGTGACTTGCTCTCGGCAATCGATCGAGAAGATCAGCAGTACATGCGGACCGTGGCGTACGAGTTCCGCGGACCGAATCGACTGGCGCAGCGCACGCACGACGCCTTCATGAAGTCGATCTCGGCGCCGCCAGGCTACAAGGTGGAGGAAGCCGCATTCGGATTCTTCACGCCTGACGACAGCGAGAAGGGACTCTGGCTGGTCTTCGGGATCGGTATCGTGCTGGTGATCCTCGCGGTCGCGCTGGTGTTCGACTCGATCTGGGCGACGTCAATCATCTTCCTCAGCCTGCCGATCGCCCTGGGCGGCGTGATCTTCGCGTTCTGGATCATGAAAGCGGCGTTCACACGTGAGGCAGCCGTCGGCGTGATCCTGGTGATCGGCCTTGCCGTCAACCAGGCGATCCTGGTGACCGACGCCGGCCTGGCGCGCCGCCGCGCTCGTGCCCTGCGAGGACCAGCAGGACTCGGAAGGAAGGAGGCCCTGCGGTCGGCGATGGACCGGGCAGGCATGGTGATCCTGGTGACATTGACGTCGATGGCGAGCCTGATTCCGCTGGCCGTGGGGACGTCGACGCAGGACATCTTTGGAGCGATTGCCCTGGCGACCGCCGGCGGGACGATCTTCGGCACGCTGGGGGCGCTGTTTGTGGTGCCTGCCCTTCTCGTGGGGAGGCGTCGAAAGATCGCGCGGATTGAGATGTGAGATGGGAGAATTGAGATCACCTGCCTTCCGATTGCGCGGATCAGCTGGCGGCTATCAGTTTCCTGACTGATTCCGCGAAATCGACGTACAGTTTATCTCAAGTCTCCCATCTCCCATCTCACATCCATGCTCCGTCATTCACTGATCGCGCTGAGCCTTGCGCTCGCCCCCTCACTCTCGGCTCAAGCCGTCACTCGGATTCAATCGGAGATTGATCGGAGAGCGAAGGAACTCGAATCCAAAGTCGTCGCCTGGCGACGCGACTTTCATCAGAACCCCGAGCTTGGCAATCGCGAGTTCCGCACGTCGAAGATCGTGGCCGAGCATCTGCGGAAGCTCGGACTGGAGGTGACGACGGAGGTCGCGCATACCGGCGTCGTCGGCGTCCTGAAGGGCGGCCGGCCGGGACCGGTGGTGGCGCTGCGCGCCGACATGGATGCGCTGCCGGTCACCGAGGAAGTCGAGCTGCCGTTCAAGTCGACCGCCAAGACGCAGTACAACGGCCAGGAAGTCGGCGTGATGCACGCCTGCGGACATGACAATCACGTCGCGATCCTGATGGGCGTGGCCGAAATGCTGACGGCGATGAAGGCGGAGATTCCGGGGACCGTGAAGTTCATCTTCCAGCCCGCTGAGGAAGGTCCGCCGTTAGGCGAGGAGGGTGGCGCGCCGATGATGCTCAAGGAGGGCGCGTTCACGAACCCGAAAGTCGACGCGGTCTTTGGACTGCACGTCTTCCCGCTGGAGGTCGGGCATGTCGAGTTCCGTAGCGGCGGGGTGATGGCAAGCAGCGACAACTTCTACATCACGGTCCGGGGACGGCAGACGCACGGGGCCCTTCCATGGAATGGCATCGATCCCATCGTCGCCGCGTCGCAGATCGTGCTTGGCATCCAGACGATCACCAGCCGTCAGACGGACCTGACGCTGACGCCGGCGGTGGTGACCGTAGGCATGATTCGGGGCGGGATTCGCACGAACATCGTGCCCGACAGCGTCGAGATGTCGGGAACGATCCGCGCCTTCGATGAAACGGTGCGAGCCCAGCTCCACGAGCGCCTGACGAGAACCGCCGAGTCGATTGCCGCGGCGAGCGGCGCGATGGCGAGCGTTCGCATCCAGAAGATGACGCCGGTGACGTACAACGATCCGCCGCTGACGGACCGGATGATCCCGACACTGGAGCGCGTGCTGGGGAAAGCGAACGTGAAGATTGGTCGCCCAACGACAACGGCTGAGGACTTCTCGTTCTTCCAGCAGGCGGCGCCGGGACTGTTCTTCTTCATCGGGGTAACGCCGAAGGAGCGGGTGGGCCAGGCCGCGCCTAACCACTCGCCGAAGTTCTTTGCGGATGAGGGAGTGCTGGTCCCGGGTATGCGAGCCTTGGCAAACCTGGCCGTGGATTTCCTTTCTGCGCCGAGGCCGTAAGGCGGGTTGTTCAAGCAAGGTGATCATGGCCCGCGGGTTGCTCACGACGGGACTCCCTTCCGGCGGCCCCTACTGCGGACAACCTGGCGTCTCGAAGTCCATGCGTGATACCGCCCGCAGCACGCCGCCTCCAGTGAGCCCGTCGTTCGCTTTCCGTGTGGCAAGTCGAGTGCGCTTACGCATGGAACTCGAGCTTAGCGAGTGAATCGTAAGACCACCCGTTCTCGATCGCGGGCGGCTCCGATGGGGTTCTTGGTTCTTACGCTGAACGGTTCCGACATTCCTCACGGAATCGTCGCGTTTGCTCGTCGCACGAGCGCGAGGAGTCTCCCGAGCGAAGGGGGGCTGCCCAAGGCGAGGTCGCAACGCAGCTTCCTCAACCGACGCCTTTCCGCAATGCTGCGTTGTATCGAGCCGGGCAGATCCCCCGAGCGAGCAATGAGAGCCGGCAGGCTTACGAGCTTCCGCAGCGCTTCCCGTCGTTCACTCCCCACGCCAGCTCGTGGCAAGTCGAGCGCATTCAGCACGAACAGGCTCAGCGACAGTGGATGAGGAGCGAGCGACGGGGATCTGCCAAGGCGAAATCCGACCAGCGACTCAAATAAGTTGTTGTTCCACAAAGCGCAGTCGGCCTTGAGCCGTGCAGATCCCCGAGCGAGCGACCGGCAACGCGGATCCCCGAGCGAGCAAACGCGCCCGGGTCAACCGATCAGGAAGAACCGCACTTCGCTCCGCCAGCATGCGCCGCTTCGATCATCGCGACGATCTCCTCGAGCGATGACGCACCACGGTCCTTGTCGTACCACT
>DATCIJ010000009.1:0-2978 GCA_036507855.1 Gemmatimonadaceae bacterium | reverse complement strand
CCGTCGTTGCCGGAGTCCTGGGGTTCTTCGGGGCCACCGCGCGCTTTCTGTTTCCCAACGTCCTGTACGAGCCGCCCAGCCGATTTCCGGCGGGGCAGCCCGGAGATTTTCCAGCCGGCGAGCCGAGCTTCCTCGCCGATCGCCGGCTGTTCGTGTTCAACAGCGCCGAGGGGTTCTACGCCATCTCGTCGGTGTGCACGCATCTCGGGTGCAACGTGCGCTTCGTCCCGGGCGAGGGGTTCGCCTGTCCCTGTCATGGAAGCCGGTTCGACCTGAATGGCCAGGTCGTCAACGGACCTGCACCGCGACCTCTGGCGTGGTTCGGTCTGAGCCTGTCGCCGCGCGGTGAGCTCGTGGTCGACGAGCAGTTGACCGTCGATCCCGACTATCGGTTCAAGGTCTGAGATGCCGTACACGGCACAGGTGCGACTGTGGTTGGGGAACGTCAGCCGTTCCGTGTTCCGGGTTGGCTGGCCGCGGACGGACAAAGACCGCGCGGCCGCCATGATTTCGAGCGTGTTTCTGCACGTCCACTCGGCAAAGGTGCAGCGGCACAGCCTGCGCGCCTCCTACACGCTGGGCCTGGGCCTCATCAGCTTTTACCTGTTTGGCGTGCTCATCCTCACCGGCATCGCGCTGATGCTGTACTACACTCCGAGCCCCCCCGCCGCGTATCGGAGCATGAAAGACCTGCAGTTTGTGGTCACCTTCGGGATGGTGCTCCGCAACATGCACCGCTGGGCGGCGCACGCCATGGTGGCCGTGGTGTTCCTCCACATGTGCCGCGTGTTTTTTACCGGCGCGTACAAGTCGCCCCGACAGTTCAACTGGGTCATCGGGGTGGGGCTCCTGCTCCTGACGCTGTTCCTGTCGTTCACGGGCTACCTGCTGCCGTGGGATCAGCTTTCGTTCTGGGCCATCACCGTCGGGTCGAACATGGCCAGCTACGCCCCATGGCTCGGCGACAACCTGAAGTACCTGCTCCTCGGCGGAAATGTGATCGGCCCGGGCGCGTTGCTGCGGTTCTACGTGCTGCACTGCGTGATTCTGCCCGCGATCGCCCTCGGCCTGGTCGCGGTGCACTTCTTCCGCGTACGGAAGGACGGGCTCAGCGCGCCCGCGCCATCCGAGCCTGCGCCGGTCGAGGAAGTCCGCCCCGGACGATTCCCCGCATCGGCGCGGAGCTACGGGCTCATGGCGCTGACCGACCGGCCGGCCCTGCCGGTGGTTGAGGCCGACCCGGAAGACGACGTCATGTCGTGGCCGCACCTGCTGTACCGCGAACTGCTCGTCCTGCTCGCGGTGCTGGTCGTGCTGCACGTGGTGTCGCTCCTGTTCGACGCGCCGCTGGAGGAGCTTGCCGATCCAACGCGCACGCCGAATCCCGCCAAGGCGCCCTGGTATTTTCTTGGCCTCCAGGAACTGGTCCATTACAGCGCGTTCATCGGCGGCGTGCTGGTGCCGACAATCGTGGTGCTCCTGTTGCTGCTGACGCCGTATCTCGATCCGCTCCCGCGTGGCGTCGGCGTCTGGTTCGCCCCCGAGCGCCGGCGGGCGAACTGGATCTTCGGCGTGCTGGCATCGGTCGCGATCCTGCTGACGGCGATCGGCACGTATTTCCGCGGGCCGAACTGGGCGTGGGTGTGGCCCTGGACCGGCTGATCGGCCATGCGTGATCCCCAGGTGTCCCCGATGCGCTTGCACCAGGCGTTCGCCGTACTCGGCGTCGCCTTCCTGGCGATCTTCAGCTGGGTGTTCTTCAAGGAGTACCTGGCCGAGTGGCGCACCACGCAGGCGCAATTCAGGCGGCTCGAGCAGGAAGTGAAAGATCCCCACGCGCTCAGCCTGGCGCCGCCGGTCGGGGGGATTCGTCAAGTCTGGCTGACTGACCTCGATCGGGTCGACCGCTGCACGACGTGTCATCTGGGCGTGGACGACCCGTCCTTCGCGCGCGCGCCGCAGCCGTTCGCCACGCATCGAGGCACGTGGCTGGGGACACATCCCCCCGATCGCTATGGTTGCACCGTCTGTCACGGAGGTCAGGGAGAGGCCACCACGTACTCTGACGCGGCGCACCATCGTCTTCCGTACTGGTCGGAGTCCATCCGTGCCGGCGAGTTGCTCGAGGCCAACTGTGGCACGTGCCACCGCGAGCGCGCAGTGCCGCAGGCATTCTGGTTGACGTCCGGGCGCGAGCAGATCGCACGCGACGGCTGCGCGGCGTGCCACGACATTCCCGGCTTCTCACGCGAGGAGACCCGTGCCCCGCGTCTGGAAAGCGTCGGCTACAAGCTGCAGCCAACCTGGATCACTGTCTGGCTGGCGAACCCCCGCGACTATCTTTCGCAGGCGCGCATGCCCAACTTCCGCCTCACGCCCGACGAGATCGCGGGCCTGAGCGCGTTTCTGCTGGCCCAGCGCGCGGTACCACCACTCGACTCGTCCGCGGTCGATTGGGGCGAGGCCGACCCGGCGCGCGGTCGTACTCTCTTTGGCGAGGCGCGCTGCGTGACCTGCCACATGATCGACGGTCGCGGCGGCACGCTCGGCCCGGAGCTGTCCGCCGTCGCCAGCAAGGTCCGGCGGGAGTGGCTGTTCAGCTTCCTCAAGGATCCGGCGCGCGATCAGCCCGACACGTTGATGCTTCGGTACCGCTTCACCGACGAGGAGATTCGGGATCTGGTCGCGTACCTGACCACCGAGCTGCTCGGTACGACAGAGCCGCGTACGGCGCCCGACGCCCGATACCAGAGTCCGACGCTCGTCGAGCAGGGTCGCGAGGCCTTCATTCGCCACGGCTGCTACGGTTGTCACCGCTTCGCCGGAATGGAAAACCTGCCGAAGATCGGACCGAGCCTGGTCGGAGTCGGCGACCGGCCGGTCGAGCCGGCAGAGTTCAAAGGAGAGGCGGTTCTCCCGACGTTGCCCAACTGGCTGTTCCTGAAGCTGCGCGAGCCGGACACGCTTATGGCCGAGTC
>DATCIJ010000008.1:0-8126 GCA_036507855.1 Gemmatimonadaceae bacterium | reverse complement strand
CTGCCGCGAATCGCGCCGTGCATCGACCGCGCCTCTTCGATGGGGATCACAGTGTCCTCGTCGCCGGTCACGATGAGCGTTGGAACGTCGATCGTGGACAGCGTGGGTGTCGAGTCGGGACGGTCCATCATGGCCTGTAGCGCGCCGATCACACCGTCCGTTGGCGCCGCCGACATCATGCGGTGCACGGTGTTCGTGATCTCGGGCCGCTTGCTCCGCGTCGTCTTGCCGAGCATCCCGGGTAGCGTGGCGTCCGCGACGGCGATGCTCCCCTGCTCGCGAGCAACAGCCATGAGGTTCCTGCGGCGCTGGCGCGCTTCTTCGCTGTCGGCGCCCGCCCGCGTGTTCGATAACACCAGGCCCCGCACGCGATCCGCGTGGCGTCGCCAGAGGGCGAACGCCACGTAACCGCCCATCGACAGTCCGGCGATGACGGCCCGTTCGAGATGCAGCGCGTTCATCAGCCCGAGGAGGTCGTCCGCGTACTGGTCCATGCTGTATGGCGCCGCCGCCGTCGTTTCGCCGAAGCCGCGCAGGTCGACCGGCAGGCAGCGCGCCTGGACCGTCAGCGCCTGGAGCTGGGGCGTCCACAGGGACCGGTCGTGCGGAAAGCCGTGGATGAAAAGCACGGGCATCCCCGTGCCGCCGTCGTCATAGCCGATTTCGATGTCGTCCAGTAGTGCGAGCATAGCCTAACGGAAAGATCAGCGTGTATTTGCGTGTGCGAACATGCTACACCCGCGGGTCACCCTGCTAGATTGCGGAGCCTGACCGCCAATTTTCCCTCTGCCACTCGACACCGCTCCGTGCCGGGATCCCCGGGGTCCAACGGACCGCAATACATCGATTCCACCGAGGCCGCGGACCGATTCCTGGCCTCGATCGCCGGGGCGCGTTCCCTCGCGCTCGACACCGAGGGTGCGAGCTTCCACCGGTACGTCGACCGCATCTATCTCCTCCAGCTCTCGACCGAGGGCCGCCACGCCATCATCGACCCCCTGAAGGTCGAGTCGCACCCGGGACTCGGCGCGCTCCTCGAGTCGCGCGACGTCGAGGTGGTCTTCCATGACGCCGACTACGACCTGAGGCTCCTGCACCAGGACTACGGCTGGCGTGTCACGAACATCTTCGACACCCGTGTCGCCGCCCAGCTCCTCGGAATCAAGGCGTTCGGGCTCGCCGCCCTCCTCGAGGGCTTCTTCGGCGTCCGACTGGACAAAAAGCACCAGCGCGCGGACTGGTCGATGCGACCGTTGCCCGGCGACATGCTCGAGTACGCGGCGCAGGATACCATGCACCTGCTCCCCCTTCGCCAGCGCCTTCAGGACGCCCTGGACCGCAAGGGACGGCTGCATTGGGCGCGTGAGGAGTTCGAGCGCCTGGAGGGAACGCGCTGGGCGGAAGCCGGCGAGGATACGAGCTACCTTCGCATCAAGGGAGCCCGCGACATCACGCGGCGGGAGCTGGCGATCGTGCGTGAACTCGTCGCCTGGCGCGACGGAGTCGCCAGGGAAGTCGATCGCAGCACGTTCCGTGTCGCCGGGAACGATGTGCTGCTTTCCATCGCGCGACAGGCGCCATCGACCGTGGCGGCCATCGAGAGCACGAAGGGTCTCTCGCGCGGTGTCGTCGCCCGGCACGCAACGGCAATTCTCGAGGCGGTCGCCCGTGGTCTGGCGGTCCCCGAGGCGGACCTGCCGAAGTTTCCGCGCGGAACGCGCTGGGCGCGGGAACCGGACTACGAGGATCGCGTCACCGCGCTCAAGGCAGTGCGCGATCGGCGCGCCATGGAACTGGAGCTCGACCCGGGTGTTCTGTGCCCGCGCGAACGACTGGAAGCGATCGCCCGTCGCAACCCGCGATCACTCGAGGAGCTGATGGAAGTGCCCGATGTCCGCCGTTGGCAGGCCGAGGTCCTGGGTGAGGAGTTCGTTCACGCGCTGCAGGCCGGCGCGAATGCCGATTCACCCTATCGTAGCGCCTGATGCGTAACTCGATCACCTGCCTGGTCCTGACCGGCGCTCTCGCAATTGCGGCAGCGCACGGTTCGGCGCAAAGCCCGGGTGCGCCGAGTCACGAGTCACGAATCACCGGTCAGGTCAGTGGGTTGTACGCGCCGGCGCTGGCGTCGGATATGGAAGCGCCTCCGGTGCCTCGCGAGTTCCGTGGCGTCTGGATCGCGACCGTCGACAACATCGACTGGCCGTCGAAGGCCGGACTGCCGGTTGAGGCGCAGAAGGCCGAATTGCTGGCGCTGTTCGATCGTGCGGCGCGAATTCGACTGAATGCTGTCATTCTGCAGGTGCGACCGGCCGCCGACGCGTTTTACATGTCCAAGCTCGAGCCGTGGTCCGTGTACTTGACTGGACGCAACGGTCGTCCACCCGTGCCGGCCTGGGATCCGCTCGCCTTCGCGGTGGCCGAAGCGCACAGTCGCGGGCTCGAGCTGCACGCGTGGTTCAATCCGTACCGGGCCAGGTATCGCGGCGATCGGGGGCCACTTTCCGCGCGGCACGTGAGCAAGACAATGCCGGCCGTCGTGAAGAAATACGGCGCCTACCTGTGGATGGACCCCGGCGAGCCGAGTGTCCGCGCGCACACGACAAAGGTCATTCTCGACGTCGTCCGCCGGTACGACATCGATGGCGTGCACATAGACGACTACTTCTATCCGTATCAGGAACGCGATCGTCGCGGCCGCGTCATTCCGTTCCCCGACGATCGATCATGGACCCGGTACCGGCGCACCGGCGGGACCCTGGACCGCGACGCCTGGCGCCGTCGCAACGTGGACCTGCTGGTGCAGCAGCTCTATCGCGACATCAAGTCGGTCAAGCCGTGGGTGAAATTCGGCGTGAGCCCGTTCGGCATCTGGCGGCCGGGATTCCCTGCGTCGGTGCGTGGCCTGGACGCGTACGACGCGCTCTTCGCCGATTCTCGCCGGTGGCTCGCTGAAGGATGGCTCGACTACTTCGCGCCGCAACTGTACTGGCAGGTGGGCGCGCCCCAGCAGAGTTATCCGGCGCTGCTCGAATGGTGGGCGGGTCAGAACCAGCGTGGCCGCCACCTCTGGCCCGGAAACGGCACCTACAAGGTGACTGACGCCGGCTCGGCGCGGTGGCCAGCAACCGAAGTCGTTCAGCAGATCACACTCACCCGCGACCAGCCCGGCGCCGGTGGGAACGTGCACTACAACATGACGGCACTGATGCGAAGCGTGGATGCGCTTGCCGATCAGCTCGCCACCGGGCCATACGCCGGACCGGCGCTGGTGCCTGCGTCGCCATGGCTCGCCACCAAGCCGCCCTCGACGCCCATCGTGTCGGTGACGCGAAACTCCAGGAACCTCAACCTGCGGATCTCGGTACCCGCGGACCGGACGGCGTCGTCGTCGACGCCGCGGTGGTGGCTCGTCAGGGCCAGGTATGGCGACGGTTGGCGCGCCCAGGTGGTGGATGCGAGGGCTCAGTCGGTGACCGTATCGCCGGGAGCGGAGCGGGAACTGCCGGACTTCGTCGTGGTGAATGCCGTCGATCGAGCCGGGGTTGAATCGCCGGGGGTGCGGGTCGTTCCTGCGCGCGGAACTGCGGGCAACCGGTGAGTCGCTGCTTGCTTCTTACTTCTTGCTTCCTGCTACTTGCTGGAGCTGGAGCAAGTAGCAAGAAGAAAGCAGTAAGAAGCGGCAGTCAGAATCCCAGGTACGCCCTGACCCGAGGCTCAATCCGCTCCGGCGTCCACGGCGGCGACCAGACGAGATTCACGTTCACGCCACCGACACCTCGCAGGGAACGCAGCTGCTCCTCCGCCTCGTGGAGAATCTGCGGTCCGGCGGGGCACCCGGGTGACGTCAGGCTCATGTCGACGTTCACGTCGGCGCCATCCAGCGACACGTCGTAGATCAGGCCCAAGTCCACGATGTTGAGGCCGATCTCAGGGTCCTTGACGCGCCGAAGCGCGAGGCGCACCTGATCCTCGCTCAAGGCCTCACCCGTCTCGGACTCGGCCTCCTCGTCACTCTCTGGGGCGAACGGATCCTCGGACACGGAATCGCAAATGGGGAAGACTTCAGTCGGGAAACCCGAACGGAAGATGCCCGGCAGGAGAGGGTGGGAGCAAGCTCTGAAAGGCGGCAGAGCTGCCTAATGCTTACTTCTTGCTGGGTGCTGCTTTGCAGAGCGCTGGGCTCCCGATGGGCAAGAAGTAAGAAGCAAGAAGCAAGAAGTAAGCAGTAAGCAGCCGGTCTCCCGCCCTGCCTACTTCGCTCCGCCAGACTTTCCGGACGCCTTGGGCGTCGACTTCGCGGCGGCGGTTGCCGGCTTCGTCGCGGCCGCCTTCGGCTTCGTCGCCGCAGCCTTCGGCTTCGTCGCTGCCGCCTTCGGCTTCGTTGTTGCGGCCTTCGGCTTCGTCGTTGCGGCCTTCGACGTCGGCTTCTTCGCAACGGTCTTCGTCGCGACCGGCTTCCGGCGAACAGGAGCCCGGCGGCGGACAGTGCGATTCCAGCCCACGGCTTTATCGGCGCGGAAAGACGACGGCATCTTGAGGATGTTGTCGTCCACCACGGACAGCACCGCCGCGTCGGCCAGGTCGGCGCGCACGTCGGCGATCACGCGGGCCGGACGCCGCGCCCGTGGCGCGTGCACGCGATTCGTCAGAAGGATCACGAACAGGTCGCGATCGGGATCGATCCAGAGTGACGTGCCGGTGAACCCGGTGTGGCCATAGGCGCGTTCACCCATGTGCACGCCGGCCGTGCCGTCGCCATCGGACGTGTCCCAGCCGAGGGCGCGCGTGCCGACCGCCCGGTGCGTGAAGCGAGCGACCGCCGAGTCGCTCACGATCCTGACGCCGTCGTACGTGCCCCCGTTCAGCATCATCTGCGCGAAGAGGGACAGGTCGGCCGCGGTCGAGAAGAGCCCGGCATGACCGGCCACTCCGCCTAACGCCCAGGCGTTCTCGTCGTGGACCTCGCCGCGCAGCGGGTATCCACGCGGCGAAGAGACTTCGGTGGGGGCGATGCGGTCGCGTTCCGACTGCGAGGGCCGGAAATGCGTGTCGCTCATGCCCAGGGGCGTGAACACCCGCTCGTTCAGGAAGGAGTCGAGGCCCTGACCCGCGATGGACTCGATGGCAAAGCCGAGAATGTCGGCGCCAATGTCGGAGTAGACCTGGCAGGCGCCGGGCGTGCAGACGAGCGGCGTCGAGGTCACCACGTTTCGCGCGTCCCACGGGCCGTTGGCCAACCGGCGGAGGTCACGCCCCGCGGGCAGGCCGCTCGTGTGCGTGAGAAGGTGCCTGACGGTGACGTTGTCCCTGCTCCCTCCGGAAAACGCCGGGAGGTACCTGGACACGGGGGCATCGAGTTCGAGCCGCCCCTCGTCGTACAGGATCATCGCCGCGGTGGCGGTGCCGACGACCTTCGTGAGCGAGGCCAGGTCGTAAATCGACTCGTCAGGCACGACGGCGGCACTACCGCTCGTCCAGCCAAGGCGTCCGTATCCCTTCTCGAAGACCGAATACCCGCGACGGCCAACGACGACCGATGCACCGGGGTATCCACCGGCGGTGATTCCACGCCTCACGATGCGGTCGATCGTTTCCAGCCGGTTCGCCGACATCCCCACCGACGCCGCGGGCCGGGCGGGCAAGCCGTCCGACGGGGCAAACACGATGGCGAGCGCGGTGAGTGTGGCGAACACTGATGTCCTGCCGGTTAATGGGCTATGACAGACTACGGGAAATCAGAGCAAGAGTTGAGCCGGCGTCTTACAGCAGCGCCGGCTTGAATCGCCAGAGTGTTAGTTCGTTGATCTATAGAAGGTTCCGCTGCACGCCTCAAGTAACGTCTCTGGGTCCAAGTGCCGCAAAGTGCTGCCCTAAATAGCGGAGTGCGCCGTGTCTGTCAAGAAAGAACCTGAGGCTTTGGAGGAGGCCATGAACGATGCATCCCTTTGCAGCAACACGACTTCGGCCCATGATCCGTAACACTACTGACCCCCTCCGCCCCCTGAATGGTCACTGTACGTTTCTGGCAACCTCCCGGCCTCAGGCCGTGACAAAGAAAACGACCGCCATGGCGACGGACTTTCTGACGATCCAACGCGCTATCGAAGGTGACGAGCGAGCGCTGCGAGCCCTCTGGTCGCAGCACGCGCCGCACATCGATGCCGTCGTCAGGCGCCTGGCCGGAGATCCGGACCTGGCGGAGGACATCGCTCAGGAAGTCTGGATCCAGATCTTTCGCGCACTTCCGTCGTATCGCGGCGAGTCACAGTTCGGCACGTGGGCTCACCGAATCGCCGTGAACCGGACGCTCAACGCTCTACGCCGGACTCGACGGTTGACGAAAATCGAGACGGAGATGGACGAGGACACGGTCACGGTCGAGCACGGCGGAGACAGGGCGATGCTCCGATCCGTCATAGATGCCGCGGCGGCGCAACTGTCGCCCGGCGCTCGCACCGTGTTTCTGATGCACGACGTGGAGGGGTACACGCACGAAGAAATCGCTACGGAGCTGGGCATCACGCCCGGTGGATCGAAGTCGCAGCTGTTCAAGGCGCGGGCGAAACTCCGTCGGCTGCTCGCGCACCTGGTCGACGCACCACGGACTGACACAGGACGAGATCATGCAGCACCTGCCTATTGAGCGCCTGGCCGAGCTCGCCGATGGCGAGCCGACGGCCGCTGAACAAGCGCACCTCGACGAATGCGCGATGTGTTCGGCGGAACGCATCGCCTACCATCGCGTGGTCTCGATGGCGGCCGATGAACGCCGGCGCATTGCACCGCCAGTCAGCAACTGGGGATCGCTGAGCACCGCGCTCCGCGAGCAGGGCATCATCACCACGCGCGCGGAGGCGTCAGCGCGAAAGGCCTTTGTCGCGCAGGTGACGCGCTTCGCGTGGCAAGCGGCGGCCGGGATTGGAATTCTCGTGACTGGATTGGTGACTGGACGGGTAACGGCGGGGATGCCGTTGCGCATGGCGCTCGCGCTGGACAACGGCGACGCGACGTTGGCGTCGCAGGTCGCCATGACGCCCGAGGATTTTTCCTCGACGGCCAACGCGATGCAGGTGCTGCAACGGGCGCAGCAGGACTACGAGCGGGCGGCCATGTACCTCGCCAATCACGACACGAGTACGTCCGAAGGCGCATCGGAAGTCTACCGCACGACGCTGGCGGCTCTCGACGAGATGGCGGAGACGTCGCTTCGCGCGCTCAGCGAGGCGCCCGCTGATCCGATCATCAATCAGGTCTATTACACCACGCTCGGCGCCAGGAACATGACGCTGGGCAAATTGGCGACGGCCCTCCCGAGTGGGTCGAGGCTGTCGCGTTTCTAGTGCCGTTCCAACTATTCTCGCCAAGTGGTTCAGTGCAAACCCATACCTTCGAGCGTTCGGTGAAACAAGTTGGAACGGCACCAGGAGTGCAGTCTTGAACACGATTCGCGGTCCCATGAACTCGTTGTCACCAAAGCGCACGCTTCGACGCCGGTTGCCGCTGGCGCTGCGGCATTCGCGACTCCGTTACTCGTACCTGTTGCCGGCAGCGCTGGTCGCCGTACCCGCTACAGCGCAGCAGCGCGACACCGTCATTGCGCGAACGACTTCGTCCTGGCAGACGGACGTCGATCGCCTGCGTCAGGAGCTGGTGTCTCAGCGCAGGATGGAGCTGGAATTCCGGAAGATGCTCGGCACTCTCGAGATCAGGATGAGAGCGGCGGCGGCCGACTCGCAGAGGACGGGAATCATCGCCCAGTCGGAGCTCCTCTTTCGCCGGCTCAACGAGACCGGCCGGGAACAACTGCGCCTCCGCCGGCAGCTCGAGACACTCTGCGCCAACGTGAGAAGGCCGGAAGGGTGGCTCGGCGTGGCAACGACCGGGATTCAGATGCTCGACCGGGAGGTGGATGGTACGAAGATCGTCCGGTTCCTCGAGCCGCCGGTTGTGGAGTCTGTCGATCCCGGCTCGCCCGCGGACCGTGTGGGACTGCGTGCCGGCGACGTGCTCATCGAGATCGGCGGAAAGCGGCTGCTGCAATCGGATGTCGTCTTCTCGGAACTGCTCCGTCCCGGCGAGCGGATCACCGTGAAGTTCAGGCGCGGCAATAACGTCGTGACGCT
>DATCIJ010000007.1:0-17405 GCA_036507855.1 Gemmatimonadaceae bacterium | reverse complement strand
CGCAGCACGGTCAGCACCGTGGTGTACGCCAGCGGGTCCTCGAGATGCTCGCGCACCTCGGCCACGGTCGAAGGTCCGCGCTCCCAGAGGACAGCCATCACGTCGAGTTCACGGTCGGTGAACGAAGCCATGAGATCTCCTAAAGAACTAGTAGAACAATGTGAGCCACGCGTTCGCCTGTCAACTAGACCTTTAGTAGACCCGGCAGCTACGGCCGGAGCGACGCGAACGCGTACGGGTGGCGACGCAGGCGCTGGATTCCGTCGTCATCCGTCTCAACGACGTAGACCGACGCAACGCCAAAACCCAGGACGTGCTCGTTCGGCCGGAGCACCAGTTGCGACCGGCGGACCCCGGTCTTGTCGATCAGGTCGTAGCGCGTTTCTGGCGCACCGACGCTGGAGAGCCGCTTGACGACCAGCCAGCCATCGGGCGTCGCGAACAGCGACGTCGGCGTATCGAATGGCGGAAGGAGTTCCGGCCAGTCGGTGGCATTCCGTGACCATGAATTCCGGTCCGAATAGAACTTTCGTTCGCTCTCGTTCATGCGAATCGGGCGAACCGGAATCGGAGCGCCTGACGTCCAGCGGCCGTCGGGCGACCGCCAGTCAACGCGATAGGGTGCCAGGCGGACCACCGCAGTCCACCCGTCCGGGAGCAGCAACGGCGCCTCGCGGACGTTGAGCGGGATGCGGCTGATCCTGACCCCGCGGCCAAGCCCGGGATCGTTGACGCTGGATATCGGCGCCCGGCGCACGCCACCGCCCAGCCGGGCGATGGTGTCGGACAGTCCCGTCGCCCGCTCCACGAGCAGCACATACGTCGAATCGATCGAGCCGCCTCCCCGCCGGAATCCCTGCGAGAGCACACGACCCTGACGGTCCGCGCCTAACGGCCACAGGCTCACGGCACCGATGGCGGGAGTATCAGATGGGAGCGTGGCGACAATGCTATCGCCAGCGAGAATGAGCCACCGCCGGACAAAATCCGCGGCGAGCGTGGAGTCGCCACCAAGAGGCAGCAGCGCCGCGATGGACTGAAACTCGCCCGGTCCCTGACCCGTGCGGCCAATGTCTCTCAGCGACCCCGTGCCGAATTCCGCGACGACCAGACGCACCTCTTTCCGGTCATACAGCAGCACGCGACCATCGCCGAGTTCGCGCATTGCGGTCAGGTCCGAGAACTCCGCGGACAATCCTGCACTCGCCGGCGGCAAGGAGACTGTTCCCTGTTGTGGCGGCAGGGTCGTCGCCACGAGCAGTGCGAGCGAATGGGCCGCGAGATGCATCGGCGCCCTCCGGGTTCGGTACGAGACCTGTCCGCAAGCTTTTCGGAAGGACACGCTGCAGATCTCGGAGCGCCATGTCAACTAGGTTTCTAGTAATGTGACGATCGGACGAGCCCTGGCAGCGCAAGAATCGGGTTGGTTGCGTGGGGAGACTCCTGTAGATCTCGCGTCACAGGAGGCAGAATGATCACCATGGCATCCCGCACCGACCGCAACAGCGCTGACTATCACCGGATCGAACGCGCTATTCGTTTCCTGGACGCGTCGTCACCGACGCGCCCCAGCCTCGGCGAGGTCGCAAGGCACGTCGGAATGAGCCCGTTCCACTTCCAGCGACTTTTCACCCGTTGGGCCGGCATCAGCCCGAAGCGATTCTCGCAGGTGCTGGCCCTGGAGTACGCCAAAAACCGATTGCGCGACTCGCGGAACCTGATCGACGCGACCTACGACGCCGGTCTCACCAGCGGCGGCCGGTTGCATGACCTGTTCGTCACGCTCGACGCCGTGACCCCGGGCGAGTTCCGCGAAAACGGGGGCGGCCTTCGCATCTCGGCCGGCTTCCACGAATCACCGTTCGGCGAAGCATTGGTTGCTACCACCGAGCGCGGCGTCTGCGGCCTCAGCTTCCACGACGGCAGCCGCCGGTCGGCGTTGCGCGACCTGGCCGAGCGGTGGCCGCAGGCGACGATCGAGGAGCGACCGCGGGTGACGGCTCCGATCGCGTCACGGATCTTTGCCGCGCTCGTGGTTCGCGACCCGGAAGGCCTCGTACCGCTCGGACTCCTCGTTCGCGGCACGAACTTCCAGGTGAAAGTCTGGCGCGCCCTCCTGCAGATCCCGGTCGGTTCCGTGGCGACCTACGAAGACATCGCGACGGCCATCGGCACCCCGAACGCCGTGCGAGCCGTGGGCACCGCGATCGGACGAAACCCGGTCGCGTTCCTGATTCCCTGCCATCGCGTCATCCGTACGACCGGCGCGTTAGGTGGCTATCGCTGGGGCCTGCCGCGCAAGCGGGCGATGCTGGCGTGGGAAGCACGCTCCGGCGAACAACAGGCTATCGCAGTCTGAGGTCGGAGGTCCGAGGGGTGTCCGTTGTGACCTCTGCTGACCTCTGACCTCTGACCTCTGACCTCGGAGCTCTGACCTCAGGCCGCCAGCGCCAGGCTGACCGCCCGCCGGGCTCCCCGCTTCAACGCGCGGTGGACCGCCCGCGCATAACGAACGAAGTTCGCGCCCGCCTGTGGGTACCGGGCGAAGAACTCGTGAGGCAGCATGTCCCCCTTCATCCGGTTGCAGGGCGCGCAGGCCGTGACCAGGTTGCCCGGCGCGTGCGCCCCACCCCGCGCGACCGGATACACGTGGTCGAGTGTCGCTTCCATCGGATCGAGCTGATGTGCGCAATACACGCAACGCCGTCCGCAGTCGCGCATCGTGGCGCGCTTGAGCGCGCGCTTGACGTCACGAGCGAACCAGGGACGGCCGCGTTGCCGGTCACTCCTTCGTGAGTGTCGGCCGCGATGGCAGAGAAGCCGGAGGTGCCCACGTCGAGCCATTTCACCTCGCCGGAAAAGGCGACACCCCGCCCCGGGCAGATGGCCCGGGGCGGGGTGTCTCGCGTTGGACGGCTGGAGGCGGGACCAATGGCGACGCGGCCTTCGTCGCGATCGCGACGCGGGTCGGTTCCGGGTGATGTTCGTCGCCAGACGTCCATCGGCCTCCAGGCCGGAGGGAGCCAGCCGCAGCCAGCGCCTGCCTTACGATTACGTGTTAGGCGTCAATCGCGCAAGACCCAGCATCGAACTGCCTGACGAGTGCCGTTCCAACTCGCTTGCCGGTTCGGGACCGCCTCTCTGAATCGGGAGGAGTTGGAACGGCACGAGTCGCGTCAGGCAGCGACGGTCGTGGCCCGGGCCGGATCGCGCAGTTCGGTGATGATCCGGGCCGCCATCGCGTCCAGCAACGTCCGATCGGGCGGCGAAGACCCGGGGAACGGCAGTGTCACCGCAAAGCCGTCGTCGCTGCGCCGCGGAATGACGTGCACGTGATAGTGGAACACATCCTGGCCTGCCGTCGCGCCGCTGTTCACGATGACGTTCAATCCATCGGCGCGGGCCAGCCGCTGGACGATCGGCGCCAGCCGCAGCGCCACGTCAAAGAGGTGGCGCGCCAGGTCCGGCGGAACGTCGAGGAGGGACTCGTAATGCTGGCGGGGCACGACCAGCACATGGCCCGCGTTCACCGGCTGGATGTCCATGAAGGCGAGCGCCTGCGAGTCCTCGTAACAGATCGAGACCTCGCCGCCGCCATGAATCAGCTCGCAGAAAATGCAGGGACAGGTGGATAAACGCATCGGCGGCCTCGCGATCGGGTTCCGGCCCTTCCCTTGCATATGGGATGCCGCGGGAATCGGCACCCCCATGACCTGACCGAAACCGGAAGGTCGTGCCGGATAACGTGATACCAGACACCTGAAGGTAACCGCCGATTCACAGGACCGTGGCATGCGCGCCGCGAACCGTGATCCGCGTCAAGTCCTGCCACCCTCGTCAGTTGACTGCGCGCGCTATCTTTCCGGCCATGCCGACACAGACCAGCCAGCGAATCGACGCAGGCGTTCCCGCCCTCGATCGCGATCGACTCGTCGCCGCCTACCGCACGATGCTCCTCTCCCGCCGGCTCGACGACAAGGAGATTCAGCTCAAACGGCAGAACCGGATCTTCTTCCAGATCTCCGGCGCCGGTCATGAAGCAGTCCTGACAGCGGCCGGCATGCATCTCCGCGCCGGCTACGATTGGTTCTTCCCGTACTACCGCGATCGCGCGCTTATGCTCGAGCTGGGCATGACGCCGAACGAAATGCTCTACTCCGCGGTTGGAGCAGCCGACGATCCCAACTCCGGCGGGCGTCAGATGCCGAGCCACTGGGGCCACAAGGCGCTCAATGTGGTCACGTCGTCGTCACCGACGGGGACGCAATTCCTCCAGGCCGTCGGCTGCGCCGAAGCGATTTATAGAGCACGGAAGCTGGGGATCGCAGAGGGATTCTCGCGTGACGAAATCGTCTACGTATCCGGGGGTGACGGCACCACCAGCGAAGGCGAGTTCTGGGAGTCGCTCAACACCGCCTGCAACCTCCAGCTGCCCATCGTCTACCTGATCGAGGACAACGGCTACGCCATCTCGGTGCCGGTCGAGGTGAACACGGCAGGCGGCTCCATCTCCAGACTGGTCACCGGCTTTCCTGGCCTCTTCATCCAGGAAGTCGACGGTTGCGACCTCGTGGCATCGTATGAGGTGATGAAGAAGGCAGTCCAACACGTCCGGGCCGGCAACGGCCCGGCTTTCGTTCATGCCCAGGTCATCCGCCCATACTCGCACTCGCTGTCCGACGACGAAGTTCTGTATCGGCCGCCCGAGGAGCGCGCGGCCGACGCCGCCCGCGACCCGCTGACCACCTATCCGGCGTGGCTCCTGAAGTCTGGCAATGCCACCGAACAGGATCTGGAGCGGATCCGAGCCGAGGTCGACGCAGTCGTCCTCGCCGCGACCGATGACGCGCTCGCCCACGAACAGCCAGCCGAGGAGACCATACCGTTCGCCGTCTACTCGCCTGACGTCGATCCAACCAGCGAGCAGTTCGATACGGAGGACGACCCGCAGTTCTCGGGCAATGAGACCACGATGGTCGACTTGCTCAACGCCTGCCTCAAGGAGGAGATGCGCCGCGATCCGCGCATCGTCGTGTTCGGCGAGGACGTCGCGGACGTGTCCAGGCGCCAGTACCTGGGCAAGGTCAAGGGAAAGGGCGGCGTCTTCAAAGTCACTTGGCGTCTGCAGAAGGAATTCGGCGACCACCGTGTCTACAACACGCCGCTCGCCGAAGCGAACATCATCGGCCGCGCCATAGGCATGGCCCTGAGAGGATTCAAGCCGGTCGTTGAGATCCAGTTCTTCGACTACATCTGGCCGGCCTACATGCAGATCCGGAACGAGCTCTCCACAATGCGGTGGCGCTCGAACAACGCGTTCACGGCGCCGGTGGTCGTGCGCACGACGTATGGCGGCTACATCCGCGGCGCCGTCTACCACTCACAGACGGGCGCTTCCCTCTTCACGCACTGCCCGGGGCTCCGGGTGGTCTGCCCTGCGACGGCGCTGGACGCCAACGGACTCCTCCGCACGGCAATTCGCTGCGACGATCCGGTCATCTTCCTCGAGCACAAGCATCTCTACCGTCAGACCTACAACAAGGCGGCGCATCCGGGTCCGAACTTCATGATCCCGCTTGGCAAGGCGAAGGTCGTTCGCGAAGGGACGGACGTGACCATCGTGACGTACGGCGCTACGGTGCAGCGCGCCTTCACCGCGGCCAACCAGATGGCCGAAGAAGGGATCTCGGCCGAGGTCATCGACCTGCGTTCGCTCTCGCCGTGGGATGAGGAGCGTGTCTACGCGTCGGTGAAGAAGACGAACCGCGTGATCGTGGCCTATGAGGACTCGCTCAGCTGGGGCTATGGCGCCGAGATCGCCTCGCGCATAGCTGACGAGTGCTTCCCGTGGCTGGACGCGCCGGTCAAACGAATCGCCTCGGCCGACACGTACGTCGGCTACGCGCCCAGGCTCGAGGACGCCACGCTTCCGCAGGTCGAGGACTTCAAGCGGGGCATCCTGGAGATCGCGCGCTTCTAGCGGACAATCCATCCCACCGCCGCACGGAGTGGTGGGACGCTGCTACTGCGTCGAATTGCCGCATCAGCGGTCGCCGGGGCACGGTGCGATTCTCCGGGGCGCCCGGAGAGCACCAAGCCTGGCCCTGCCCCCCATCTCGTTCTCCTCGTGACGGTTAAGCCGACATAGCCGTCATGAGCTCGCAGGAAGGTGCCGACTGGCCTATCACTTGCAGCCGGAGTCGCCAAATGACAGTCACGTCCTGGACTGTCAGCTTCGAGGCTCAGGTCATGATATCCATCACTCACGCTGAAGTCCGCCGTCATCCGCTTTGGCGCGAGGAGCAGAGCACGCCGCTGCACTCCCCAGGTGTTCCCCGTGTCGCGGGGACCCGCCTGCTCGGCGTGGTGGGCTTCCTCATCGTGGCGACCACCATCCTCGTCCTGATTCTGAAGGGATAGCGTCAGCCGGTCTCAGCCATTGGAAAGCCGCCCGTCTCGATGACGGGCGGCTTCCTGTTTTTCTCCGGGCGGCTACGGCTTCTCGAACACGATGCGCCCGCCGACGACGGTCATCGTTATGCGCGCGTCGCGGATCGACTCGGGGGCAATCGTGGTGAGGTCGCGGTCGATGAGCACGAGGTCGGCAAGCTTGCCGCGCACGAGCGTTCCCTTGCGGGTCTCGTCGAATGACGCTTTCGCCGAGCCGACCGTGTAGGCGCGCAGCGCTTCCTCGACGGTGATCTTCTGCTCCGGAACCCAGCCGCCGGGATTGCGATCATCGATCGTCCGGCGGGTGACCGCCGCGTAGATCCCCTCGAGGGGCGTCGGTGGAGCGACGAACCAGTCGCTGCCGAATGCCAGCGTGGCGTTGGCGTCGAGCAGCGATCGGAAGGCGTAGGTGCCCCTGGCGCGCTCGAGGCCGATGACGCGGTCTGCCCAGCGCCCGTCGTCGATGGCGTGGTACGGCTGCATGCTGGCGATGACGCCCAGCGCGCCGAATCGCGGGATGTCGGCCGGCGCGATGTGCTGCGCGTGCTCCATGCGGAACCGGCGATCACGCGGGCCGTCTTCGCGCGCGACTCGCTCGTACGTATCGAGGAGCATGCGGATCGCGCGGTCGCCAATGGCGTGGATCATCACGTGGAGTCCGGCCTTGTCGGCGCCCGACGTCCAGGCATACAGATTCTCGGGCGTGTTGACGAAGAACCCCCGGTCGTCTGGCGCGTCGGTGAACGGCTCGAGCATGGCCGCGGTGTGGGAGCCGAGCGAGCCATCCACGAATCCCTTCAGTCCGCCGATTTTGAGCCACTCGTCGCCGGTACCTCTGGCCTGCACCGTGTCGCGGAGCCGTTCCCACGTGGACAGCGGCACGACGGCATAGATCCGGGTCTTGAGACGTCCGGCCGCGCGGGCGCGCTCGAAGATGGCGAGGTCGGACCACGACCCCATGTTGTGGACCGAGGTGACGCCCCGCTCCGCGACGTAGGTCATGGCCGTGTCGAGGGCGCGGTCCTCCAGGACGGCGGGAGGATCCGGGACAACGCGATCGACGAGTGACTGCGCGTTGTCCTTGAGGATGCCCGTTGGTTCCCTCCCCGATCCGCGGACAATGGCACCGCCTTCGACATCGCCCGTTGCGCTCGTGACCCCGGCAGCGCGGAGAGCGGCGCTGTTGGCCAGCGCCATGTGCCCGTCGAGCCGGTTCACCCAGACAGGATGATCGGGAGTGACCGAATCGATCCACGACCGTTCGGGAAGCCGGCCGCCCCATTGTTCGTGGTCCCAGTCTCCACCGGTAATCCAGGTACCAGCGGGAACCGTCGCGGCAAATTCGCGAATGCGCTTCGTGAATTCCTCCGGAGTACGCGCATCGCGCAGCTGAACCGATGAGAGCCTGAAACCGCCGGTGACAAAGTGGACGTGTGCATCGGTGAACCCAGGAGTCACCATGCCGCCCTTCGCATCCACGACGCGTGCCGCGCCGATCTTCCTGATCTCGGCGGAGGAGCCGACGGCGAGGATGGTGTCGCCGCTGACGGCGATCGCGTCGGTCCAGGGCCGAGTGGAGTCGCCGGTCCAGACCTTTGCGTTGACGATGGCGATAGAAGCGCCTGACGCTCCCGTGCTCATATCACAAGCAATCAGGAGGCCAGAGGCCAGAGGCCAGAGGCCAGAGAACAACCCGCGAACGCGGTGTCGTGGCATTGAAATCATCGAGGATGATGGTTTTCCGCTGCATCGAAGTGTCGGCGTCGCACCCCTCTGGCCTCTGGCCTCGGGCCTCTGGCCTATCTGTTCCGCTCCATCGCATCTCTCACATCGAGTAGTATCTCGAAATAGAGCTGCTCACGGCGATAGGCAAAGTCGAGCGATACCATCTGCGAGTCGTCGCCGGTCAGCTTGGCGCGTTCGAAGGCCTCGCGGTACATCTCATCGAGGTTGGCAAGGATGCGTTCACGGGATCTGGGCATGCGTGTTCTCTCTATGGCGCTGGGGGTGAGGCGCGGTAATTCTTCAATGGGCGCGCGTGCTGGCTCCTTCTCGACGGCGTCGAGCAGAAGCTTCTTGGCTGCCCCGAACATCAGGCGACGCGAACTGAAAGGACCAGGCATGCAGCGAGGTGAAATCTTCGCGCGCGATGGCTACCGGTGCGTGTTCTGCGGGCAGGTGTTCCCGGCAGAAGAGCTGACGGTCGACCACCTGCAGGCGCGTTCGCGCGGAGGAGACCGGTCGGGTGGCAACTTAGTGACCGCCTGCGATGGCTGCAACGCACGCAAGGGGCGCCAGCGGCTGGCGCACTTTCTCGCCAGCGACCCGGAGGCCCATGCGAACTTCCACAAGTACGCCATCCACGTCTGGAAGCGTCACCTGGCCGCGATCGAGGACGAAGTCCGGAAGTTCAGAAAATCGAAGCAAGTAGCAAGTAGCAAGTAGCAAGTAGCGAGTAGCAAGAAGGAAGAAGCAAGCAGCTTCACAGCCGATGGAACACCGCATCATCCACCGGTCGGCCACCCTTCAGGTGTTCCACAACGATGCGCTCGAGCAGCGCCGGTGTGACTCCAGCGTACCAGATGCCTTCCGGGTACACGACAACAATCGGTCCGCCGGCGCAGACGCCAAGGCATGGAGTCTCTCCCCGCTTCACACGAGTCGGACCGAACAGCAGCCCTTCGCGCTCCAGCAGGCTCGCCAAATGAGCGTAGAGAGCGCGACCGCGCCGGTCGGGCGAGCAGAAACTCCCGGTGCATACCAGCACGTGCCTCCGATACGGCTCCATGAACGCGTCGTACTGAGACATCGCCCTAGTGCCGTTCCAAGTATCTCAGCCAAATAGCCATGGCGGGCGGGAGCAACAGTGCGATAGGTGGCACAACTTGGAACGGCACTAGTCGTTGACGAGCTTGTTGTCTCCCGGCGGAGCGACATGGCGCAATGCTTCCACTGGTCGTCCGCCGACAATGTGCTCTTCCAGGATCCGCATCGCGCCCTGCGGGTCGACCCCGGCGTACCAGACATCGTCGGGGTAGACCACGACCATGGGACCGTGTCCGCACTGATTCATGCACCCGGCGTGGTTGATGCGGACGATCCCCTTCAAGCCCCGCTCCGCCGCGCCCTTCTTGAGCGTTTCATGGACTTCCTTCGAGCCCTGCGTCGGGCAGGTCTTTCCGGAAGTGCAGACAAAGACGTGATGGCGGTACTGACCCACGAGATGGGAGATGGGAGACGTGAGATGCGACCGTTACCTTACGACGGGAAGCTACCACTCGGAGCGGTATGAGCGTCACTCGAGAGTATCAGGCGCAAGGGAAGAAACGCGTCAACCATATTGTCGCGCACTGGACCGAGGGTGAGGCCTTTGACGTCGGTCAGCCGGGGCAAGCCACCGTGCGCATCGATGGGACGCGCAAGACGGGTCCCGGCCCGGTGGACATGCTCCTCAGCGCCCTCGCCACCTGCTCGGCCATGGACGTCGTGTCCATCCTGGCCAAGCGCCGCACGCCGCTCTCGTCGCTCGACATAGACGTTCGCGGGGAACGGGCGCAGACCACACCGGCAAAACTCACGTCCGTCGCCATCATCTACCGGATCAACGGTGAAGGCATCGACCGCGAATCAGCCGAATTCGCCATCGATCTCGCTCTCAACAAGTACTGCTCGGTGCGCGACTCGCTCGATCCGGCCATCCCGATCGAGTGGACGATCGTCCTCAACGAGGACCGTCCCACACCCTAACAACGAGCGTCGCGCGTCTCGGGGAGCGCGTTAGGGTGTAACGCCCTCGCAGATCAGGCCAGGGGATCGCACAACGGGACATCAACGCCTGCACCTATGGCGATCCAGGCGCTGTGTCCGTTTTCCCTCTGGCGAACGGCATCTCGCACGGTAGACTTGACCACATGCGCTTGCCGCTTGCCGTCGCGCGGATTGCAGTGACTACCGTGATGTCAGTGTTGTCGCTGATTAACCCAGCGACCGGGTTCGCTCACGGTCTGGCGCATCATCATGACGCCGACGTGCACGCTCACGTTCGCGCTCCGTCAAGCACTCACGCTGACGAGCACGTGCCGGCTGTTGATGCAAGGGATGAGGACGCCGGGCACGCTGCCCTCCATTTCAGCGCGATCGCGAAGCGACAACAAATCGCCTCGGATGGCCTGCTCCCTTCTGTTCCGCCGGCACCTGTCTTCGTGGCCGCCGCGATCGGACGCGAACTGACCGAACCGGCGCGAACGGAGTCTCCGGTCCCCCGACCTCGTCCAACTCCGCAGGGCGCGAGAGCGCCGCCACTCGGCTGACCTGGCCGGCGGCCGTAATGGCCGTGAGCGGACACTCTCACAACGCACTACCGCGGTCGCGAGGCATTCCGCCGACGCAGACCCGCGTGGCTGCCGGCGTCCCGCTGGACGCTCCGGCGCTACCACGTGCCCACACCATGACACTCGAATGCCCCAGCATCGTTTTGCCCGGTTTTGCGCGCATGGCCATCGCGGATGTCTCATCCTCGGCCTCGCCTGCGTCGTCTTGCTTGCGGAACGCGGACTCGCGCAGGCTCCTTCTGTCAACGCGCCACTGTCGCTGAGCGAAGTCCTGACCGCCGTTCAAAGGCAGCATCCGCTCGTTGACGCCGCACGGGCGCGCGCACGTGCCTCACGCGGCATGAGAACGACCGCGCGTACCCTGCCTGACCCGGTAGTCACCTATCAGGTTGAAAACGCCCGATGGCCAGGGTCTGCCGCGATCCTCCGCGACGAACGCGAAACTTCGGTGTTCGCGACACTCCCGCTGGAACCGCTTTTCCAGCGCTGGCCGCGCGTCCACGGCGCGAGCGAGGATGTCCGCGCCGCCGATGCCGACGTGATAGCGGCGACCCGTAACGTCGCACTCGACGCGGCGCGCGCCTATTTCCGCGTCGCTCTCGCGCAGCTGTCCGTGGTCGGCGCTCTGGAATGGCGCGACGGACTGGAGCAATTGATCCTCTACAACCGCGCAAGGGTCGATGAAGGCGTGACGGCGGAGGGCGACCTGATCCGCGTCGAGGTGGAGCGTGATCGCGCCGCCGCCGCGGCCACACTGGAACGTGTCGAACTCCTTCGTGCACGAGCGGAACTCGCGGCGTTTCTGGGAAAGTCGGCCGCAGCGGTGGCCGGCGAATCCCTCCTTGTAACAGTCGAACCCGAAACCGCGGTGACAACGGTCGGCGATCTGGATCAGTACATCGCGAGAGCGCGTCGACTGCGACCGGAGCTGCTGGCGGCGCGCTCACGTACCGCGGCGGCTCGCTCTGAGACCGCATATCAGCGCACGCTGACCATCCGGCAGATCGGCGCCACGTTTGGCGCCAAGAACATTGCCGGCACGCAGACGATGCTGGCCGGGATCAGCGCGCCACTCCCGCTCTTCGACCGGAATCGCGGAGAGATACAACGAGCCAGTGCCGAGCAGGACGCTGCCGAATTCGAGGCAGTCTGGATCGAACGTCGTGTGGTCGCCGAGCTGGCCGCCGCACATGAGGTCACACGGATCCTGGCCGATCAGGTCGCGGCGCTTGGAACGCGGTTCCTCGAGCGTGCCAGGACTTCACAGCAAGTGACCCTCGCCGCGTACCAGGATGGAGTGGCGCCGCTTCTGCATGTCATTGACGCAGCCCGGACGCTGACCGAGGCACGCCTCATGTACTACCGCACCCTGTTTGCTCATCGCGTGAGCCAGTTGGAGCTCAACGTGCTATCCGGCGCCGACCCACTCACCCCATTGGAACCGGGGGCCGGAAACGACACCGCTTCACTCATCTCTGCCTCACGAGACGGAGGTCAACCATGAGGGTGTTCGTGATCCCACGGCGACTTCCCTCGCGCGCACTCCGCGGTGGGTGCGCAGTCGTGATGGCGATTGGGTTGATCGCGTGCACCGCGGCGTCGGACCAAACCGAAGCGCCCTCCACCGCCGACTCCACCAGCGGGTTCGTCGTGCTCACCGCAGCGCAGATTCGGACTGGTCGAGTCACGTGGGCACCCGTGGAAACGCGCATGGCATCCACGGTGCTCGAAGTGCCAGCCCAGCTAGTGCCAAACGCCGACAGGACCGCGCGTCTTGGCGCACCCGGTTCCGGCCGCATCCTGGCAGTACCCGTCCAACAGGGCGATCGCGTCACTCGCGGCGCACCGCTGGTCACGCTGCTGAGTCCTGAAGCCAGCGCCGCACAAGCGGACCGCGACAAAACTGTTGCGGAACTGTTGTCTCGTCGCGCTGCGGCGACATATACACGAACTGCCAGGGAGCGCGCCGAGCGGCTGGTGGCCGCGAAGGCCATGCCGCGCCAGGAGGCGGAACGGGCGCAGGCTGATGATGAACTGGCTCGCGCCGCCGTTTCACAGGCGGAGACCGAGTTGGCGCGTACACAAAACCTGCTCGTCCAGCTCGGCGCCGACTCGGCCCCTGGACTGATCGTCGTCCGTTCACCGATGGATGGTATCCTGCTCAGCCGCGAGGCTCAGCCAGGAATGACGGTGGATGGCGGTGCCCTGCTCGTTTCGGTCAGCGATCCGGGGACGCTGTGGCTTGAAGTGGGCGTGGCGGAAGGTGCCGCGGCCGCGCTGCGCAGCGGCGCCGTGGTTCGCTTCACGGTGGGCTCGTTCCCATCTGACACGTTCTCGGCCCGCGTACGCAGCATCGGCGGCGCGCTGGATTCGACGACGCGGACTGTTCCGGTGCGGGCGATCGTCGACAATCGCTCCCGCAGACTGCGGGCGGCGATGTTTGCCACGGCGTGGCTGGACATCGGCGAACCTCGCCAGGTCGTTATGGTGCCGGATCGCGCGGTTCAGCTCATCGAGCAAAAGCCAGCCATCTTCGTCGTGCACGCGGACACCGGCGGAACCGCGCGCTTCGAACGCCGCTTCGTGGACCTCGGGGCTGGCGAAGGGGGCATGCGCCAGGTGCTGAGTGGGCTCGCTGCCACCGACACCATCGTGGTGGACGGGGCCTTCCTTGTGAAATCGGAACTCTTGCGGGCCAGGATGGCGCAGGAGGGCGACTGATGATCGAGCGTCTGATCGACGCCGCACTCCGTTTCCGTGTTGCGGTCGTCGCCTGTGTGCTTCTGCTGGTTGTCGCTGGCGGATGGGCTCTGGCGACGATCAACGCCGACGCGTTTCCGGATCTCACACCGAATCAGGTGCAGGTGATCACCACCGCCCCGGCGTTGTCGCCCGGCGAGATGGAGAATCTCGTCAGCTACCCGATGGAGACGGTGATGATGGGATTGCCGCGCACGCAGAGTGTGCGCTCGCTGTCGAAAGCCGGACTGTCGGTCGTCACCGTATCGTTCGAGGACGAAGTGGACCTGTACTTCGCGCGCGCCCAGGTCCAGCAGCGCATGCAGGATGCGATTGGCTCCCTGCCGCCGGGCAGCGAAGCCGTGCTGGGTCCCCCAGCGACGCCGATGGGTGAGGTATTCCAGTATCTCGTCGAATCCGACAGCCTCTCGCTCACCGACCTCAAGACGCTGCAGGAGTACACGATCAAGCCGATGCTCCGGACTTTGCCGGGCGTGGCCGAGGTGAATTCGTGGGGTGGTCTCGTTCGCCAGTTTCACGTCCTCGCCGATCCCAATCGGCTGTCCGGCTTTGACCTGACGCTGTCCGACGTCGAGCATGCCCTCTCCGCGAACAACGGAAACTTCGGCGCCGGTTTCATCGAGGCGAGGGGCGAACGCTTCACCGTGCGGGGACTCGGGCGACTCGCGGACGCCGCCGACATCGCACGCGTCGTCGTCGCGACGCGTGCCGGCGGAATTCCGGTGTTTGTGAGCGACGTGGCGGATGTCACCGTGGGCGCCATGCCGCGCGAAGGGGCCGTATCCCGTGACGATCGCGGTGAAGCCGTCTCGGGAATGATCGTGATGCTCAAGGGAGCCAATGGCAGGGATGTCGTCACGCGCGTGACCGCGCGTCTGGCCGAGATCGAGCCGTTGCTGCCGCCGGGCGTGACGATCCGAACGTTCTACAATCAGGGGGACGTGATCGATCGAACAACGCGGACGGTTTTCACCAACCTGCTCGAGGGCGGGTTGTTGGTGACCCTCGTCCTGTTCGTCTTCCTCCGCAATGCCCGCGCGTCGCTCATCACCGCATCACTCATTCCTCTTTCGCTGCTGTTTGCGTTCCTGTTGATGCGGCGCTTCGGCGTCTCCGCGAATCTGATGAGCCTCGGGGCGCTGGACTTCGGGCTCATCGTGGACGCGGCCGTCGTCATGATCGAGAACTACGTCAGGCGACTCGGCCATGCGGGCGCTCTGTCCGCCGACGAGCGACGCGACCTGATGCGCCAAGCGGCGTTCGAGGTCGGCCGCCCCGTCGTCTTCGGCGTTTGCATCATCATCGCGGTCTACATCCCGGTCCTGTCGCTCGAAGGACTCGAACGCCGGATGTTCGCACCGATGGCGTTTACCGTCTGCGTAGCGGTGCTCGGCTCGTTGTTCCTCGCGCTCACCTACGTGCCCATGGCCGCATCCATCCTGGTGAAGCGCATCGAGGAACGGCCGGTGCGGTGGTTCGAGCGCCTCCGCACTCGCTACCGGAAAGACCTCGCCTACGGACTCGCGCACCGGAAGCGGGTCATGATCGCGGCTGCGGCACCATTCGGGTTGGCACTTGCTTCGATGCCGTTGCTGGGCACCGAATTCATGCCGACGCTCGACGAGGGTTCACTGTTGATCGAAACGCGCCGGCTGCCGAGCGTCTCGCTGCCCCAGGGAATGTCGATCGCGCGGGACATTGAGCGCACGCTGCTGAAATTCCCGGAAGTGCAGAGCATCGTGACCAAGCTCGGTCGGCCCGAGATTGCAACCGAGACCATGGGCCTGTATGACGGCGATGTGTACGTCCTCTTCGCGCCACGGGCGAAATGGACTGCCGGCTCGGTGGACGAACTCATCTCCCGAATGGACTCGGCGTTGAGGGATGTGCCGGGGGTCGAGTTCAAGTTCACCGCGCCGATGGCGATGCGTCTCGACGAGGCGATCTCGGGAGTGCGCACGCAGCTTGGCGTGAAGATTTTCGGAGACAGCCTGGAAGTCCTGCAGGAGAAGGCGGAGGAGATCCGGGCCATCGTGGCGCGGATTCCGGGCGCCGCCGACGTATCGGTGGATGTCAGCGCCGGCGCCATGCAGATCGAATTGGCCCTCGACCGGACTGCGCTGGCCCGGTACGGCCTCAACGTGGCCGATGTGCGTGGCGCGGTTGAGGCAGGCGTGGGTGGAGTTGAGGCGTCCGAGGTGATCGACGGCCGGCGACGTTTCCCGATCGTGCTCCGATTGGCCGAGGCGTATCGCAACACGCCAGAGGCAATCGGTCGCCTGCTGTTGACGGCGCCGTCCGGTGCGAGCATCAGGCTCAACCAGGTGGCGGCGGTCCGCACGGTGGAGGGGCCAGAACTCATCAATCACGAGAACGGCGAACGCCTGATCACGGTCCTGAGCAACGTGCGGGGACGCGATCTTGGCGGGTTTGCGGCCGAGGTGCGCCGCGCAGTGGGCCAACAGGTGGAGCTGCCGGCCGGCTACTTCGTCACGTATGGCGGCCAGTTCGAGAACCAGCAGCGTGCCATGCGCCGTCTGGCGTTGATCGTACCGCTCGTCCTGCTGCTGATCGCCGGTCTGTTGTACGCCAGCTTCGGCAACGCGCGCCAGGCCGTGCTGGTCATGATGAATGTGCCGTTCGCGTTGGTGGGCGGCGTCGCGGCGCTGTGGATTCGCGGACTGAACCTCAGCCTCAGCGCCGCGGTGGGCTTCATCGCGTTGTTTGGCGTCGCGGTGCTCAATGGCGTCGTGCTGGTGGCCTGCATCAACCAGCTCCGCGAGGCCGGCAAGACGCTGGCCGATGCGGTGCGCGAAGGTGCCGAACTTCGACTGCGACCCGTGCTGATGACTGCGCTCGTCGCGAGCGTCGGGTTCATTCCGATGGCGTTATCGACGAGCCCGGGATCTGAAGTACAACGTCCCCTCGCGACTGTCGTGATCGGCGGACTCGTGTCGTCCACCTTGCTCACGCTGATCGTGTTGCCGGTGGTTTACGAATGGCTGGAAGAGCGGTGGCCGGAGTGGTCCGCGATCCTGGACCGGAGAGTAACACGCGGTCGGATCGCAACCTCGAGGGCGTCATGATGGCGACGGCCACCGCGCGATCGTGCGTGCACATGTTTCGGGCCCTGCCAGGCTGACGGTCGCCTGAAGTGCGCCTGCCGCCGGAAACCGCACCTAACGCCGGTCGCGCCATGATCGCCAAACCGCCGTCGCCTTGGCGCACGCCGTTCGCCCGGCGCACCTACCTCGCCGGCGCCTTCTGGACCGCAGGCGTTCTCGCGAGCTGGCTCACGCAGAGCCCCGATGTCGCAGGCCTGCTCCACGTGCGACTCGACGCCGTGGGTTTGCTGTACCTGGCCAGCTCGGTCATCGGCGGGCTGAACTTCTTCGCGGCCGGTATGCGTGCCGCGCGCGCGCTCCGGCTGGACATGAACTTTCTCATGTCGGGCGCGATCGCCGCCGCCATCCTCATCGGCGAGTCGTTCGAGGCGGCAACCATCGCCTTCCTGTTCTCCGGGGCGGAGCTACTCGAACGGTATGCCGTGGATCGTGGCCGCCGGGCGATCACCCGGTTGCTCGAGCTGGCACCGGAGCAAGCGGAGCGAATTCTGCCTGACGGCACACAGGAGCGCGTGGCGGCTTCGCAGCTGCGCACAGGCGATGTCGTGCGAGTACGACCCGGCGATCGGATTCCTGCCGATGGTCGAGTCAAAGATGGCATCTCTGCCGTCAACGAAGCGACGATCACCGGCGAGTCGCTGCCGAGTACCAAGCGGCCCGGCGACACCGTGTACGCCGGCACGCTGAATACCGACGGCTCGCTTGATCTCGTGGCGACGGCCGACGCCGAGCACAGCAC
>DATCIJ010000006.1:0-9133 GCA_036507855.1 Gemmatimonadaceae bacterium | reverse complement strand
TCTGCGTTCTCGGCGGTTCAATTGTTCTTCCTTGGGTTCAAGGTTGCGACGAGCCTGCGTGACGCGACGGTGACGACGGCAGGCGAACTTGGCGCGCACCTGATTCAGCCCGAAATCACCCACAGAAAATCCCGAAGAGCCAGAAAGATGAATCACCAAGCGTGATGCAGAGACCCCTTGAGAGAGCCCAACACAATGCGGCTCGGATGCGCCATGAACCACCCGCCGTGCGTGCCATTCCGCTCGCTGGTCGCGCTCGGGTAATTCCCGAGGGCCGGGGTGCCGCGCCGCAGGGCCGCAACGGGTGAGCTTCGTTCGGCCGTCCGCAGCCCAACGAGCGGCATTGGCGCCCTCTCATGATTAGCGCCGACTGATGAAGTCATGCGAGACCAACGAACGGCACGCGCGTCAATCTCATGAGGACGGCCACAGTGAATGGTTGAATGAGGTAGCACACGCCTGCGCTGCAGGGGAGAACCCCGCATGAAGATCGAACAGCGGCAGTGGACCAGGGAACGTGGATGGCGAGTGACCTCGATTCGCGACAGCATGGAGCCACCCCAGCTTGTGATGTTTTTCGCGGCCTCGGAGGTCATGCGGGACGGGCACGTTATCCAGGCGCTTCGCGACACCTATCCGACCGCGCACGTGCTCGGGTGTTCGACGGCAGGCGAGATCTGTGGAACGGAGGTTTCCGACCACACGGTGGTTGCGATGGCGATTCGGTTTGATCACTCGAGCGTCCAGACCAGGTACGGGCGCATCAGCGACGCGGCGCACAGTGCCGCCGAAGGCAGGCGATTGGCTGAACAGTTGCCCCGTGAGGGGTTGGTCCACGTGATGGTGCTTGCTGAGGGTCTCAACGTCAACGGCTCGGAGCTGGCGGCCGGGCTGCGCCAGGGCCTGCCGTCCAGCGTTGCCGTCACTGGTGGTCTCGCCGCAGATGGCGCCGACTTCTCGAAAACCTGCGTGTCCCTGGATGGTCAGTCCGGTGACGGCGGGGTCGCGCTGGTTGGATTCTATGGGGATCGGCTCCGCGTGGGATACGGTTCGCTCGGTGGTTGGGACCCGTTCGGCCCCGAGCGGGTGGTTACGCGTTCCAGGGGGAACGTGCTCTACGAGCTCGATGGCAGCTCGGCACTCGACCTCTACAAGGACTACCTCGGAGAGCACGCCTCCGACCTCCCCGCCAGCGGCCTTCTTTTTCCGCTCAGCCTGCGAGGCGAAGGGAACGAACCGGGGCTGGTCCGTACCATCCTCGCGATCAACGAGGAATCGAGAAGCCTGGTCTTTGCGGGTGACATTCCCGAGGGCCGTTTTGCGCGCTTGATGAAGGCCAATGTCGATCGCCTTATCGACGGCGCCCACGGAGCAGCGGGGGCGAGTCATGCAGCGCTCGGCGCGGTCGCTCCCGACCTGGCGATCCTGATCAGTTGCGTTGGGCGGAAGCTCGTCCTCAAGCAACGCGTGGAGGAGGAGGTGGAAAGCGTTCGCGAGGTCCTTGGCCCCGGGACGGCGATGGCCGGGTTCTACTCGTATGGCGAGATCGCGCCATTCGCGAACTCGGTACGCTGCGAACTCCACAACCAGACAATGACCATTACCACGCTGTCCGAACGTTAGGCGATGCACAAACTGCTTTCTCGTCAACTCCGACGCCATTTCGGCACCGAGGAACTCATTCCGCCGTCCATCGCTACCTTCGTGGCGGCGGTGGATGAGGCCTATCGCCAGTCCGATTCCGATCGGGCATTTCTCGAGCACACCATGGATCGCGCCTCGCGCGAACTCATGGAGCGCCAGCGTCAGTTGGCGGATGCTCTCGCCAAGAGCCAGGAGGCGGAACGTCAACTGGCGCACCAGGCCTTGCATGACTCCCTTACCGGGCTCCCGAACCGCGTCCTGTTCCAGGATCGCGTTCAGCACGCGCTTGCCCGTGGGCGGCGGGCGACGACGACCGTGGTGGTCCTGTTCATCGACCTCGACGACTTCAAGGGCATCAACGACACGCTGGGCTACGCGGCCGGGGACGAACTGCTGCGAGCGACAGCCCGACGTCTGCAGCCGCTGGTCAGGAGTTCTGACACCTGCGCCAGGCTCGGGGGTGACGAGTTCGCGATTGTGCTGGAGGACGCGAATTCCGCGGAATCGGCGCGAGTGGTGGCCGAGCGGATGCTCGGCGCTCTCCGGTCCACGTTCGCGCTAGGTACGCATGATGTGTTCGTCGGCGCCAGCGTCGGGATCGCGGTTGCCAGCTCGAACGACAGCGCGTCCGAACTCATGCGCAACGCGGACCTGGCGATGTACATGGCCAAGACCAGCGGGAAACACCAGGCGGTCGTCTACGAGCCGTCCATGCACGCCGCGGTGGTCCGGCGGGTCGAGCTGCAGCAGGACCTCCGCGGTGCGCTGGATCGCAAGGAGTTCGTGCTTCACTACCAGCCCATCGTCGCGCTGGATTCGGGGACTGTCGCCGGACTCGAGGCGCTGATCAGATGGCAGCATCCCACCAGGGGCATGGTCGCACCTCTCGACTTCGTTTCCATCGCCGAACAGTCGGGCGACATCCTGGAGATCGGACGCTGGATCCTGGCGGAAGCCTGCCACGCGTGCGTGCGGTGGGGCGCGAGCGGCCCGGGCTCGTCAGGCATTGCAGTCACGGTCAATGTGTCCGGCCGCGAACTGCGCGAGCCCGCGTACGTGGAGCACGTGCGCGAGGCGCTCCAGCGAAGCGGGCTGCCTCCGCACCGACTCATTCTCGAGGTAACCGAGAGCATCCTCGTCGGGAACGACACCACGACGATCGAACGGCTGCAAGCGCTGAAAGGGCTGGGCGTCATGTTGGCCATTGACGACTTCGGAACGGGGTATTCGTCGCTCTCGTATCTGCAGCGATTCCCGGTGGATATCATCAAGATCGACAAATCGTTCATCGACCATCTCGGTATCCAGGGATCGGAATCCCCGCTGTCGCTGGCCGTCGTCTCTCTGGGATCGGCCCTCAGCCTGCGAACGATCGCCGAGGGCGTCGAAACCGAGGGGCAGCTCGACCGGCTTCGTGATCTCGGTTGTCCATATGGGCAAGGCTACCTGTTCGCCAAACCTCTTCCGGCCGCCGACGTCAGCACGCTTCTCACGCAGCGCGACGCGCCCTCGGCCACGAAACACTCCGTCCTGAGTAACGCGGGAGCGGACCTGCGGCTCCTGGCCTCCTCCGGGACCCCGGCGGAGGACGAGTTGCGGCCGGAGATGCAGACGTTGGCTACACGGGGTTGAGCGCGGGCTGAAATCCAGCCCCGGTGCCCGGGTTCTGCTGGCGTAGCACGAGGTTGATCCCGGTGGATGGTTTTCGTCGCGGTCGCCTTCCGCCTATCGCACCGCCCGGGGTCCATGTCCGTCGATTTGTCCACACGCACCGGCCAGAAGCAGGACAGCTTCGCGCCCCTCGGGATAATATGACGCCGTCGGGCGGATTGCGGACGGCCTGTGACTGACCGGCGAGCGCGGCGGGAAGCACAAGGACGATAACGATCAGGGCGCGAGGGCGTATGGGATCTCCGAGGTATTTGTTCCGTGGGCCGGACCTGCAGCGAGATTCGATGACCGGTCTGTATGATCCCGCGCGACCTTACTGGATGCGCAAGGGCCCACATTGGCAACGCCTCAAGCATCGCTCGAAACAACCTCGGCGCCCCGGCCCGAACCGCGACCATAGATTGGCCCAACATCGGCAGCGACTCGCGTCAGCTAACCGATGAGGGTTCGAACGTCACGCCACGCGTATGCGCCACCGAACTGGCCGCGATCGTCGAGCAGTCGCTCACCTCCCATGCGGTCGTAGAATCCCAGGGTCGGATTGCTGAGTTCCGCAAATAGAATGAAGGAGTGGATTCCGCGGTCGAAGAATCGTCGCGCCGTCTCCGCCATCATGCGCCGGCCCAGTCCAAGACCGTGGTACTCCCAGCGGAGGTAGATCTTGCTCAATTGACCTTGGAACTCGCCCTCGTTGGGCTTGCCCCAGGTGAATCCGATCAATCGCCCGTTCCGGTCCTCCAGCACGAGTACGAAGTCACGCCGGTCTTCCTTCGTGAACACCTCGTTCCATTGCCAGGTGCGCGTGGCAATAGTCGGGCCGCGCGTTGTGCGATAGGTGGCGTTCCAGGTGGTGACGTGCAGCTCTGCCAGCGCCGGGATGTCGGCCGCAACGGCGTCGCGGAAGGCGATCGAGTCCAGGGACTCGCCGCGTTCGCGAAGACGCTGGGTGTTCGTCTCGCCTGAGGGCCGGGACAGCGCATTGAACCAGAGCTTGAGCGCGGCGATCCGCGGCTTCAGGCGATCCATGACGGTGAGCGGAGGTGGCCTGTATTCCTCCACGCGAACCAGGTCGGCGTTGCCTCGCATGTCGCCGTACTGGTACGTCAGTCGAAGCCTGCGTCCGTCGAGGTGCCCGTCGATGCGAAACGGCGTCGTCATTCCGTCGGGCCTGACGTTTTCACCTTCGAGATGCACGGCGCCGGTGGCGGCATCGAACTGTCCGCGTCGAATCGGTGCGTGCTGCTTTCCGGGATTCGCCACGCCGCGAACCACTCCATCCGGCTCGACCACGATGTCGAGCAGGACCTCAGAAGGCTTACCCCATCGTCCGGTGATCATGGTTGCAATCGCGCCGCCGCTCGCGCAGCGAGTGCGGCGCTCCTCAAGAGTCTGCAGTCCGACGATGGCGAAGAAGGCGCTGGCCAACGCCCAGAGGGCGATGACTGCAATCACGACCACAGCGTGCACGCGCGCGAGCAGTCCTCAGGACCGCCTGGCACCCTCGAACGTACCGCTTTCGAACGAAATGCCAGAAGCGTCCCCGCCAACCTCGCGGAAGTCACCTACCTCCTGGCACGACGCAACACAAAGTTCCCGACCTCCAGGCGATCGGCACTGCCGTTAGGCCCGACGACAAACGTCACGGTCGACCGGCCGCGCCACCAGTCGTCCCACACGACGCGGAAGGTCTCGAACTGCCAGTGCTCGAGCGTCCCCGCCTGCGTGGAGCTGAAACGGTACCGCAGCGCCCCATTCTCCATGCTGACCGATACGCGGCCATACAATGAGTCGACGAACGTCCCGGCATAGCGGTCCAGCGCCAGGCTGGGCCTGGTACCCTCGACGCGCTGATTCACGGTTCGTGTGTTTGCGGAATCGTCGCGCGCGTCGTCGGCGCGCTGCAGGGCGAGCATCTCGCCGGACCAATCACGTGGGGGCATACCCATGAACGTATCAAAGACCTTGAACATGAGCGGATGCCGTATCTCGGTGCTCGTGTTGCTCAGTATGTAGACGCCGATCCCTTCCTCACGAATGAGGCCGTTGATGGCGATCATGCCCGTGAGCGACCCGGTATGGAAATCGACCTGCCTCCCCTGGTAGTCCTGCTGGAACCAGCCCAGCGCGTAGGTCCGGAAGTGCGGCCGCGACATGCGAAGCTGCGGGGCGGAGTTGCTGTTCCACGGCGGGAGCATGGTGACTGGCCGAAAGAGGTCAGACCATGTTGCCGGCGTCAGCAGCGGCCGCCCGTTCACGCGCCCCGTGTCGAGCAGGAAGCGTACCCACTTCGACATGTCGGCCACGCTGGACCACACCGAACCCGCCGGCCCGATGCCATCGGCGAGTGAGTTGCCGCTCATGCGCAGCGTGTCGCCGCGGCTTCCGTGAGGCTGCGCGCGGTTGTCCTTCGTCGCCGCCTCGGCCAGCGTGGTGACGGAGCGGGTCATGCCTAACGGCTGGAAGATGCGACGGCGCACGAACTCGTCCCAGGTCATCCCGCTGGCCGCCTCGATGACCGCGCCCGCCACCGTGTACATCACATTGTGATAGGTATAGCCACCGCGAAAAGAGTAGGACGGCGGAATGAAGCGGAGGCGCCGGATGACTTCGTCGCGGGAGTTGTCGCCGCCCGTCCAGAGGTAATCGGCGTTGGGCAGGCCGGCCCGGTGCGTGATCAGGTCGCGAACGGTGACTTCGCGCGTCGCCCACGGATCGTACATCTCGAACGAGGGCACGTATTTCGTGACCGGGTCATCCCAGCGCACCTTCCCCTCATCGATGAGCATGCCGAGGGCTGCAGCGGTGATCGCCTTCGTCGTCGATGCGATGGCGAAGATCGTCTGCGTGTCGATCGGTTCGGGTTTTCCGACCTCGCGAACGCCATAGCCCCTGGCCAGCACCAACTGCCCCTTGTGGACGACCGCGACCGCCAGCCCGGGCACGTTCCAGTCCTTGGCCGCTTTCGCGAAGTAGGCGTCCAGCTCGCGGACGACGTCACGACTTCCGTTGCTTTGCGCGGAAAGCGGCGCTACAGCGAGAACTGACAGTAGGCAGGCGACGATTCGTGGCGACGGCATGCGCTCTCTCCTGAGTACGGACGACCCGTGGCAAAGATGTACCGTCGGCAGCGCGCGGGCCACAGCGGGTCGATACCCGCTGCCCACTGCCCGTTACCCGCTGCCCGCGGCCAGGAACTCGGCGATGGCTTCCGCAACTTCCGACGGCGCTTCTTCATGAGGCCAGTGACCGGCGTTGTCGAGCGCCAGCACGCTCGCTTCCGGCAGCTCCCTGCGCCACCGCGCGAGCTGGTGAGGGCGGAATGCCGTGTCCTTGAGACCCCAGATGATCGTCGTCGGAATGGAACGCAGCGCATCGATTCGCGAGTACAGCTCGCGGTAAAACGCAGATGATCCGAGAAGAGCGCGGGCCAGCGGCCACAGGACCAGCACGCGGTCGGCAGGGTTGCGGAACGGCTCCAGGTACTGGCGATGAATGGTCCTCGTCAGGCGGGAACGCTGCGCATACGCCGAGGGCATGAGCATCCGCAGCGAGGCGTTCAGGTGACGGTACATCCAGCGCCCCATCCTGCCGGCAACCATGCGGCCACGATTCATCATCTCCTTGTCGTCGTCGAACGGCCACATCCAGGTATTCAGCAGGACGAGCCGGGTCACACGTCCGACCAGTGCGAGCGGAAGCCCGATCGGGCCCCCGTAATCGTGGACGACCAGCGCAAAGCGCTCGATTCCCACGCCGTCCACGAACTCGCGAAGGCGCGCGGCGTGGGCCTCTGGTGTGTACGAGGCGTTACGAGGCCGTTCCGAGAGCCCAAACCCCAGATGATCCGGCGCGATGCAGCGGCACTGGTCCTTTGCCGCGCGAATGGCATGCCGGTACTCGAAGGACCACGTCGGCGTGCCGTGGACAAAGAGCACCGGAGGACCGGCGCCCTCGTCGATATAGTGCATGCGACCGTCGCGCACGGTCGCCCATCTCGAAGTGAACGGGTATTCGCTTCGATCAAGCCAGTCTGGAACCTTGGCTTCTGGAATCGTCGTAAACTCGTGACTGGTGACTGGTGACTGGTGACTCGGCACTTCTCTGGCCTCTGGCCTCTGGCCTCTGGCCTCTGGCCTCTGGCCTCCGGCCTCTGGCCTCCGGCCTCTGGCCTATTTCTCGTCGAGTTTCCGTCCCGCATTCAGATTATCAAAGTGCAGTATCGTGTTGAACACGAGCGCGTAGGACCCCTGCGTCGAACCGCGCCAGATCGGGTTGTTGGCAAAGAGCACGATATGTCCGCGTTCAACCGGCACGTCCACCACGACCGGGCGCTGAGCGATGGTGCCACCTGGTTTCAGCAGACCGGACACCAGCAGGTCGCGCTGGTCGCTGAAGCGCAGGATCACGCGCGGCCGCTGCTCAGGTGGAATGAGATTCGTGGCGTTACGGAGCATCTCGTCGGTCACGGGAGCGAGCTGCCACGGCTGCACCGTCGGCCGGGTCGGGAGCGCAAACCGCTCGTCGAGCGCCGGCCGGCCCTGCACGACGTCGGCGTCGTCAGGCGTTCCACGCCCAGTGGCGCGCTGGGCAGCGCCCCCGCCGCCGCCGCGACCGCCGCCGCGCGACGTGCCCACGCTGAAGCTCTCGCCGCCGCTGCTGTACACGGCGAGGCTGTCCTTCACGCCATACGCGATCGGACTGGCGTCATCGACCAGGCGCGAACGAAGGAGCGAACCGACAACCGCATTGCCGGTCGGCGAGTTCATTGTCACGCCACTCGCAAAGCCGAATGTGATCGCGAACTGCGCGGTGTTCTCCACGGCGACCAGCACGCCGCCCTGCTTCACGAAGTTCTCGAGGTTGGCGACGCCCGTCCAACCCAGGCCTGGCCGAATGTCGTCCGTCTGCGCATACGTGCCGATGTTGGGCGTTTCCGGCGAATTCCTCCATGGCATCGGGTTTCGCCACATGGGCAGCCCCTGCACGATCGACTGGGCGTTGCCGCCGCCTGGCGGGAAGAGGATCACGTCGTACTTCGCCCGCAGGTTGGCATCGCGTGAAGCCTCCTGCGTGCTGATGTACTCGAACGGGATCTGGAGCTGGTCCAGCGCCATGCGCCACCATCCCTCGGTCTGCGTGCTCGTCCACGTATGCATGATCGCAATGCGTGCGGCTCGCACGGGATGCGTCTTGACGGTGGGAGCGGCGGCGGTCGCGCTCACCTTGAGACCCAGTTCGCGCGCCGCGCGGTCCAGCTCCGCGGTCACTACGCCACGGATGATGAATGACCCTCGCACATAACGCTGCCCGCCGGCTTCAAAGGCTTCTTCAGCTGCCTGGAAATCTGCCGATCGAAGTCGATAACGCAGCGTGGTGAGCGAGTTGTCACCGTTGGCGTTGATCAGGAAGACGTCACCCGAGCCCGAGACTCCGCCCGGCGCGACGATCGCGCCCGTCACTGCTTCGACAGGAACGCGGAGCACGGTGGTATCGGCGATGCGCAACGCCTGTGTCGCGAATCCCTCCGGGAATGTCCAACCCGTGTCGTCGTACGGATTCGTCTGCGGATCGTTCGGCGCCCAGTACTGATAGTCGAGCAGCGCGTCGGCGATGCGCGAGTACGGCTGGTCCATGCGAATGATGTAGCTGCCCGCGGGGAACTCGCGCGCTACAATGGTGACACGAGCCGCGCGGGTGGTGTCCCTCTGGCCTCCGGCCTCTGGCCTCTGGCCTGACGTATCTGCCCGCTGCCCGGTTGTATCGCTGCCCGCTGCCCGCTGCGCGCTGCCCGTGGTATCCCTCTGGCCTCTGGCCTCTG
>DATCIJ010000005.1:0-33222 GCA_036507855.1 Gemmatimonadaceae bacterium | reverse complement strand
ACGAAGTATCGCGCGTTGCGACCGACGTTGACGGAACGGTCGCGAGAGGGTCCGCACGCTCGCCGACGCGTTGCGGACGCTGGGCCACGGCGTCAGCCACACGCTCGTCGCGAAACTGCTGGCCGACCTGGGCTACAGTCTGCAAGCCAACGAGAAACGGCGGGAGGGCACGAGCATCCGGATCGAGACGGGCAATTCCAGTACCTCAATGAGCAGGTCCGGCGCTTTCGGCGGCGCCGTCAGCCCGCAATTTCGGTCGATACGAAGAAGAAAAAACTGGTCGGGGACTTCAAGAACGGCGGGCGCGAGTGCCGCCCGCGCGGCCAGCCGGAGCCGGTGCGCGTGCATGATTTCGTCATCCCCGCGCAGGGCAAAGCGATTCCTCACGGAGTGTATGACCTGCGCCGCAACGAGGGCTGGGTGAGCGTCGGCATCGATCACGACACGGCGAGCTTCGCCGGGAACGCCATTCGGCGCTGGTGGCACGTGATGGGGTGCGTCGCCTATCCCGACGCGACGGCAGTGCTCATCACGGCCGACGCTGGCGGCAGTAACGGCGCCCGGCTCCGGCTCTGGAAATGGGAATCGCAGCAATTCGCAAATCGCACGGGGCTCGCGATTACCGTCTGTCATTTTCCGCCCGGCATGAGCAAATGGAATCGCATCGAGCACCGGCTGATCTCGCACATCGCCATGAACTGGCGCGGCGCCTCAACGGTTACGACGTTAGGCTGTGCAGAGGTTCCTTAGCACCAGCTCCAGCCTCAGCAAATGGTCCTAGCACCCAGAACTAACAACTCAGCTCGCCGTTGCCCGAAGGTATTCCTCGCAATCCCTTATGCCGTAGACCATTCGATCCCACCGAGCGTCAGGCATTGCGAGTGGCGCGCGTTCAGCCAGGATCCATCGCGACACCTCGTCGGCGCGACGCGTCAGGCGGCTGGATTCCTCGAGGTCCGGCGTTCGCGCCACCTCCACCCGAACGAGCCCCATGAACGGGTCGTGCGACGGCGGTTCCCGAAGGCGAAGGTACCAGCTCAGCACCCGCGGCCCCCACGTCCGCTCGATGATGAACACGCTCGAGCGCTCACCCTCCCGGAGTTCGAGCACTGCCGCCAGGCCCTCGCCCGGCGCGTAGATCGTGTGGTGGCTTTTCACCACGCCCGTACAGGACGGAGACGCCGAGGACTGATCGCCGTGTGGCAGACCCCCGTCGACAAACAGGGCGTCGCCCGTCGAGCGCACCCACGACTCGGCAAGGTCCTGTTCGAGTCGTTCGCGATCGCGCTTCACCGCGTCGACCGCACGACGAAGGAGCTCCAACGGATGCCCCGAGACCTCGTCCTCAGGTTCGAGCGTGTCGCGAACATCCAGTCCCGTTGCCTTGATGTCTCGTCGGGTGTCGGGCGCCAGGAGTCGGAGCGGTGCGTAGAGTCGCGTCTCCGACAACGACCCGGTTCCCCAGGTCTGCATCCTGCGATTGACGCGGACCCGAATGACAGCGGCGGTGCGGCCAGCGACAATCGGAATCGTGCCCGCGTAGTCGACGACGTGGCTTTTCTGCACGCCGTCGAGAAACGCCTGGAATCCAACCGTTGATTCGCCGGCAACGGCGATCGCTTCGAGTCTCGTTCCCTCCGCGACGACGCAGTCCCGCATGCGGGGGGGATCCATGACCAGCCCGCTCAGGTCCAGCGATGGCTGAGGTGCACCGTCGCCAAGCGGATGCGCGAGCGCCTCGCGCACTGCTCGCCCCAAATGGCGCAGTGAAAGCGTCTGTGCCATCAGGCTATGATGCCTGAAGCCCGAAGCCTGTAGCCCCGAGCCTCAACTAACCCCGATGTCCCAGGCCTGTTCGAGGTCGTTCCGCGAATACGCCCTGAAGGCCGTCAACGTCTGTGTGCGCTCGATTCCCTTCACTGCCGGGAACTTCTCGGTCACCACCTCCGCGATCTTCTGGTACTCCGGGACCTTGACGATGACGACGAGGTCCCACTCGCCGGATACGGAGTAGACCTCCTGGACACCGTCGATGCCGGCAATGGCTCGCGCCGTCTCGGGGATGCGCTGCGGGTCAGCGCGGACCAGCACAATGGTGGTGATCACTGATTCGTGGGAAAGGGAGGCACTTGGAGCAACCAGACGCCGGCGAGCCGGTCGCGGGTGTCGATATCCAGCAGCATGTCACGCGCAATGCGTACGGTACGGACCTGTCGTCCATGGCCCAACCTGAAATGGATGGTACGCTCCGCGTCGTCTGACTCCGCCGCGACCGATATGTCCACTTCGACGGCCGAGAAGCCCGTTGCTCCGCCATCACGACCGACCTTCACTCTCACTGACTCGATCTCCGCAGGCGGCTTGAGATCGGCGCGCCTCTGAACCGTGGGCCAGACGGCCACCTCGACACCGCGGATGTGTTCGTCCGACACATCGAGTATAAGCCATGAGCCGTCGCTCCCTTCGACATCCACGCTCAGCGTACGACCGCCCGCAGCCCCCTCGACCTGCGCGGTGAGGATGTCGGTGTCCTCATCCCATCGGTAGTCGACTGGAGCCGGAGCACCAGCCCAGTGTTCGATTCGTACCGGAATGTTCACAACCCCTCCTGCGTGGCACCGAAATAATGGAGACCTTTCGGCGCGTCCGCACCATCTCCCTTACGCGCCCGGCATCACGGGAACGCAAGGAGCAGACGAGCTGTTCCGCTAGCGCCGTTCCAGGTATCTCATCCACTTGCACCGGGCAAGCGCGGGCACAGGAGCGATAAGCGTGAACCTGGAACGGCGCTAGCGGGGAATCATCGCTTCGCGGAGCTTGACGATCCGCCTCACGCCTTCCACGACCGCCTCCTGGGCGGCCGCGTACGAAAGTCGTATCCACCCCGGCGTTCTGAACGCAGCGCCTGGTACAACTGCCACGCCGTGCTCCTCAAGCAGCCGAGCCGCGAAGGCCGAACCGGCATCCTCGGCGGCGGGATTCGTGTCCCGAACGTCTATGAACAGGTAAAAGGCGCCGTCAGGTGGCACCACAGCCGGCCCTCCCGGAGTCCGCAGGACCTGTAACGCCGCGTCGCGGCGACGACGATACTCGGTCACCATACCAGCGATTGCCGCCTCAGCTTCGCCGCGCATCCGGAGCGCTTCCAGTGCGGCATACTGCGCGACCGTGGTGGCGTTGGAGGTCGTGTGCGATTGCAGCGCAACAAGCGTCCTCGTCACAGCAGTGTTGGCGATCGCCCAGCCGATCCGCCAGCCCGTCATGGCAAACGACTTCGCCATCCCATCGACGACGACAATGCGTTCCCTGCTCCGGGCAACCGAGAGCAACCCGGCGGCAGGACCATCGTAAGCGATGCGCCGATAGATCTCATCGCTGATCACCCACCAATTGCGTTCGGCGGCCAGGCGCACGAGATCGGCGAGTTCGCCCGCCGTGTAGACCGATCCAGTCGGGTTGCACGGCGAATTGAGCATCAGGCCGCGCGTGCTTTCCGACGCATGCCGCTCCAGCTCGTCGGCGGTAACCTTGAAGCCCCGTGATGCTTCCCCAAACACCGGGACCGCCGTGGCACGCGCCAGGTCGACCATTTCGTAATAGCTCGTCCAGGCCGGAGTCGGGATCAGCACCTCATCCTCTTCGCCAAAGAGCGCGAAACACGAATTGAACAGCGCCTGCTTGGAGCCGGTGGTGACCACGACGTCAGAAGGGGAAACCTTTTCACAGCGGTTCAATTCGTTGGCTGCGTCAGCAATGGCCTGGCGGAGCGTCGGGATTCCTTCGACGGCGGTGTACCTCGTGGCGCCTTCGTCAAGCGCCCGCTTGGCCGCGCGCCGAATGAACTCCGGCGTGTCGAAATCGGGCTCGCCCGCGCCGAGGTCGATGATTTGACGCCCCTCGGCCTTGAGCGCTCGCGCCCGCTGGGAAACGGCGATCGTCGCCGATTCCCTCAGCTGCGCCACGTTGCCTGACACGGTATGCGTCGACGTCATGAGCCTCGGCGGTGGATCTGGCGACAGGATGCCAATGGAGGCTCCTGCTCGACCTCGCTATACTTGGTGTCCCACTGCGCGCTAAGGTGTCGCCGCGGGGGCACTTTGACAACGGATGAGACCCAATGGGCGAGCGGGAGAACCGCGAGACGGCCACGGCGCGAAGCCTCAGCGTCGTGCATTACATCGAGCGGGACCAGGACGCCGCCGCCCGGCTGGTCGCCGGACTTCTCGAGCGCACGGTCAGGGCGGAGGAAAACCCCGGTTTGTTGGCGGTCCTCCCAACACCAGACGACTCGCTGTCCTTCTGTGAGGCCGTTCGGGTGTATCGGCAAGGCGAGGGACGCTCGTTGACGCCGATCACGTCGGTCGCGCGTGGGCACCGGCTGCTCTCCGCCGGTGCGACCGCGATCGCCGGCGCGCCTTCAGACATCGCTCGGCTCATCGGGGATTCCCGCCTGGCACTGTCGAAGTTCCGCACGCTTGCGCTCGTGTGGCCCGAGGAAATCCTCCCTGACGAGGAGCAGCGCGGTTTCCTCGAGAGCATCATCGGCGAAGTACCGCGAGCGGCGGAACGCATCGCCATCTGTTCCGCTCGCACGGCTGAACTGGCGCAGTTCCTCGAGCGTTCGATGTGGAAGGCGCGTGCCGTCGACCATGCGGTCACTGCGCCGACGGCAAGCGGGAGCGTCCTCCGCGTGGTCGTGGCCACGCCGTCTGAACGGGTTCGCGCGCTACGAAGCGTGCTTGACGCTTTCGATCCGGAGACGGCCATCCTGCTGACATTCTCCGACGAGAGTGAGGCGACGGCGCGCGACGCGGCGGCCCTCCTGGGATCGGGTGGAGACCTCCTGCGCGTGAGCCGCGGAGTCCCGGAGGGGCACTTCAGCCTGTGCATCATCTTCGACGATGTCCCGACCGCGGACGCGATCACGGCGGCGGCAGCGATCGCGCGCGAAGTGGTGGCCATAGTCCGTCCCTCACGCCTCGCCGGGTTGCAGAAGGTCGCGAAGAATACGACGCCGCTGAACTGGACGGGCGCGCTGGCGAACGCGCGTTCCGCGCACGACAAGTTGCGGGACGAGATTCGCGGCACGGCGAGTTCCGGCACGCACCTCCCGTGGATACCAATTGTCGAACCGTTGCTCGAAGGGCTCGATTCCGTCGAGGTCGCCGCGGCGGCGCTCGCGCTGCTCGACCGTGAGCGTCGCAAGGCGAAGCGTGCCGCAACGGTGACGCCAGCACCGCCCGCGCCCGCGGCCGAGCGGCCACGTCGCGAAGGACGTCCGGGGAGCGTTGGTTCGCCTGCTGGAGGCCGGCGAGACGATTCCGCCGGCGACCGAGGCGGACGGGGGTTTGCCAAGCGCCCTTCGGGTGCGGGCGGCGGCTTCAGAAAGCGCGACGATACGGAGCGCCGTGGTCCGCCGCGGGATCGCGGCGAGCGCCCTCGACGCGACGATCGTGGTTCAGGGCGTGAGGGTCATGGTCGCGACGACCCACGTGAGCGTCGCGGTCGGCCTGACGAAATCGAACGCGTTCCGCGCGCGGCCCGCGAAGGGCGCGAATGGTCGGAGCGGAGCGAGCGCTTGCGTCACTCGCGCCGAGGTCCCCGCACTGGAGGCGCTGAATGAACATCGCGCAATTCAGCGGCGGCTGGATTGAAGTGGTGGCCGGCGTGATGTTCAGCGGCAAGTCGGAAGAGTTGATGCGACGGGTCCGGCGCGCGATGATCGCGCGCAAGCGCGTGCAGGTCTTCAAGTCGCACCTGGACAGTCGTTATGCGGGCCTCTTCGCCGTGTCGAGCCACGACGGGCGGTCAGTGGAAGCCATTCCGGTGGATTCGTCGTCGCAGATTGCGCAGCGGATCGACCCCACCGCACAAGTCATCGCGGTTGACGAGGCCCAGTTTCTCGACAACGGTATCGTGGATGTGGTGACGTCGCTGGCGTCGCGAGGGCGCCGCGTGATCCTGGCCGGCCTCGACACCGATTTTCGCGGTGAGCCGTTCGGGCCCATGCCTCAGCTCATGTCCATCGCCGAGATGGTAGACAAGTTGAGCGCGATCTGTGTGCTCTGCGGAGCGCCGGCAACGCGAACGCAGCGCCTGATCGATAGCGAGCCGGCGGCGTGGGACTCCCCGACGATCATGGTCGGTGGGCGGGAGGCCTACGAGGCCCGGTGCCGCGCCTGCCACGTCGTGCGGCCACGGGACGAGGCCCAGCGCGAGTTCTTCCGGCCATTGGAGAACACGGCTCGCTCCAACGGAGCCTGAAAGCACGAGGCCGCGGCTGTGCGCCGCGGCCTCGTGGTCCGGGAGTTCCGCCCGCTCCTTAGAACACCTGCGCCCAGTGACGTTGCGTCACGCGCACCAGGATCGCCGAACCATTCAGCGCCGATTCGACCGCGCACTTCGAGTAGTACACGTCCTGGTTACCGGTCATCCAGCTCAGGGGGTCAGTCAGCGTCATGTTCGCCGCGAACACCGCGCCCTGGATCTTGGCGGTACCGTTGCTCTTCAGGATGTCGTCACGGACGATGACGATGCCGGTGAACTCGAACGTGCCGTTGATTTCGAAGTCACCGTTCACGAGCAGGATTCCCTGCCCGTAGCCATTGCCGTTGAGATGGAGTGAACTGGCGGAGTAGATGATGGGGAAGTAGCCGTAACAACCGATCACGGTGCCCGGGCGATTAGGCTCGCCCCAGTTGTAGTCGAGGGACTTGTCGCAGGTCGTGGCAGTTCCCGTGGGAAAGATGTCACTGCCGAAGTTGCCGCCCGCAAGCTTGATGTCGGCGTTTGAGGTGAGCGTGTTCCACGACTCCGAACCGTACCGCACATATGTGTTCGAGTCGGCTGCAGCCGAATCGTAGGCGACAGCCGGGGTCGACCCGATGTTGCTCGGGTTGTAAGTCACGGTGGCGGTGGGCGGCACGGTAATGGCAGGAACCGTCGGGCTTGGGGTCGCGTTGCAGTTCGTCCACCCGGTCGGGTTCTGGTCATCGCCATCGACCATGGCGCTACCCTGCACCCTCACGTTGCCCGCCGCCGTGATCGCACCCTTCGGATTGATGGTTGGATACGCGATGCGCACATAAGCGCTGGTCTGGCGTCGCGCCTCCAGCGCTTTCACGCCGATGTTCGCCCGCCCTTCCGAAACCACCCAGAACGTGTTGTCCGTCAGTCGCGACACCTTCACCCACGCGGTGTCGCCGGCAGCGATGTACACCTGGCTGGAATCGATCGAACCGATCGGAAAGTTCTGCTGCAGGTTGCGCGCCCGATCCCAGTTGGAGATCTCGCTGTTCAGACCGTATTCGGCGACGGCAAAGCCGCGCTGCTCGACCAGTGCGTTGCGCGTGCCACGGTATTCCTGGTTGGACGTGAAGTACATGCCGGACATCATCACGGCGAGCACGACGACGCCAAAAAGGGCGGTGATGAGGGCGACACCGCGGCGCTGACTGTCAGCGCCGGGCTCGGCCGGCGCGACGGGATCGATTCCGCTGCTGTTGAGCATCTACGACCTCACTTGAAGTTGCGGATCGCTACCCGCATCAGGACGGAGTCTCGAAGGGCGCTTCCATTGCGTTCCGTGATCGCCGAAGTGCCGGCGTTGGTGCGGAGGTAAACGTCGACACGGGCAACGTCTTTCTGGTTCGCCATGTTGGTGACGCGAACACCGAGGCTGTCGTAGTAGCGAAACTGGAGGCCGCTCGGGTTGGCGTCGCCCGCCTGGAACGGACGATACGGTCCGGCCAGCGGAGAAGCGGCACCCCACGACCCGCCCGAGTACTCATCGAGACCCAGGTACCACGAGCCGCTCGTCTCCTGATAGATCCGGTAGCGTACTGGCCGCGTGAACCGCACCACCGCGCCCACCTTCACCGAATCAGGCAGTGCGGCATCCAACCTGTACCGCATCCGTTTCTTGGTCGCGGGTGGGTCGAGGACCGGGTCGGTGTACGGGCCCCCGGGGCAGGCAACGGAATTGTTGTCCACATCGATGATGGTCCGCATCTCCCACAAGTCGTCCTCGGAACCCTTCAAGTCGTTCTCGTTGTACAGGAACACCGTGTCACCGACCTGCGGCCGTGTGACGAACGTGCTGAGCGTGTGGTGTGCGAGGTTGACCGGCGGCACCCAGATCTCGTCCGTGGCACTCCGGGCGCAGATGACCGAGGAGCCTATGTAGGCGCGAAGGAGGACTGTGCTCTCACTCATCGACAGGATGTCGCCACCGGAGCTGGAGATCGAACGGAGCTCGGATGGCAGCACCGAAGCGCCAAGTCGCAGTTCACGCTTGGCGCCCGCGGTCAGCGACGCGTCCCTGTAGTACTGCTGTTGCTTGACCATCACCCGCGTCAGGGCGCCCCCAACGATCGCCAGCAGCAGCATGGCGACCAGCAGCTCAGGGAGCGTCAGGCCGCGACGGCGCGCGTTCAGGGCCGGCATCAGTCGCGACATGGAATGATGCTACGATAGACGAGGGCCCGGATGCGCGGCGTGAACGTGACCGAGTCGGTCAGGATCTTGATGTCGTTACCGTCCGCAATGCTCCACCGCTCCGTCACACCAAGCGACGTGAGGGTGCCCGTCTGAGTGCCGGACGGGGCCAGCGCCTGGCACCGGATCGACGCGACCGAGTCGATGCGGGACTGCACCATCAGCGCGGCGGTTTCCTGCTTGGTCGACGCCTTGAACTGCTTCGTCAGGGTCATGGAGAAGCCGGCCATGCCAAGCAGTCCGAAGGTCAGGATCATCATGGCGACGATCACTTCGATGATCGTCACGCCTTTGCGGGCGCTCGTGGCCCGGCGCGGTTTCATCCGCATGCGCGTCGTCATAACGAGCAGTTCCGGGGCATGATCTGCCCGGCCGTTGTGACGCACACCGAATCGCGGCGCGAAGTCCCGACGATCCAGAATTTCCCGGTGGTGGCCAGGCGCGGTGTCGCGAATCCCCGCATGTCGAACGTGATCGCGGAATCGGTTGCCGCGACCGAGACGTTGTAGAGGGTCGAGAAACTCTTCATCGGCACGACCGTCGTGGTCGCCCCGGCATTAGAAGTGACCACCGTGACCCACATCTGGTTGCCGCTCAGCCACAGTGTCGCCGTGCGACCCTTCTGCACCGCGGCGGCGCGAGCGGTTGCGATGGCGGCCGCTATCTCCTCGCGTGCCGCACTGAGCTTGTTGCGCTCGACAAGGCCGGAGAACTTGGGGATGGACAACAGCGTCAGCATACCCACCATCACCACCACGATGAGCATCTCTGTGAGGGTGTAACCCGGGCGCGACCGAAGCACGATTCTCCCTGCTTTCGAGTGGTTGGTACCAGAGACCTGGCACCACGCTGAAGGCCGCCCTCCGTGTCGGGACGGTTGGCTCTCGTTGACGACGAGCCCAATCTGGGTTGGTAACGCTGGTGCAAGTTCAATCACCACAACTGCTTGACTCTGTTTTCTTCACCTCAATTGCGAACTCGCTTCGAGCCATCGTCACGCTCAGGTACGATCCCGTCACGCTACGCTCGGAAGCAGCGACCACGTGCGGGTTCGAACGCAGGCAGTGCCCGCACACGCCCTCGGATCGACGGGTTGCATGATGAGTCCGGGACCGGCCAACCGCCGGTACCGGCATGACCCGAATCGTCACTAACTGAGGATGGGCAACGGGGGCGTGACCCTTCTGGCGCGTTGTGAGTCATCGTTGAGCACGCCAGACACGCTCGAGAAAACCATGAGCATCATCGCGGCCCTGCTCCCAAATCAGGACCGGCTTCGCCGCCTCCAGACTGCGATACGAGGCCGCCACCAGATCGCGCTCTGCTCCGATTGGGGCGCATTGCACCGACTGTGCGAGACGCAACCCATCTCGACGGCGGTGTTCGATCTGTTTGCGACCGGAGAAATGGGTCTCGAACCGGTGCGTCAGCTACGGCGCCTGTTCCCACGCCTCATCACGGTCGCGTACGTGTCGACAGGGAATCACGACCGGTTTCGCGACATTTTCGACGCGGGTCGAGCCGGAATCGACGGGCTGGTCATCGCTGATCGCGACGACTCACCGGAGCGATTCGCCACCCTCCTCGAGCAGGCGGAGGCGCGCAGCGTGGCCTCCAAGCTCAAGGTGCTGTTCGCCGGCATGCATGCCCTGGTGCGGGACGCGGTGCTCATTTCGGTGACGCGCGCGCATGAGCGGCTCACACCCGAGGTGCTGGCACGGTCGCTGTCGCTGGGTCGCCGGGCGCTGGTCCGCAGGCTTTCCGACGCCGGATTTCCACCGCCCCGCCGGCTCATAACGTGGGGACGCCTCATCGTCGCCGCCCAGCTCCTCGAAGACCCGCTCCGCTCAGCGGACGCAGTCTCCCTGGCACTCGACTTCCCGTCGGGCAGCGCCTTCCGCAATACGTGCCAGCGTTATCTCCACTGCACACCCTCTCAGCTTCGCCAGCGCGGCGGCGCCGAGTACGTCATCGCGGGATTGATGCAGGACGGCCCCCGGAGCGACGACGAGGGCTGAGGCTCAGCGGCCGGCATGCGCCAGCCGCAGGAATTCATCCCGGGTCTTGGCATCGTTGCGGAATGATCCGAGCAGCGCCGATGTGATGGTCATCGAATTCTGCTTCTCCACCCCGCGCATCATCATGCACAGGTGTGATGCCTCGATGACCACGCCGACACCGAGGGGCCGCACCGATTCCTGCACCGCCTCGGCAATCTCGCTCGTCAGGCGCTCCTGAACCTGCAGCCTCCGGGCGAACATCTCGACGATTCGCGGCAGTTTGGACAGGCCGAGAATCCGGCCGTTGGGGATGTAGGCAATGTGAGCCTTGCCGAAGAACGGCAGCATGTGGTGCTCACACAGCGAGTACAGTTCGATGTCGCGAACCATGATCATGTGGTCGTGGTCGTCGGCGAAGACGCCCTGGCCAACGGCATCCCGGAGCTCGACCTCATAGCCACGCGTGAGCCATGTCATCGCTCGAGCCACCCGATGCGGGGTGCGGGCCAGGCCAATCCGTGACGGATCTTCGCCCAGGAGTTCGAGCTGCCGTTTGACCAGGCTCTCGTACTCGACGCGGCGTTCGGTGGTTTCGAGGTCAACGGTCATGGGAGATTCGAGATGTGAGATGGGAGCTGCGAGATGGGAGGGCGCTCATCCAAGATAGCTGTTCAGCAGCCAACGGCCGATCGACAGGCGGCTTGCCATGCTGCTGTCTCCTGTTTCCTGCTTCCTGTTGCCTGCTTCCTGTTGCCTGTTTCCTGCTCTGTTTCCTGTTGCCTGCTCTGTTTCCTGTTTCCTGTTTCCTGTTTCCTCCCTTCCTTGCTCCTCGTCGCCCTCACCGGAAACATCGCCAGCGGTAAGACCGAGGTCGCCCGAATCTTCGCCGACCTCGGCGCCACGGTGATCGACGCCGACGAACTGTCGCGGGAAGTCGTCCGGCCGGGCACGCCCGGGTTGGCGGCGATTGTCAAACGCTGGGGCACGCGAGTTCTGCTCCCCGACGGCACGCTGGATCGCGCAGCGCTGCGATCCATCGTTTTTTCCAGTCCCGCCGAGCGCGCGGCGTTGAACGCGATAGTCCATCCCGAAGTCCGGAGGCGACGCGATCAGCTCGTGGAGGAGGCGAGAGCCCGGGGCGACGCGCTCGTGATCGCTGCCATCCCGCTGCTTTTCGAAACCGGGCTTGAGGGCAACTTTGACCAGGTCATCCTGGTCGATGCGCCCGACGGCGTCCGCCTTGAACGCCTGGTGCATCGAAGAGGCATCGGAGCAGCCGAAGCGAGGCGCATGATGGCGGCGCAAATGCCAGTCGCGTCGAAGCGGACCCGCGCCGACATCATCATCGACAATGACTCCACGCTGGAGGCATTGCGCCCGGCCGTGGAGCGTGCGTGGAAGGAGCTCACTGGAGACGCCGTCGAGTGAGATCCGGACTTCCGCCTCAAATGGATCGCCAATAGACTTCGCGCCGCTTCCCCTTTCCAGGAATTGTGCCGTGGCCAACGTCCCCACCGACCTGCTCTACACGCCGGATCACGAGTATGTGAAGGGCACCGATGACCCGAACGTCGTACAGGTCGGGATCACGGACTACGCGCAGGATCAACTGGGCGACGTGGTATTCGTCGAACTGCCGAAGAAAGGCGCCCAGTTCGGCGCCCACGACGTGTTCGGCACCATCGAAGCGGTGAAGGCGGTGTCCGAGCTCTTCTGCCCGCTGGCGGGCGAGGTCGTCGACGTCAACGCGCGGCTCGATGGCGAACCGGCGCTCGTGAATTCCGATCCGTACGGCGCCGGCTGGATGATCAAGCTCAAGCTCAAGAGCGCAGGGGACAAGTCGTCGCTGCTCCCGGCTGACGCGTATTCGAAGCAGATCGGCTGATCGAGGTCAGCGCTCAGAGGCCAGAGCTCCGAGGGTCGCGCAAGACAAAAAACCCCGGTCGACATGCGACCGGGGCTTTCGCTTTCAAAGTGTTCCTCCGACCTCGGAGCTCTGAGCTCGTCGCTCAGACATACTCCTCGATCGGCGGACACGCACAGACCAGGTTCCGGTCGCCGAACGCGTTGTCCACTCGCGAGACCGCCGGCCAGAATTTCCGCTCGCGAGTCCATTGGGCCGGGAACGCCGCCTTTTCGCGCGAATAGGCGTGGTTCCACGAGTCCGATACCACGACCTCCGCCGTGTGCGGCGCGTTCTTGAGCGGGTTGTCCTGCTTGTCGAGCACCCCCGCCTCGATATCACGGATCTCACCGCGGATCGCGATCAACGCATCGCAGAAGCGATCCAGCTCGGCCTTGGATTCACTTTCGGTCGGTTCGATCATCAGCGTCCCGGCAACGGGGAACGACATCGTCGGTGCATGGAAGCCGAAGTCGATGAGCCGCTTCGCGATGTCCTCCACCTCCACGCCGCTCGTGCCCTTCACGGCCCGCGGGTCCACGATGCACTCGTGGGCCACCCGCCCGTTCCTTCCACGGTACAGCACCGGGTAGTGCTCCTCGAGCCGATGGGCGATGTAGTTGGCGTTGAGGATCGCGACCCTGGTCGCCTCGGTGAGGCCGCTCCCGCCCATCATGTGGATGTAGACCCACGAAATCGGCAGGATCGAGGCGCTCCCCCATGGGGCGGCGGCCACGGCGCCTAACGACGACCGGCCCTCCTGCGGCACCACCGGATGACCGGGGAGGAACGGAGCCAGGTGCGCGGCCACGCCGATCGGGCCCATCCCCGGACCGCCGCCGCCATGCGGAATGCAGAACGTCTTGTGCAGGTTGAGGTGGCAGACGTCGGCGCCGATGTCGCCGGGGCGCGACAGCCCGACCATGGCGTTCATGTTCGCGCCGTCCATGTAGACCTGCGCGCCGTGCTGGTGCATGATGCGGCAGATCTCCGTTATCCCCTCCTCGAACACCCCGTGCGTGGACGGATAGGTCACCATCAGCGCCGCCAGGTTGGCGGCGTGCTCCTCGGCCCGCGCCCGGAGATCGGCGATGTCGATGTCGCCGTTGGCCCCCGTCTTCACGACCACGATGCGCATCCCGGCCATGGCCGCACTGGCCGGATTCGTGCCGTGCGCGCTCTGCGGAATCAGGCACACGTTACGATGTCCCTCGCCCCGCGATTCATGGTACGCGCGGATCACCAGCAGCCCGGTGTACTCGCCCTGGGATCCGGCGTTAGGCTGGAGTGACACGGCCGCGAATCCGGTGATGTCGCAGAGATCCGACTCCAGCGTCCGGAACAGCTCGCGGTACCCCTCGGTCTGCGCCTCGGGCGCGAACGGGTGGATCCGTCCGAACTCCGCCCAGGTCACGGGCACCATCTCGGCCGTTGCATTCAGCTTCATGGTGCAGGAGCCCAGCGAAATCATCGAGTGCACCAGCGACAGGTCGCGCGACTCGAGTTTTCGCATGTAGCGCAGCAGCTCGTGCTCGGCATGGTACCGGTGGAAGACGGGGTGCGTCAGGAACGCGCTCGTGCGCGCGAAACGCTCGTCGTACCGCGCGTCGATGTCGTCGGCCAGCGACGTCACCGTGAACGCCAGTGGCGCGCCGCCGTTCAGCGCCACCAGCACATCGGAGACATCGGCCTCGCTCACCGTTTCGTCGAGCGCCGCGATCACGCTGCTGCCCGAGGCTTTGCGAAGGTTGATCCCCAGCTTCCGGGCGGCTCCCATGACCTTGCCGGCCGTGCTGCCGGACAGCTCGACGCGCACCGTGTCGAAGTAATCGGCATGCTTCACGGTGTGACCAAGCTTTGCCGCACCGGCCGCGACCAGCGCCGCCATCCGGTGCACCCGGCGCGCGATGCGCGTCAGTCCCTCGGGACCGTGCCAGACCGCGTACATGCCGGCGATCACCGCCAACAGCACCTGCGCCGTGCAGATGTTGCTGGTGGCTTTCTCACGGCGGATGTGTTGCTCGCGCGTGCCGAGCGCCATGCGGAGCGCCGTCTTCCCTTGCGCATCGCGCGAGACGCCGATCAGGCGACCGGGAATGAGTCGCTTGTACTCGTCGCGCGTCGTCATGAAAGCAGCATGCGGACCGCCGAACCCTAGCGGCACACCGAACCGTTGCGAGTTGCCGACGACCACGTCAGCGCCCCATTCGCCGGGAGGCGCAAGCAGCGTCAGGGCCAGCAGGTCCGTCGCCACGACGAGCAGGGCGTCCGCGGCGTGGGCGCGGTCCGCGACCTCGCGCCAGTCGTGAATCGCGCCGTCGGTGGTGGGATACTGCACGATGACCACGAAGACCGACTTGCCGAACTTCTTCGCCTGCGCATCGCCGACGGTCACCTTGAGCCCGGATGCCCAGGCTCGCGTCTTGATGATGTCGATGGTCTGCGGATGACAATTCCGATCGACAAAGACCGTCTCCTTCCCTTCCTTTCCTTTCACGCCGTAGGCCAGGTGTACGGCTTCGGCCGCCGACGTTCCCTCATCGAGCAGTGATGCGTTCGCGATGGGGAGGCCGGTCAGGTCGATGACCGCCGTCTGGTAGTTCAGCAGCGCTTCGAGCCGCCCCTGCGAAATCTCTGATTGATACGGCGTGTACGCGGTGTACCAGCCCGGGTTCTCGAGGATGTTCCGCTGGATGACCGGCGGCACGAGCGTGTCGTGATATCCCAGTCCGAGGTAGGACCGGAAGACCTTGTTCCGGTCGGCGATGCGACGGATCTCATTCAGTACATCATGCTCGGTCCGTGGCTCACCTATCCCCAGTGGCTTCCTGGCGCGGATTGTCTCCGGGATCGTGGCGTCGATGAACTCGTCGAGCGACGAATAGCCAAGCGCCGACAGCATCTCGTCGATTTCGGCGGCCGAAGGGCCGATGTGTCGGCGAACGAACGTATCGGGGTCGGCCGATGTCCTGGTCGGTTGCAGCGTGGTGGTCATGCGAGCCTCGGCGCGCCTGCGGCGCGTTCATTGTGAGACACGGAAAATAGTCCGGGTCCTGTCGTCAGTCAGTAAGGCTCAGGGCACCTGGCAGGATCTCCCCATTGCGCTTTGCGCCTTGCGCTAATGGCGGAACGTCCAGTCGTCGCTGCCATAGAGCTGCTCCGCCTCGTCTGCCTCCGCCTGCAGACGCAACTCATCCTCGAGCGGTGACGCATCACGCGCGCCCGAATCGACCAGCGCGCCGAAGAGCGCGTCCGCCACCGCGGCAACGGTCGGGACCTTTGCCAGTGCCTGTCGCAACGTGCCCGCCGGCAACGGCGCAGCCTCTCCCCCGGGCAGCAGCTGCTCCAGAATCGACTGGTCGTCGTCGAGCAGGATGGAGCCGTGCTGCAGCAGGGCGCCGTTCTGCCGGAGCAGCGCGCTCCCAACGAGCTTGCGACCGCGCACGGTGATCTCACCTTCGTCGGCGCGCACGAAGCACGAAGCCGACCCGGGAAGCGGCGTGCGGCCGGCCGTCGTGGCCGGTTCAGCACCGACGCCCAACGACCGAAGGGCGCGGAGCAGCACGTCATTGATCGCCGCGTACCACTCACGCACCGAGTCATCGCGTCCCAGCGCGGCGGTGACGCTGTAGGTCACTTCTCGATGGTGCAGGAGGGCCCGTCCACCGGTCGGCCGCCTGACGAGCGCCACGCCGAGCGACCGCGCGGCGTTGGCATCGACGCGACCCCGCACTGCCTGGTGCCGCCCGAACGACAGCGTGGGATCCGACCAGGTGTACACGCGCAGGACCTTCTCTCCCGTGCGCCGGGCCCGCTCCATCAGCGCGTGGTCCACGGCCATGTTCGCCGCCCCTGATCGCGGCGGCGTGACGAACATCTTCCACTTTCCGGTCAGCGGTCCACGCGCGCCGCCGGGAGCATCCATTCTCGCGGTCGTCACTGGTTCGTGGAACGATAGCGCGCGGATGACCGGGACGCATCGTGGCCCGTTCGTGCCCGGTGCCGTATCTTGGCCCGCACATGGCGATCATCGTCTTGAAGCGGTTGGCGCAGGGGCTGCTCATCGTCTGGCTGACGACGACACTGACATTCTTCCTGATCCACGCCGCGCCGGGGGAACCATTCTCCGGGTTCCTCGACGACCCGAGAGCCACCGCCGAGATGCGCGATGCCTATCGCACGCGGTATGGATTGGACCGACCCGTCCTCGTGCAGTATGGCCGGTTTCTCGCCAGCGTGGCGGCCGGCAACCTTGGCGAATCATTCTTCTATCGTCGGCCGGTCGCGGCCGTCCTCGCCGACACCGTGCCGCGTACACTGCTCCTGATGGGGACCGCGCTGGTCCTTGGCTTCACGGCGGGAATTCTCCTCGGAACGCTTCAGGGCTCACGTGCCGGCGGGTGGTTCGACCGGCTGAGCGGTGGAGTCGCAGTCCTGGTCGCATCCCTTCCGGACTTCTGGCTCGCGATGCTGGTGCTCCTGTTTTTCGCCGGGGTCTGGCCGGTGCAGGGATTCAGTGACCCGACACTCGGGTCCACGGCTCCGTTTGCGACCCGCGCGCTCTCTGTCGTCCGGCACCTCGTGTTGCCGGCAGGGACACTCGCCCTCCTGATCACCGCCACCGTCTCGCGATATCAGCGCGCGGCTCTGATCGACGTGTTGCCGAATGCCTGGATGCGAACCGCCCGTGCCAAGGGCGTCGCCCGTCGTGGCCTGATGTTCCGGCACGCGCTCCGCAACGCCCTTCTCCCTGCCATCACGCTTGGCGGCCTCGCCATACCGGCGCTGCTGGGTGGCGCGGTGTTCATCGAGGTGACGTTTGCCTGGCCCGGCATGGGATCGCTGGCGGTCCAGGCTGTGGGTGATCGGGACTATCCCCTCGTGCTGGCGATCGTGCTGCTCTCCAGCGCCTTCGTCATTGTGGGCGCCGTGGCCGCCGACCTGGCGCACGCGGCGGCCGACCCGCGGCAGCGGCATGCCTAACGCCGCTCCCGGCTCGCTGGTCGCGTTTGCCGACGCGCCCCCGGCTCCACTGGCGCCGTGGGCGCCGGGACGGCTGGCCGGGCTCTTCCGGCGGGATCCCCCGGCCGCGGTCGCCGCGATCACGCTCGCGGTCATCGCGCTCGCTGCCCTGCTGGCCCCATGGCTCACGCCGTACGACCCGACACAGCCGCTGGACATGGCGGCCCGCGCCCAGCCGCCTTCGGCGGCTCACTGGCTGGGCACCGATCTGGCGAGCCGCGATCTCCTCTCGCGCCTTCTCTTCGGCGCGCGCGTTTCGCTTGGCATCTCGGTCGTGGCCGTCGCCGTCGCCACGATCGTGGGCACCGCCTGGGGCGCCGTCGCCGGATACGCCGGCGGATGGGTCGACCGGGTGCTCATGCACGTCGTCGACGCCGGCCTGGCGATTCCGCGCATCCTGCTGTTGCTGGGCATCGTGGCGCTGTGGGGCACGCTTTCGACGACATCGCTCGTGCTGTTGCTCGGGCTGACCGGCTGGTTCGGCGCCAGCCGGCTCGTTCGGGCCGAGGTGCGCGCGACGCGCGAGCGGGACTTCGCCATTGCCGCGCGCGCGTCCGGCGCGTCCCCGTCACGCGTGCTCGTCAGGCACGTGCTGCCTCACGCGATGACGCCGATGCTGGTGGCGGCGACGCTCGGTGTTGGGCAGGTGGTGATCGTGGAGGCCGGTCTCGCCTTCCTCGGGTACGGCGTCGCGCCACCGGCGGCCAGCTGGGGAGGCCTCATCGGGGACGGACGCGATGCGCTCGGCACGGCCTGGTGGATCTCGGTGTTCCCGGGGATCGCGCTCTCCGCCACCATATTGGCGATCAACGTCCTCGGCGACCGCTTGCGCGCCGCATTGGGCGCGCACCAGCTTCACGCCCCATGACGATGCCCGGCCGGCCCGGCGCCGGCGAGCCGCTGCTGCGCGTGCACGATCTGCGCACGTACTTCCACATCGGCGGCGCGGTCGCGCGCGCGGTCGACGGCGTTTCGTTCGACATTCGGGCCGGCGAAACGGTCGGCATGGTGGGTGAGTCGGGGTGCGGCAAATCGGTCACCGCGCTGTCGCTGCTCCGGCTGGTCGATCCGCCAGGGCGGATCGAGGCGGGGTCGCGCATCGAGTTCGAGGGGCGGGACCTGCTCTCGCTCGATGAGGAGGGGATCCGTCGCATCCGTGGCAACCGGATCGCCATGGTCTTCCAGGAACCGATGACCGCGCTGAACCCGGTCTTCACCATCGGCGACCAGGTGGCGGAAGTGGCCCGGGTGCACGCGAGAGCCAGTCGGCGCGCGGCGTGGGAACGCGCGGTCGAGATGCTCAACCTGGTCGGCATCCCCGATCCGCGCGAACGGGCGAAGAGTTATCCGCACCAGCTCTCGGGCGGGATGCGCCAGCGGGTGCTGATCGCGATGGCGCTGGTCATGAACCCTTCCCTGCTGATCGCCGACGAGCCGACCACCGCACTCGACGTCACGATCCAGGCACAGATCCTCGAGTTGCTCGCCGATCTTCAGCAGCGGTTGGGACTCGCGGTCCTCCTCATCACGCACGATCTCGGCGTTGTCGCCGAGGTCACCTCGCGCGTGCTGGTGATGTACGGCGGCCAGATCGTGGAGCGCGCCCCGGTGCGCGAATTGTTCCGCGACCCGCGACACCCGTACACGCGCGGGCTGCTCGAGGCCATGCCGCGATTGGGACGGCAGCGTGATCGCCTGGCGGTCATTCCGGGCACGGTTCCGCCGCCGACGCACTGGCCCACCGGATGCCGGTTTCGCGATCGTTGCGCCTTCGCCTGGCCGCGATGCGCGAATGAGCCGCCGCCCGAATACCCCGTGTCGGCCGACCACGCCGCGCGCTGTCACCTGGTGGACGAGCCGGCGCGCGCCGGCGCGGTCGCCGCCGTCGATCACACGTCGTGAGCACGCGACCGGCACCGTCGCCCGCGGCTCCCCCGGCTCCCGCGCCGGTCGTCCCCGGCGTCCTGGCCGATCCGCTGCTCTCGATTCGCCGCCTGACGAAGCACTTTCCCGTCCGCAGCGGCCTCTTCGGGCGCGCCACGGGACAGGTGCGGGCCGTCGACGGCGTCAGCCTCGACGTCGGGCACGGCGAGACGTTAGGCGTCGTCGGAGAATCCGGCTGCGGCAAGACCACGCTGGGGCGCACGATCCTTCGGCTCATTGAACCCACCGGCGGCGACATCCGGTTCGACGGCGTCGATGTGCTGGCACTGCGCGGGAAGGCCCTGCGCACGATGCGTCGTAACATGCAGATCATCTTCCAGGACCCGTTCTCGTCGCTCAATCCGCGCATGACGATCGGGGCGACGGTCCGCGAGGGACTGACCGTGCACCGGCTGGCCGAGGGGGCCGCCGCCGACCAGCGCGTCCGGCAGCTCCTGGAAGAGGTCGGCCTGCGCGGCGAATACGCCTCGCGCTACCCGCACGAGTTCTCCGGCGGTCAGCGACAGCGCGTCGGCATTGCCCGCGCCCTCGCCGTCGAGCCGAAGTTCATCGTCTGTGACGAACCCGTGTCGGCGCTGGACGTCTCGGTGCAGGCGCAGGTGATCAACCTGCTCATGGATCTGCAGCGCGACCGCGGACTGGCCTACCTGTTCATCGCTCACGATCTCTCGGTCGTCGAGCATATGGCCAACCGAGTGGCCGTCATGTACCTGGGACGAATCGTGGAGTTTGCGTCGGCGACGGACCTCTATCGTGAACCGTTGATGCCGTACACCCAGGCGCTGCTGTCCGCGGTGCCCGTCCCGGATCCGGTGACCAGGCGTCGCCGAATCGTGCTCGCCGGCGACGTGCCGTCCCCGGCGAATCCGCCCAGCGGCTGCGTCTTTCATCCCCGCTGCCATCACCCGGCCCGGGACGCAGCCTGCGCGACCATCGTGCCACCGCTCGAAGAAAAGGCTCCTGGTCACTGGGTTGCGTGTATCAAGCAGCCGCCGACGATCGTAACGTGGGACGCGCAGCGGCAGGCCGGCGCTACAAAGGAACCAACGCGCCACTTGCCTGTGATAGGCCAGGCCACGTAACCGACGTCTCACGCCCACGCCCCATGCCCCGCACCCAATGACTCAACCCGAGCGCGTCTCGTCAGGCACGAGCGCCGACGTCGAGCAGTACACGAGCGACCGTCGCTTCTTCGGCCACCCGCGCGGTCTCAACACACTCTTCTTCACCGAGATGTGGGAGCGGTTCTCGTACTACGGGATCCGACCCCTGCTCGTGCTGTTCATGGCGGCGGCGCTGGCCGACGGCGGCTTCGGGCTGGACCGGCAACAGGCGTCGGCGATCGTCGGCATCTACGCCGCCAGCGTGTATCTCGCCTCGCTCCCGGGTGGGTGGATCGCCGACCGGTGGCTCGGGCTACGTCGCGCCATCTACTACGGCGCGGTACTTATCGCCCTCGGTCACCTCTCGATCGCGTTGTCGTCGGTGTTCGCGAAGCCCGCCTTCTTCGCCGGACTGGTTCTGATCGTCATGGGCACCGGACTGCTGAAGCCGAACATCTCGGCCATCGTCGGCGACCTGTATCCCGAGGGTGGCGCACGACGCGATGCCGGCTTCTCGATCTTCTACATGGGCATCAACCTCGGCGCCCTCATCGCCCCGCTGATCACCGGCGTACTTGGCGAGCGCGTTGGCTGGCACCTGGGCTTCGGCGCTGCCGGCGTGGGCATGCTCTTCGGCCTCATCACGTACCGGTTGCGGGCCGCGAACACACTCGGGCCCCTTGGCGTCCTGCCATCGGGGACGCCGCAGCAGCAGCGCACGGTCAAGCGGGCGACCATGCTCGGAGTCGGGATCATCGTGCTCGTCGTTCTCCTCGCGATGACCGGCGCCCTCACGATCGACCCCGTCGCCGTCGGGGGGCGGATGCGCGATGTCATGCTGGTCCTGGCGGTGGCGTACTTCGGGTACCTGTTCCTGTTCGCCGGACTCGATGTGAACGAGAAGAAACGGATCGCGGTGATCCTGGTGCTGTTTGTCTTCGCGACGATCTTCTGGGCCGCGTTCGAGCAGGCCCCGACGTCCCTCAACCTCTTCTCGGCCGACTTTACCGACCGCAATCTCTTCGGTTGGGAGGTCCCGATTCTGTGGCTGCAGTCCGTCAACTCGTTCTTCGTGATCACGCTGGCGCCGGTATTCGCCGCGTTATGGGTGACCATGGCGAAACGCGGCCACGAGTTGTCGAGCCCGGCCAAGTTCGCGTTCGGTCTCTTCTTCGCAGGGCTCGGCTTCTACCTGATGGTGGTCGCGTCGAACGCCGTGATCGCCGGCGGTGAAGGCACCCGGGTCTCGATGTGGTGGCTGACCGGGAGCTACCTGCTCCAGACCCTCGGGGAGCTCTCGCTGAGTCCCGTCGGCCTGAGCTCGATGACGAAGCTCGCGCCGCGCCGCTTCGTCGGGCAGATGATGGGCGTCTGGTTCATGGCCAGTGCGTTAGGCAACCTGATCGCGGGACTCGTCGGCGGGCACGTCGATCCGAACAACCTGGCCGAGATGCCGCTGCTGTTCCAGCGGACGGCGATGTCGTTGTTCATCGCGACAGCGGTGCTGGCGCTGATGATCGTGCCGATCAGGAAGATGATGGGGGAAGCGAAGCACTGATTCAGCGATCAGGGACCAGTGAGCAGCGAGAAGCGATCAGATCGAAGGCTTCGCTGTGTGCGTCGTGTCGCGCGCTGTTCGCTGCTCGCTGCTCGCTGCCGCCTTACGGCACCACAAACGCCGTCACCAATCCCGGCCGCTCCCGGTTCCGCCGCACGTCGTTCGGCTCGTTCCAGAACGCGCGCGTGCGATCCTCGTTGGTGATCCGCATCCCCCACTGGGCGCCAGCCGTCCGTTCCAGCGGCACCGCGAAATCGACCCGCCAGATGCGACGGGAGCGCGGAGGCACCGCCGCCAGCAACGCCACTCCCACGGATGGCAGATAACCCGTGGTCCGGCCATAGGGTGCGTCGCCCGCCCAGAGCTTCCCTGCTTCGGCGAAGATCGCGACCCCGGCATCGCCGGTCCCGCGGATGTTGCCCACGCGCCACCGCTCCTCCAGCCTGCCCACCAGGCGCGCGGCGCCGCCGACCTCCGCATCTTCGTACCCCCGCACGCCGCCGCGAGGATCGCCTAACGCGAGCTGAAACGGCAACCATTGCCGGCGGCCGGCGCTGTACTCCAGGCTGCCGGTCACGGTGTGGCGTGAGTGGGGACGCAGGTAGAATCCGAATCGGCCGCTCATCAGGATGGCCTCCCAATCGCCTGACGACACTCGGCGTGCTTCTGCCAGAACCTCGAGTCCCGCGAACGACACCGCCGAGCCCACGCCGCCATACAGGTTGCCTGACACGAACAGTTCGTCCTTCTCCGTCTCGTGCATGGACAGCCCGCGTCCGATCGTGAACGCCGCCTGCACACCGCGCCGGATGTCCTGCGAACCCGCCAGGGCGTCAAATCCCGCGACCCGCAGGAAGTTCACCTGCCGGAAGCCGAGCAACAGGTTCACGCGGGCGGACCGGAACGCGTCATAACGCGAACGGAGCGCCGAACCGGTGTCTTGTACGAGGCCGCTGTCCGTGACCACGACCGCCTCCACATCGGGGGTCCCCCGCTCGAGGGAGATCGATCCGCCCAGGATTGCCAGATGGCCGGGAGAACCGATCCGCGCCACCGCCCCGGCGTCGATGAACTGCCGACGAACACCTAACGACAATGGTTCACGCCCCGGCGACAGGAACGGCACCAGCACCTCGACCGCGCCCCCCGCTACGCGCCACGCGCGCGGCTGCAGGTCCGTGAAGAACGGATAGGCAACCAGCCCCGTCGCATCGTATCCGTGATCGCGACGAATGGCCGTGAGGTGCATCTGCACGGGCGCAGAAAACAGCTGGAAGTTCGAGTACCGCATCTGCCACGTATCGCGGTAGTAACCCCCGTCCTTCCATCCGGCGAGCGCCGACACGCCCCGCCCGCGCACGTTCGCGCTGCCCGCCTTCAACGCGCGGAGCCACGGGTCCGTCCCCGACACGCCGATCGACCCGATTACCGCCGGTTCGTCGATGGTCACCACCTCGACACGAACCGCATCGGGCCCGTCTCGATAGGCAGTCACCGACGCGTCGGCCAGGTACGGCTGCGCGCGCAACAACCGCTCCGTTTCACGTCGCAACAGGATCGAGCACGGCTCACCCTTCCGAAACAGAATGAGGTTTTCCACCAGGCGTGCTTGCGTCGTGTTATGGAGCGTCGTGGCGAGATGGCCCAGCAACGGTGACCGCGAGAAGAGACCGCCATAAGACGGCGGCAGCGTCTGCACCACGATGTCCGTGATCAGCTGGCCATTGCAGGGCGCCTGCGTTCGCGGCTCCTGGGCACTGGACGCGCGCGCTCCGCCGAGCGCGAACCCTGCCGCGAACACCGCGGCGAGTCTCGTCAGGCGCAGCTACCTGCCCATCCGCTTTTTCAGCTCGGCCAGTCGGGCGTCGGCATCCGCGTCCGCGCTGGCGCGACGCTCGGCGCGCTTGAGATCGTTGAGCTGATGCTCCAGACCCGCCCGTTCCTCGTCCAGCGGATCCGCCGCTGTATCCACCGTGCCCGCGCGCATGCCGGAGCCCACGCCGGCAAGGGCTGCCTTCAGTTGCTCCTTCATCTCGGCGACGTCCCGATCCACGAGTGCGATCTCGTTCTCCTGTGCGGCGAGCTTCTGCTCCAGCACCGCCAGCCGCTCTGCATGTTGCGCCTCGAAACGCTCGGCCACGCGAACCGTTTCCTCGTCGCCGACGCCCTGCGCGAGTCCCCGCCGCCGACGGATCGTCTCGAGTTCGGACCGCTCCCGATCCACGCGCTTCCGCGTTGCGTCGACTCCGTCGCGCAGGTCGTCGAGGGCCAGGCGCGCGCGGACCAGGGTGTCCTTCATCACGGCAATCAGCTCGCGCCGCCCCTCGGGCGGCACGTTGCCATGAAGGAGTTCACGGAACGCGTGGCGGACTTCGTCGAACACGTTGGGATACGGACCGAGTGAAGACTGCGCGTGCGACCGAAAGGGTGGCGCGGCTGCCGATATGTTACGCGTTCACTCAGGCCCGGGGCAACCAATCCGGGGCCACTCCCGAAGGGTCGGGCCTGACCTCAGGAGGCAATGCGCCATTGCGCCTTGGCGCTCACCTGACGCAGCAGGCGATCGGGCGATTCCCGGCCAGGGAAGAGGAAACGGTCACTCACCAGATTGAGCGCCGAGCGTATCCGCGGGAATCGCTCGGAAGCCGCCTCGAACAGCGCGTCCATGCCGTACTGCTTCGCCAGGCGATGCTGCGCGGCCAGTGCAAAGCCACGTTGGCCCATTTCGTCGTAGTACTCGAGATCCGGCCCCCCCCGCCGCCAGCGCCGTTCCTCCACGCGATCCGGGAACATTCCGCCGAGCCATAGTGCGTAGTTGCCCAGGTGGGCCCGGACGAGAAACCGACGCGTGGCATCGCCGTGGTCCACATCCGCCAGCAATGCCGCGACCGTGTCGTAGACCTCGTCGTCCGCAACACCAATGCGATACGCATTGTCGCGCATGGCGAAGTGAACGACGATAGAGGCGACGTAGTCGGAGATCCCGCGATCGTGCTCTTGCACCTGCTGGAGGGCGTGGCGCACCACGACGTAGGCGAAGAGCGGCAACGAGGCATGAGCCGCCTGGCGGCACTGCACCAGAGCCTCCGGAAGGCGCGGATCGTCGAGCAGCGCATCCAGGCCGTCGCGCCGGAGTGCGTCCTCCGCGGCCGAGTACTCGGTTTCCGAACCCCGCGAGACCAGGCGCAGCGCGAGCTGCGCATCGTCGCGCGTCAACCGTTGTCTGATGTTGGCCAGGATCAAGGAACACCTCCGTGCTGCAGGCCGGCTTGTGCCGTTCCAACTTCTTTCGCCGAGGGCTCGGTCATAGGCTTGCTGTGGACTACTGGCGGCAATAGTTGGAACAGCACTTGCCGTCCCCTTCCAGTATCGGACGACTCTGATCTGTACTTGTTGCGCCGGGCGTATGATCCGCTGTTCCGCGTTGCCCCATCGCCTCCGCCGCGCGAACTTCACCGTATGTCTCTGCGGGTCTTGCACATCGACATGGGTAGGGCCTGGCGGGGCGGCCAGCGTCAGGTCTTCGTCCTGGCCCGGGCCCAGCGAGACGCAGGTCACGAACCAATCGTCGTGGCGCCACCCGATTCACCCCTGCTGAGACGGGCGCGGGCGGCCGGGCTGGCGGTTTCCGCCGTCGGAGCTGCCGGGGACTGGGACCTGCGGGCGGCGCGCAAGGTCGCGAAGCGCATCAAGACCTGGCGCGCGGACATTGTCCACGCCCATGACGCGAGGGCGCACGCAATCGCCCTCGCAGCACTCGTGGGAAAGCGGAGGATCCCGCTCATCGTCACCAGGCGCGTCGCTTTCGTGCCTCGCGGACGAATCAAGTACGGGCCACGCGTCGCGCGTTTCATCGCCATTTCCCACGCCGTCCGCGATGCGCTGGTGGCGGGTGGAGTCGATCCCGACCGGATTGACGTCGTGCATTCCGGCGTGCCAACGCCGGTGGTGGATCATCCCAGGAACTGGCGCGATGAGTGCTCATGGCCCTCCAACTGCGTTGTCTGCGGTGTCGTGGGCGCCATGACCGTCGAGAAGGGCATTGGCCTGCTCGATGAGATCGCGCGACTGATGCCTGACGCGGAGCGGCGTGCGACGCGGCTCGTCCTGCTCGGTGGCGCGTCGGCGGGCATCACGACCATCGGAGGAATCGCGTCGATCCGCGCGGGGTTTGTCGATGAGGTCCACAAGGCAATGGCCGGACTCGACGTCCTCTGGCATCCGGCGACGTCAGAAGGACTCGGCACCGCCGTCATTGACGCCATGGCTCTGCGGGTGCCACCGGTAGCGTTTCGAGTCGGTGGCCTCCCGGAGCTGATCATCGACGGCACGTGCGGACTCCTTGTACCACCGGGCGACGTCAGGGCGTTCGCCAGCGCCGCCGCGTCGCTCGTCAGGGACGCCGACTTGCGCCGGAGACTGGGGGAGGCTGGACCTTCACACGCCGAGATGTTCTCCGTGGCACGAATGGCCGAAGGCACCTCTCGCGTCTATTTGCGGGTACTCGGCCGCGCCGGCACGCAGCACGCACCCGCCCGCCAGCAACCACGCCAGCAGCGCATGGTGTCTGAGGGAGAGCCGTAGCGGGCCGAAGCGGTGTAGCACCCGGGGTAATACACCTTCTAGGTTTCGTGGTCAGCGGGAGATAGCAGTGTCTCTCCCTCAGACATCCGCCATCCGACATCCACCATCCGTTGCTCTACATCTGTATTCCCGTCCATAACGAGGCGCCGACCGCGGGGTTGGTCCTTTGGCGCATCCGCAAGATGTTCGCCGACTTCCCCCGGGAATACGAGCTCCTCGTCTTCAATGACGGCAGCAGCGATGCGACCGCCGAGGTCCTCGCGCCATATGCCGATGCCTTGCCCGTCACCATTCTGGGTGGGAGCGAACACGTCGGATACGCGCGCGCGATCGACGCGCTGTTTCGTGCGGCCCTGAGCCGATGCCGCTACCCGCGGCGCGATGCGGTCATCCTCATGCAGGGCGATTTCACGGATCAGCCTGAGCACATCCCCGACCTGGTGAAGCGATTCGAGGGCGGCGCCGACATAGTGGTGGGCGAGCCCGCCAGCGACGCCGGTATGCCGAAGCCCGTCCGTCGGCTCCAGCGAGTGGGCCGGTGGCTTGCCCGTCGCTTTGCGCGTGTTCCGGGCGTTAACAACCCGCTCGGCAGCTTCCGTTTGTTCCGGGTGACGGTGGTGCGTGACGCAGTGCGCGCTGCCGGCGAGAAGCCGCTCATCGAAGGCGACGGCTGGGGCGCGAACATCGACCTGCTATTGGCCATGGCGCCGCATGCGCGGCGCATCGAATCGGTGCCGCTACAGCCGCGCTACGACCTTCGACCGCGTCCCAGCAGGATCCGGCCATGGCACGACGCGCTGAGTCTGTATCGCTTTGGTCGCGAGGCCAAGGCGCGTCGCCCACAACTCCGGCTGGCGGAGCCATCGTGATGCGCGCGATGATCGCGTTGGCGATGCTCCTGGTTCCGGTACAGTCGCCGCGGGCAACCGCGCAAAACGATTCCACGGCTCCCGCAATAGTGGCGCTGCCCTCGAGACCCGTACCGTTCGGCGCCGGCGAGCGCATGGAATACGTCGTGAAACTCGGATGGATGAATCCGGGTCGCGGCAGCATGGAGATCGTCGGCGTCGAAGACGTCAGGGGCCGTCCCGCGGTCCACACGCGTTTTCAGCTCAAGGGTCGGGCGCTCTTCTTCTCGGCGAACTACCTGCTGGAGAGCTGGGTCGATCAGGCGACGTTCACGTCGCTGCGGTTCACCCAGGACAACGACGACGATGCAAGCGAGAAGGACAAGGTCTACGAGATCTTCCCGGACCGGCAGACGTACCGCGTCAACAGCGGCGACGAGATGCCGTCGGTCACGGATCCGCTCGACGAGGGAGCGCTGCTGTACTTCGTGCGCACGATGGATCTGGAAGTGGGGCGGACGTACGAATTGAACCGGTATTTCCGTCCGGACCGCAATCCGGTGATCGTCAAGGTGCTTCGCAAGGAGCGCATCAAGGTGCCTGCCGGCACCTACAACACGATCGTCATTCAGCCGATCATCAAATCGAAAGGGATCTTCTCCGAGGGCGGCCAGGCGCAGATCTTCCTGTCGGACGACAAGGACCGGGTCATGATCCAGATGCGGGTGCGTCTGAAAGCGAACATCGACATCAGCCTCCAGCTCACACGACACCAGCCGGCGACGACCCCAAGCCAGTGATCCCCGAGGCCGACCTCTCCCGCCTGCGCACCGTTCCAATCGCGAAGCGGCCGAGCAAGGTGGTGGCTGGGGAGTTCGCGCATCCTCCGTCGTCGGACCGGTCCTTCAAGGCATTTCTCGATGCGCTGCCCGACATCCTGGTGGCGCGCGATTTCCGCCGTGTCGTGAGCGCCATAGCTGGAGCCGCGCGGAAGGGACGGGGCGTCGTCCTGATGCTGGGTGGCCACGTCGTGAAGACGGGGCTCTCCCCGGTCATCATCGAATTGATGCGGCGCAAGGTCGTCACCCATCTGGCCATGAACGGGTCGGCCGCGATCCACGACTATGAAGTCGCGCGCTTCGGTGCCACATCCGAAGACGTCGCCGCCGGCCTTCGCGATGGCACGTTCGGCATGGCCGAGGAAACGGGCCGGGGTCTCAACGACGCTTTCGCCGCCGGGCGCCGGGACCAACTCGGGATGGGCGAGGCGGTTGGTCTGGCGCTTTCCCGCGAGCCCGACCTGGCTCACGCGGACCTCTCATTGCTTCTCCAGGCGCATCGACTGGGCGTGGTGACAACCGTTCACGCCGCGTTAGGCGCCGAGATCGTGCACCAGCACCCGTCGGCCGATGGCGCGGCAATAGGCGACACCAGCCTTCGTGATTTTCGCCGGCTGGCGGCGGCGCTACCTGCCCTCCATGACGGCGGGGTCGTGCTCAACGTCGGCAGCGCGGTCATCATGCCGGAGGTCTTCCTCAAGGCGTTGACCATCGCCCGCAACCTCAATGATGGGCGACCCGTCGGCTTCACGACGTGCGACCTGGACATGCAGCGGCATTACCGTCCGCGCGTGAACGTGGTGCAGCGGCCGACGCTGGCCGGCGGTGAAGGCTTCGAGATCACGGGGCACCATGAGATCATGGTCCCACTCCTGGCGTGGGCGGTCATCGAGGCGCTCGAGTCGTAGTGCAGAGATGGGAGATGGGAGAAGGACGCATCGTCTCCTTCTTCCCTCGTCGAACTCCATGGTCGAGCCGACCCTACATCCCGCTGCCTGACCAGCGCTCTCTGAGTCGCTGCGCCGTTCCCGGACTGACGACCCGGATGATCAGGTAGAGTACCGCGCCCACGAGCGCGATGAAGACCGCGGCCTTCAGCAAGCCGATCAGGAGGCCGAAAAAGACCCCCAGAATGCCAAAGGTGATCTTGAGCAGGAACAGGCCCCCGATTGCGAAGAGCCCGATCATGAAAATGGTGCGAAGCATGTCCGTCCTCAGTTGTTCTGTCCTGAGCGCCCTACGGTGCCTTACGTACCTCGGTTTCAGTCCGCTGGACGATGTAAGGTCCCATCTTGTTTACGCTTGCAACCCCGCCCAGGCAATACCATAACTCCTGAAATTTCAGGAAGACGGTTATGTTGCGCTGACCTTCGGAAGCACCGGTTCTAGATTGGGCGCCCGGCCATCAATGAGCCGGAAAGTACCGTCACCACAGGCAGATGTCGGATACGCTGTACCAGATCATGGGACGACACCGTGTGGAGCCTCTTCCGGAGCGCAAGCCGCCCTGGTTGAAGGTCCGCGCACCGGGTGGAGCCAACTATATACGGCTCAAGCACTTGATGAGAGAGCTGGACCTCCACACGGTCTGCGAGGAGGCCCACTGCCCGAACGTGGGCGAGTGCTGGGAACACGGAGCCGCCACGTTCATGATCCTGGGCGACGTCTGCACCCGGAACTGCGGCTATTGCGCGGTCGCACATGGTCGGCCACCGGTGACCGACCTCGAAGAGCCGCGGCGGGTCGCGGAGGCAGCGGCCACGATGAATCTCAGGCACGCCGTGATCACGTCGGTCGATCGCGACGACTTGCCGGACTTTGGGGCCGGGATCTTCGCGGAGACCATACGGGGGATGCACGATCGCGTTCCGACCTGCTCGGTCGAGGTTCTCGTGCCGGACTTCCAGGGCGATGAAAGGGCTATCGCAGCCGTGCTGGAAGCCCGCCCCGAGATCTACAACCACAACACAGAGACGGTACCGCGGCTCTACAAGAAGGCTCGGCCCGGCGGTCGGTATCCGCGCGTGATGTCCATCTTCCGTCTGGCGAAGCGCCTCGCTCCGGACATCCCCACCAAGTCCGGCATCATGCTGGGCCTTGGCGAGACGGTGGAGGAAGTGCTGGCGGTCATGCGTGACCTGCGCGAGGTGGACGTGGACATCCTCACGCTGGGTCAGTACCTGCGACCGTCAAGCGATCACCTGCCAATGGACCGTTACTACACGCCAGCAGAATTCGCGGCGCTTCGCCGGGAAGGGATGGCGATGGGTTACCGCCACGTGGAATCGGGGCCGCTGGTTCGTTCGAGCTATCACGCGTGGGAGCAGGTGCAGGCAGCGGGAGTGGCAACGTGAGCGCAAGGCGCAAAGCGCAAAGTGCAAAGAGGAATCGGTGGCGCAGACAAAGGTGAAGCGAAAAACGGAGACCGCTGCCGGCGACGACACCACGCCGGAGCAGCGCCGTGACTTGCTGCGCTCCATGCTGCTGCAGCGCCGCTTCGAAGAACGGGTCGCCGAGGCCTACGCGTTAGGCAGGATCGGCGGGTTCTGCCACCTGTATATCGGGCAGGAGGCCGTCGGGGCCGGCGCAATGGCGGCGTTGCGCGAGGACGACTACATCATCACGACCTATCGCGATCACGGGCAGGCGATTGCTCGCGGGGTCGCACCACGTGCGATCATGGCCGAGCTGTTCGGCCGTTCGGACGGGTGCTCTCGCGGCAAGGGTGGCTCCATGCACCTCTTCGATCGCAGCCTGAACTTCCTTGGCGGGCATGGCATCGTCGGCGGGCACGTGCCGCTGGCCGCCGGCATCGGGTTTGCCATCAAGTACCGCGGCGGCGACCAGGTGTGCCTCTGCTTCATGGGCGAGTCGGTGGTCAACACGGGCGCGTTTCACGAGGCGCTCAACATGGCCTCGTTGTGGAAGCTCCCGGTGGTGTTCCTGATCGAGAACAACCGGTACGGCATGGGAACGGCGCTCGAACGCGCGTCGTCGATCCACGACATCTACATGCGGGCGGCGTCGTACGACATGCCGCGCGCGTACGTGGACGGTCAGGACGTCCTGGCGGTACGCGCCAGCACGCTCGAGGCGGTACGTCGCGCCCGCACCGAGTCCATCCCGACGCTGCTCGAAGTGCGCACGTATCGCTTCATGGGCCATTCGATGTCCGACGCTGTCTCCGGCACGTACCGCACCAAGGCCGAGCTGGAAGAGTACATGAAGCGGGATCCCATCATGGTCCTCCGCATGCGTATGCAGGAAGCCGGCGAGATCGATGATGCCGGGATGACAAGGCTCGACGAGGAACTCAAGGCGATTGTGCAGGATGCCTGGGACTTCGCGGAAGCGAGTCCGGAGCCGCCGCTCGAGAGCCTGTATGAAGATGTTCTCGTCGAGACAACCACGTGACCACGGGCAGCGGACAGCGGGCAGCGGGCAGCGGGCAGCGGGCCTCTGGCCTCTGGCCTCTGGACCCTGACTTGAACTGATCATGGCTGTTGTCACGTATCGCGACGCCCTCAACCAGGCTCTCCGCGAGGAGATGCAGCGGGACGACCGCGTGTTCCTCATGGGTGAGGAAGTCGGCGTCTATCAGGGCGCGTACAAGGTCTCCAAGGGATTGCTGCAGGAATTCGGTGAGATGCGCGTCGTGGACACGCCAATCACCGAACTCGGATTCGCCGGGATCGGCGTCGGCGCCGCAATGGTCGGCTTGAGACCGGTCATCGAGTTCATGACGTGGAACTTTGCGCTGCTCGCCATCGACCAGGTCGTGAATTCGGCGGCAAAGCTGCACTACATGTCAGGCGGACAGTTCAATATCCCGATCGTCTTCCGGGGACCGAACGGAGCTGCGCTGCAGCTCTCCGCCCAGCATTCCCAGGCCTTCGAGTCATGGCTGGCGCACGTGCCGGGCCTCAAGGTCGTCTCTCCAGGCACACCGCACGACGCGAAGGGGCTCCTCAAGAGCGCCGTGCGCGACGACAACCCCGTCATCTTCTTCGAAGGGGAGATGTTGTACAACACGAAGGGGGAGGTGCCTGACGAGGAGTATCTCATCCCCATCGGGAAAGCCGACCAGAAGCGCGAAGGCGAGCACTGCACGATCGTCACGTACGGCAAGTCGGTGCTTCTGGCGATGCCGGCGGCCGACCAGCTGGCCAGGGAAGGCATTCGCGTCGACGTGATCGACCTGCGCACCGTGCGGCCGATGGACGTGGACGCGATCACGGCCTCGGTGAGGAAGACCAATCGCGCGGTTGTCCTCGAAGAAGGATGGGAAGTCGCTGGCATCGGCGCCCAGGTGGTGGACTACATCCAGCGCGACTGTTTTGATGACCTGGACGCGCCCGTGGTGCGCGTCCACCAGGCCGATGTGCCGATGCCGTACGCGAAGAACCTGGAACGAGCGGCAAAGCCGGACGTGGCAAAGACCATCGCGGCCGTGAAGAAAGTGATGTACCTGGAATGAGGTCCGAGGTCCGAGGTCCGAGGCCCGAGTCTGGGCCGCGACGACTTCTGACCTCCGACCTCTGACCTCTGACCTCGGACTCATGGCAACCAAAGTTTTCATGGAGGCGCTCTCGCCCACGATGGAAGAGGGCCGCCTCGTCAAATGGCTCAAGAACGAAGGCGACGTCGTGAAGACCGGCGATCCGCTCGCCGAAGTCGAGACGGACAAGGCGATCATGGAGCTGGTGGCGCGCGGGGACGGCGTGCTCCGCAGGCGCCTCGTCGCGGAGGGCGAGTCGCGCCCCGTGGGCACGCTCGTCGGCGTGATTGCGGCCAAGGATGAGAACATCGACGCGCTGCTGAGCTCGGAGAGAGGAGAGAAGAGAGAGGAGACTGCCAGGGCACCTGCCCTGGCGACCACCATGCCAGCGCCAGCGTCTGCGCCGTCGGCTCCCCTCTCCTCTCTC
>DATCIJ010000004.1:0-2433 GCA_036507855.1 Gemmatimonadaceae bacterium | reverse complement strand
CCTCACGGCCGATGAGATCGCGATCCAGACCGAGGCCGGCGAGAAGCGTTTCACGCGCGACACCGCTCGCGCGGTCGCTGTGCGCGGCCACGCGCTCCGCAAGGGTGCGCTCATCGGGGCCGGGGTGTTCGCGGTTCTCGGCGTGGTGGCAATGTGCTCGCGCGAAGCGCGCGAAGGGAGTGGAGACTGCGTCTTCGGATCGCTTAGCTTCGCCCCGTTTGGCGCGGGCGTCGGACTGGCGATGGGGGCACTCATCCCTCAGATGAGAACTGTCTATCGTGCGCCGGAGAATCGCGCTTCCGTTCCACGCTCGGGGGGCACGATCGGTGTTCAGGCCAGCCTGCTCGAGGACCTGGCGCTTCGGGTCAACGTCGGCGATCAACTCCGGGTCGATGACAGGTCGGGGGCCGGGACCACCGGTCGCCTGACGCGCCTCACGGCCGATGAGATCACGCTCCAGACCCCTGCCGGCGAGAAGCATTTCACGCGGGAAGCCGTGCGGCAGATCGCCGTGCGTCGCCAGCCAATCCGCATGGCCGTGCTCATCGGGGCCGGCGCGGGAGCGGCCATTGGCGCCGTGGCCGGATGCGCGGGCCCGGACCGCGAAGAATGCGCAGACGCTCCGATCATCGGCGGCGCCTTCGGCGCGGGTCTCGGACTTGCGGTGGGGGCGCTCATCCACAAGACGACGATCGTCTACCCCGAGCCGGAGCAGCGGACACTCATCGTGCCGGCCATCTCACGCGGCGCCGTCGGCGTTCGGGTCAATCGACGATGGTAATGGCAGGCTGGAACTTGCGGACCGAGACCGATGCCTCGGCCGGCGAAGAAGCCGTGGCCTGACGGAGAGAGGGTTTCTACCACCCGTAAGCCGTTTACACGTTACCTCACGCATTACTCAGCGAGAGGAAGAACACCCATGATCAGCATCGACCAACGAGACGACAGGAACTATTAGTGCCCTTTCCACCCGGGTCCGGGGCTTAACCATAAGACCGCTTATGCGACCGAAGGGCCCACGATGCCAGGATTTACAGCGCGCATCGCCCGCGCACAGCCACTGTAGTTCGGCTCCGTGCGGACGCCGATCGGGCTCGCGTACAGTCTGAGGACGCCCAGACCAAGCTGAATCGCGCGCGATCTCGCCTCTCGCCAGTTGGTCCCGATGACGGATCTCGAAACGGCCGACGCCAACGCCAAAGCGTCGGAGGCCAGTCTGAAGGCTGCGGAGGCGCAGGTGTCCCAAGCTGAAGCCTCCCTCAATCAGACAAGAGTGAATCTGGGTTTGACGGTGATCGCTGCGCCCGTCGATGGCGTAGTGATTTCGCGGAATGTCGATGTCGGGCAAACGGTTGCCGCGAGCATGCAGGCGCCAGTGTCGCAGTCGTCGGCGGCGGATTGCAGGAAGGCGATCTATCTCGTGGAAGACGCCAGGATCTGACCATTATTCGCGCAATCGCCGGTGAGAACGGGCGCACTTGGGACCATTTGGGACCGGAATCGAGTCCGCAGATATCGCGGACGCCGCGAGTGAACAACCGATTCTCGGAAAAATGGAGGCGCCGTCCGGATTTGAACCGGAGATGGAGGTTTTGCAGACTAAGCGGGAACACTCAAGTTGTTGACTCGTCCTGCTTTCTGGTTTCTGCCACACCCTCGTTTTACCCGGTGTTTGGGCGGTTCTGGTCCCAAATTGGTCCCAAGTTCTCGCGAGCATCGAACTCCGCGAGTGCGGCTGAGATGTGCCGAAATCGAGTGTTTTGAGCCATCTCACGCTAACGGACACAACGTCATTTAGTCAGCCCCACGGCCCAGTTCTGAACGATCGTGATCGGCGAGGTGACCCCCTCGTCAGCGGAGACGTTCATCAGAAACCGGCCATCGGCCGCGACGGCATACTGCGCCCGAGCCTGATACCCGGAGGTGACGATGAATGCACCTGTCGCGAGCCTCGTCGGAAAGAGTGCCACAGGGACGCCGGCATCCAGCGCGCGTGTCTCGGGCGTCACGCGGATCGGTACCGCCATCAGCCGGGTGTCCGGCGCCACGTAAAACAGTTCGCTGCCGTCGCGCGCCCAGCGCGGATGCAGGCCGCCCGCCACCGAGACCTGCCACGGCCCACCCGCCTCCGGAAACGTCCGGACGTAGATTTCGTCGCGCCCCGACTCGTTGGACGCATAGGCAAGCCATCGCCCATCAGGGGAAAACTGTCCTTCAATCTCGTCAAAGCGGCCCTGGAGGACGGCGAATGGCTTCCGTTCGCCCGTCATCGGTAGAGCCCAGAGGTCGGTCCCGGTCTTCGGGTCCTGCGTGCTGTAGAGCAGGAAGCGGCCATCTCGCGACCAATCCAGCGGCGTCTTCGCTTGTGACGTGACGAGCAGCGGTTGCTCGTCGGCAGTGCCGCTTACCGGCTTCTCGAACAAATCGTAGACG
>DATCIJ010000003.1:0-27011 GCA_036507855.1 Gemmatimonadaceae bacterium | reverse complement strand
CGCGTGGTGGAGGCGCGTGGAGCGCGCTGGTCGGTGGCTCGTGCGAGTTTATGCATGGAGAATGCATAAGTACACACGACCGTGCAGACAAGACGCAACAACACGGTGTCTCGCCGCCGCCGGCCGCGCTCGCCGGACACGCGAAACCGTCGCCTGCGGCCGCCGTAGTTCATCGCAAGCGCGCCGCTTAGAGAAGAAGGCTGCTTACTTCTTACTGCGGGCTGCCTGCTTCTTCCGCTGGGTGCCGGCCGTAGCGCCAGCAGCGGCATGCAGCAAAAAGCAAGCAGTTGGCAGCTGGTCTCTTGTTTCACCCGCGCCGGTCTCTCGAGCGTCATATAGGTCCTGGAGGATTCCCATGTTCTCACTACTGATCGGCCTCGCCATCTCGATGGCCGTTGCATTCTTCGGTTATTCACGCGCTCGCGCTTTCGTCAGCGAGCGGCTGCGCTACGTTGACGCCGTCAACCATCCGCTCGCGCCGCTGATGGCGGGCGCTGGCGCGTTCGCCCTGGCGGCGTTCGTGACGGCGTTTCTCCCGATCGTCGGTGTCGGAACGGCGCTGACGTTCGGGCTTGCCGTGGGACTCGGCGTGTCTGCCGGCCGCGGGGACGTGCCTCGTCTGCCGAGAGCATAGCGATTCGATGACGTCTGGCCTCTGGCCTCTGGCCTCCGGTCTACCTCTTCGCCGCGGGGAACGCGGTAGCGGGAGTCGGTTTACGGGTCGCCAAGTGTTCCCGTGCCCGGTCCAGTGCATCCTCGAGCGTCGTGTAGATCTGTCCGGCGCCGAGTTCCTCGAACACTGGTGAGCGCTGCAGCGCGGCCAGCGGCTGCGCGTGGATCTCGGCGATCAGGACCAGCGTGCGTTCCGACTTGCTCCGTCGCATGACGTCCCGCAACGCCCGCAGTCCGGTGGAGTCGAGCAGTGAAACGTCGCGCATCCGGATGATCAGCACCTTCGGCTTCCGTCCAACCGCCGTCAGTGTCTCCTTGAACGCCTCGGCCGCGCCAAAGAAGAATGCGCCGCTGATCTCGAAGACCTCGATGCCCACGGGGACCGAGGACGGGGTGAGATACGACAGGGGAACGTCCTCCTGCTCCCGATCCTCTCGCGCCATCTGACGCGTGACCGCGTTCACCGCCGTCACTTCGGACATGCGGTGCATGAAGAGGAATGCGGCGAGCACCATGCCGATCTCGATTGCCACCGTGAGGTCGACGATCACCGTGAGGAAGAATGTCGTCAGCAACACCGCAACGTCGCTCTTGGGCGCGTGGAGCTCGTCGATGAACGTTCGCCATTCGCTCATGTGGTAAGCGACGACCACCAGGATCGCGGCCAGCGTGGCCAGCGGGATGAGGGCTGCCCACTTGCCGAAAAAGAGCGTTATCAGGAGAAGCGTGAAAGCGTGCACGATTCCGGCGACCGGCGTGCGGCCGCCGTTCCGCACGTTTGTCGCGGTCCGGGCGATGGCGCCCGTGGCCGGCATGCCTCCGAAAATCGGGCTCGCAATATTCGCCACGCCTTGTGCCACGAGCTCCATGTTCGCGCGGTGGCGCGACCCGATCATGCCGTCCGCCACGACCGCGGACAGCAATGATTCAACTGCCCCCAGCAGTGCGATGCTGAACGCCGGCGCTACCAGCGCCGTGAGTTCCTCGATCCCCAGGCGTGGAACCACTGGAGCCGGGATCGTTGCCGCCAGCGCTCCGAAGCGCGAGCCGACGGTCTCCACGTCGATCCCGGCGATGGCCACGAGCGCCGTCGTCACGACCAGCGCGACAAAGGGGCCGGGGATACGCCGGTTCACGTAGGGCCACACTACAATGATCGCCAGGGCGAGTGTGGCGACGCCGATCGAAGGAAAGCTCGCTGACGCGAGGTGCTCGGAGTATGCCGTGATCTTTTCGATGAAGTTCGCCGGCACGTCGCCCATGCTCAGGCCAAGAAAATCCTTCACCTGGCTCGAGAAGATGATGACCGCGATTCCGCTGGTGAATCCGGTAACGAGCGGCGTCGGAATGAACTTGATGACCGATCCGAGCTTCGCGAATCCCATCGCCAGCAGGATGACCCCCGCCATGATGGTCGCGACCGTGAGTCCCTGGAGCCCGTACTTCTGGACGATGCCGTAGACGATGATGACAAACGCGCCCGTGGGCCCCCCGATCTGAACTCGTGATCCGCCCAGGGCGCTGATCAGGAAGCCGGCGACGATCGCCGTGATGAGGCCACGCTCGGGCGGGACGCCGCTGGCGATGGCAAAGGCGATTGCGAGCGGCAGCGCGACGATCCCGACAATCACGCCCGCTGTGAGGTCGCTGGTGAACTGCTGCCGGTTGTAGTCTCTGAGGGTGGTAACGAGTTTCGGGACGAGCACGCGTCAGCTCTGGACGGGGGATGGAGTCAGGGTCATGCAACGTTGCGCGGAGGACGTTACTTCCTGCGACGGTCGTTCTCCACCGCGAAAACACGACGCGACACGGCACAGTCACATGACACGATCGCTATCGCTGCAAGTCCTCGTCTCCGAGTTTGCCATCGTCAGGCTTCCGCCGGACGCCGGGCTGCCATGGTGGGCGGCCAATTCAGCCGAACTGCTCTCCCACACCCGGAGCGTTCAGGAAACGTCGATCGTCTGCGAAGCGCGTCGCGTGCCGGAGGGGGTTCAGGCGGCACGTGGCTATCGCGCCCTGCGCGTCGAGGGGACGCTCCCGTTCCAGGCGACTGGCGTACTGGCATCGCTGGCCGCGCCACTCGCGACGGCGAGCGTCCCTGTCTTTGTGATCTCGACCTTCGATACAGACTACGTGCTGGTCCCGGCGACCTTGCTGGCGACCGCAGTTCAGGCACTCCGCGGGGCGGGGCACTCGGTCGCCGAGTGACCCGGGCCGGCGCTCAGTCGACCGTTGGGTCGATCGAGCTCTTCTTTCCGTTGCGGAACCACCAGCGAAGCAGCCAATACACCAGCAGGATCGGAATGGCGATCTTGAGTACGGCGACGCCGATCGACAGCAGCGCGAAGAAGCCGACCAGCAGCAGGATACCGGCCACGACGACGAACATGATGGGCAACCCCACGATGGCGAGGATGATGAACACCGGCAGCGCGAGGAGCGCCAGCACGGCCAGGACGGGCAAGCCTATAAACTTCAGGATGAACGCAACCGGAATGAGCCAACCCAGAGACCCGAAGGTCTTGAGGAGGAGCTTGAGCAGCGCCCACTTGGTGAGCAGCGATGTTATGAACGACCACATGGGCCCAACTCCCGGTTGGTGTTGCGACGGAGACCTTACGTGAGCCCCGCCATGGGAGTTTCCCCTCGTATGCCCGGCGGCGACCGTGCTGAGAGGATAGGTTCCAGATCCACCCCGCGCTCCCAGCAGATGGATCCAGACAAAAAGCCCCGGAAAACTGACATGAAACGCGCCTGGGCCGAGGCCCGGGCGCTGATGTGGCAGCACCGGCGGTCGCTGTCGATTGGCCTGGTGCTCATGCTGGTGAGCCGGGTGGCGTCGATGATCCTGCCGTTCAGCACGAAGTACGTCATCGACGACGTGCTCGGCGGCAGGCAGACAGACCTGCTGATCCCCATCGCGCTGGCCGCCGGCGGCGCCACGATCATCCAGGCGATTACGGCGTTCCTGCTGTCCCAGGTCGTGAGCATCACCGCGCAGCGCGCCATTACCAACATGCGCATCGACGTCGAGCACCACGTGCTCCGGCTTCCTGTGTCCTACTTCGACTCGGCCAAGACCGGTCAGCTCATCTCCCGAATCATGACCGATGCCGAGGGGATCCGGAACCTGGTAGGAACCGGGATCGTGCAGCTCGTGGGAGGCCTGGTTTCGGCGGTGATGGCGATGGGTGTCCTGCTCTACCTCAACTGGCGCCTGACGATATTCACGGTCGTGATGCTGGCGGCGTTTGGCAGCATGATGGCGATCGCCTTCAAGAGGCTGCGTCCGATCTTCAAGGAGCGCAGCATCATCAACGCCGAGGTGACCGGCCGACTGGGCGAGTCGCTCGGCGGCGTGCGGATCGTGAAGGTCTACACGGCCGAGGGGCGCGAGGACGCCACGTTCACGGCGGGCGCCGAACGGCTCTTCAACAACGTCAAGCGGACCATTACCGGCACGTCGGCGGTCGGGTCGGGCGCGCACCTCATCGTGGGGATGATCGGCGTGCTCATCATGATCATGGGCGGGCGCGCGTATCTATCCGGCCAGATGACAATGGGCGGTCTGATCACGTATGTCCTTTTCATCGGCATGGTCGCCGCGCCGCTGGTTGGCATTGCGTCCATAGGGACTCAGATCACCGAAGCATTCGCCGGGCTCGATCGCATTCGGGAGCTGCGTGACGTGGCGCGCGAGGACGCCGACGACGCAGGACGGTCGCAACTGACCGAGGTCCGCGGGGACGTGGTGTTCGAGGATGTGTCGTTCGAGTATGTGCCCGACGTGCCCGTGCTGCGGAACGTGTCGTTCCGGGCGGCGCCTGGTTCAACGACCGCGCTGGTCGGCTCGAGTGGAGCCGGGAAGAGCACGGTGATCGGCCTGGTGATGGCATTCCATCGGCCAAGGTCGGGGCGGGTGCTGATAGACGGCGCGGACCTGTCCTCGGTCCGTCTGCGGGATTACCGGTCGCAGCTCGGCGCCGTCATGCAGGACAACTTCCTCTTCGACGGATCGATCCGGGAGAACATCGCCTACGCGAACCCCGATGCCACCGACGATGCGGTTCGCCGCGCGGCGCACATTGCCCACGTCGACGAGTTCGTGGAGAAGTGGGAGCAGCACTATGACACCATCGTGGGCGAGCGCGGTGTGAAGCTCTCGGGCGGGCAGCGCCAGCGCGTAGCCATCGCGCGGGCGATCCTGGCCGATCCGCGCATCCTGATCCTCGATGAGGCCACGTCGAGCCTGGACAGCGAGAGCGAGGCGATGATCCGCGACGGCCTGCGGTCGCTCCGGAGCGGCCGCACGACGTTCGTGATCGCCCACCGGTTGTCGACGATCGTGACCGCCGACCAGATCCTGGTGATGGAGGAAGGTCGGATCGTGGAGCGGGGCGCACACCGGGAGCTGATGGCGTTAGGCGGACGTTACCGGGAACTGTACGATCGCCAGTACGGGTTCGAACACGACCGGTTCATCAATCCGGGCGAGGACTTCACGCCGGAACCTGAGAACGTGCGCGAAGAAGCGCTGAAGGTGGCGATCCCGGCGAAGAATCCGTGAGGGATAGCGATCAGCGAACAGCGACAAGCGAAAAGCTGAAGACGGTGGATCACGATGGCTCGATCGCCGATCGCTGATCGCTGATCGCTGCTCGCTGCTCGCTGCGTTCCCATGCTCCAGCCGCGTCAGGACGATGAAGCATCAGAGGTGCAGCGAGACCATTGTGCTGCATGCTCGCCGCCATCGCCTCCGCCGCTGTCGTCGGGATTGACGCTTATCACGTCCTGGTAGAAGTCGACGTCGCCGCAGGACTCCCCCAATGGACTATTGTGGGTCTGCCCGCCGGCGCGGTGCGGGAGAGCCGAGAACGCGTTTCGGCTGCGCTCACGAACTCCGGATTCCAGGTTCCTCCACGGCGTGTCACGGTCAACCTGGCACCCGCCGACACCCGGAAGGACGGCACCGCGTTTGATCTGCCGATCGCGCTCGGATTGCTCGTTGCCACCGGCCAGCTCCGCCACGGTTCGACTGACGGCATTGTCGCGCTTGGCGAACTGGGTCTCGATGGCTCGCTCCGGCCCGTGCGTGGCGTGCTACCAGTCGCCCGTCTGATCGGACGTGTTGCTGCTCCGCAAACGCTGGTAGTGCCGGCACTGAACATTCCCGAGGCGGGGCTGGTTTCGTCGCTCAGGCTCAGCGCCACGGCGACCCTGGCCGAGTTGGTGGATGGGTTGCGGCGCGACCAGTTACCCGTGCCGTCGCAATCGCCGCTCTTGGGCGGCGATTCTACGGACGGCATCGACATGGCCGACGTCGCCGGACAGCCGATCGCCAAGCGCGCGCTGGAGATCGCCGCTGCCGGCGGTCACGCCGTCCTCATGGTCGGACCGCCCGGCGCCGGCAAGACGATGCTCGCCCGTCGCCTGCCCACGATCCTGCCGCCGTTAGGCGAGTCGGAGGCGCTGGACGTGGTGGCCATACACTCGGTGGCCGGCCTCGTCACACCGGGAGAAGCCCCGTCGGGACGGCGGCCGTTCCGGGCTCCCCACCACACGCTGTCTGCCGCCGCGCTCATCGGCGGCGGCAGCGGTCCGCGACCGGGCGAAGTGAGCCTGGCGCATCACGGCGTGCTGTTCCTGGACGAGTTGCAGGAGATGCCCCGTCACGTCCTGGACTCGCTGCGACAGCCGCTTGAGGAGGGCCGGGTGGTGATTGCGCGGGCAGCGAGGTCAGTCGCCTTTCCGGCGCGCTTCACTCTCGTTGGCGCCATGAACCCATGTCCGTGTGGACGACTCGGAAGCGGCAACGGGTCGTCATGCACGTGCTCCGCCGTCGACGTGGCTCGTCACCAGTCGCGAATCTCCGGGCCTCTGGCTGACCGAATCGACATGACCGTGCGCGTGCCGGCCGTGCCGCTGCGCGTGCTTGCGGATAGCGTGCCGGCGGAATCGTCATCCGCGATTCGTGAGCGCGTCGAGCTGGCTCGTGCCCGCCAGGCGGTGCGCTACCGTGCCTTCGCCACGGTCACCTGCAACGCGCACGTTCACGGACGATGGCTCGACACGCATGGCTGTCTCGATGCCGCGTCACGCGAACTGCTTGCCACCGCGGCCAGCCGTCTCTCGTTGTCGGCGCGCGGGTACCACCGTGTGCTCAAGGTCGCTCGCACCATCGCCGATCTCGATGGCGACGCCGGCATACTCCGACGTCACGTCACGGAGGCATTGCACTATCGCACCGACCAGCCCGAAGCGTGACGAAGCCTCGAGCCGTCTGACGTCAGGTCATCTCCTCTTCGACCGCGGCCCGCAGGATGCTCATGAAGTCCTGAGCATTCGTCACCACGCCGACTGCCTGATGAGTTCCGCGATCCTTGAGCTTGCTCACCAGGAACTCGCTCGCATCCACGCAGATGGTCGGCAATTCCACGATGCCCCGTTCCGGATCCTCGTAGTAGGCTGGCAACATGTTGCCGACCGCGATCGAGTGAAGCGCGGTGGCAACCATGACGGCCATCGTTGCCTTGACGGTGTGTGCCCGCATGGCGTCCTGCGCCGCGACCGCGTCGGTGAACACGTCGGGCAACGGACCGTCGTCGCGAATGGAGCCGCCGAGCACGAAGGGCACTTCCTCGATGACGCAGGCGTGCATGATCCCGTCCGGGATGAGCCCATCGCGCACCGCCGCCGTGATGGAGCCGGCCCGGCGCACGGCGTTGATGGCGCGCATGTGCGCGGCGTGACCGCCTTCCGTCGGCGCGCCGCTTTCCGTCATGCCTAACGTCGTGCCGACCACGGCCGCCTCGATGTCGTGCGCCGCGACCGCGTTCCCCGCCAGCAGCGCCTGCACGAATCCGTGCCTGATGAACCACACGAGATTGTCCCGCGCCCGCGAATGCACCAGCGCCGGCCCGGTGACCCAGATGATGTAGCCATCCCGGCGCCGCTCGGCCACCAGCATGCGCGCCAGCTGGCCGTAATCGATCGGCTTCTCGCGCGACACCTGGCTCGACATGAAGTGAAAATCGCCGCCAACGCTGCCGGCCGGTTCGAACCCGCGGGCGTGCACGAGTACACCCTCGCTGCCATCCTCGGCGCGGCCCACGACGACTCGATCGCCACGACGAACCCGTCGCCCCTCGCGCACCCACCAGTCGCCTCGAGCGTCACGGACGAGGCATCCGTCCATCCGTGGCTCTCGCGGCATGCGCCACTGCCCATCGTCGCCCTTCACATACGAAGGCAGGTTGGTCGTGGCGAAGAAGCCATCGGGCAGCACGCCGTCGGCCTCGCAGAGCACTACTCGCGCCGGCGGCGCCGCGACGAGATTCGGCGCGGAGAAGTCGGGCGGCGTGTATGGGATGTGTTCTGGCACGTGCGATGGACCTCAGACGATCCGCTTACCCAGGGCGCTGAGCAGCAGGTCCGTCCCGACGCCGGCGGTCCGGTTGTGCTCATCGAGCACGGGATTCACCTCCACGAGATCGATGCCGATGATCCGTCCCGTGTCGGCCAGCATCTCCATCGCAAGGTGGGCTTCGCGATAGGTCATGCCACCCGGAACGGCGGTGCCGACTCCAGGCGCGGCTTCCGGCGCGAGGCAGTCCAGGTCGAACGACACCCAGATTCCGACCGTGCCGTCAGAAGCGACCCCGATCGCCTCCTCCATCACGCTGCGTACGCCCCGTTCATCGATCGCGCGCATGGTCAGCGCGCGCAGCTTCCACTTGTCGATATGCTCACGCTCCGCGTCGTCGGCATCGCGAAGTCCGACGATCGCGACGTTGCTGGCACGAACGGCAGGGCGAACGCCCGCCACGCCGGCCAGCGCGCTGTCCCCGTGTCCGAGCAGGTGAGCCAGCGGCATTCCGTGCACGTTGCCTGATTTCGAACTACCCGGCGTGTTGAGGTCGGCATGGGCGTCGATCCAGATCACGCCAATGCGTTCGTCCCGAGCGGCGTGAAAGGCGGCCGCGCCGGCGATGGAACCAGCGGCCAGCGAGTGATCACCGCCTAACAGCATCGGGAAGTGTTTGTGCTCGAGCGCGGATCTGGTCAGGCCCGCGACATCGCGACACACGCTGGTAATGGCGCCGAGGTATCGGGCGCCGCGCTGCGCGCCGCGCTCCGCATCCTCCCGGAACGGGACCGCCACGTTCCCGAGATCTTCCACCGTGTGGCCAAGACGCTCGAGGCGCTCGCGCAGGTCGGTGTATCGCACGGCGTAGGGTCCCATGTCCACGCCCCGCCGCGACGCGCCCAGGTCCATCGGGACGCCGATAAGTCGTATGGCCGTCATGTCCGCAAGCTGTCGGCCCCCCCCGCAGGAAGGGAAGGGCCTGGAATAGTCATGCGGTGCTGCTTCGCGTTATGCGATGACCCGGGAATGAACTTTCGTCGGGTTCGCCACGCCGTTACCGTTGGACCCCACACCGTTGCCGTTCGCGTGGTGCCCGTTCAGGCTCGAGCCATTCCCGCTGGACGGGCCGACATGACCATTCGAGGCGGCCTGGTAGCTCAGCAGGTGCTCAATGACGTCAGCGGCCGTGTAACCGGGACGGGCGCGGAAGAAGGCGCCGAGGAACATCAGCTCGTCTCCGCTCGTCAACAGCGGTCGCTCGTCCTCGTCGTCATCGCGCACCTGGCCGTGCCCGATGTTGGCGAACAGTCCATTGCAGAGGCACTTACGACCCTCGGTATCTTCGGCCTGCCCGCCTCGCTTGAGGTACGTCTCCACGGGCTCGGCGGCACAGCGGTAGCCGAGCCGCCCATTCTCCTCTCGATAGGCGGTCCTGAGGTAGCCGAGATCGCAGCAACGCTTGCGTCCGTCGGCTCGCGAGTTGACCCCGTCGATCTCGACGATCTTGAAGGGGTATCCCGTCGGCGACGCGCGCGGATCCGTGCGTACCGTGACTTCCCCCTGCATAACGCTACGACGCACCATGTCCTTGATCGACGACGTCATGCCTGACTCCTCGCAATAGGCGAAGAGTGTGCCAACCTGGATGCCGGCCGCACCGGCCTCACGAGCCGCTTGGAGGCGCTCAGGCGAACCGGCTCCTCCCGCGAGCCAGAAGGGCAAACCCAGCTCACCGAGTTTCGCCAGGTCCACGACATCGCGCTCGCCGTAGATCGGCTCACCCTGCTCGTTCAGCCTGAGCTCTCCGCGTGGCGGCGCATTATGACCGCCGGCGGTCGGTCCTTCGACCACGAACCCGTCGACACGACCATTGGCCTTTCTCGCGAGCGTTGTCGCGAGCGAGTTGGCCGAGATGATGGCGAGGAATCGGGGGCGTTCCAGCGCAGCCTCCGGCGCCCAGTGGTCGTGCGGGTCGAAGCGGAGATACTCCACCTCGCCGGCGACCAATCCTTCGACGTCGAACTTGATCGACACGGCGTCGTGATTCGCGAGACCATCCAGGACACCGGGGATCTCCCTCGGAATCCCTGCGCCCATGAGGACATAGCCGACGCCGGCGAGCATCGCGCCGTACAGCGTGGGCAGATTGGGCATCTGCACCTTCGTGAGCAGGTTCATGCCCACCGGGCGCGAGTGCCCTTCACGCGCGAGCCACACTTCGACGAAGGCGGCCAGCATGGTGATCTGTTGCCGCGCGAGACTCACCGACTGCTTGTACATCGGGAGCGCCTTGTACGGCGTGCGCGGCGGTCGTCCTTCAGAAAGGAAGAAACGGCTCAGCGCGGCCTCGGCGACGTTCGGTATGGGGAAGTGTGCCATCGCCCGCCGGACGTGGCCCCCGATATCCCCGTCCTGAAGTCGTCGAACGAGGATGGAATCAACGCAGGTGCCTGAAATGACTCCCAGCTGGCCGCGCATCGAGACTGCACGGGCGAGGATCCAGTTGGAAACGCCGACGCCCATGCCGCCCTGAATGATCAGGGGCAGGTCGTCGGCGTGTCCGTTGGTCTCGGGTGCTGTCATGTCGTCGGGTTGGATAGGCGATCAGGAAGTCGAGGTCGGGCCAACCATGTAATGTACCGGTCTTAGCAAGGGTCACACTACCCGTTCTGCGCCGGCACGACCCCCCTCAGGACGGCGCTGGGCCTGCGGGTCGACGGCGACTGAAAACGAACATCAGGCCCCCGAGGGCGAGCGCCGCGAGGTTGATGAGAGGACTCACAGGCAAGGCGATGAGTTGCCTGCCATTGGGGTTAACGAAATCCACGAGCCCTGAAACGGCAAATCCGCACACACCAACGATCACGAAGGTGACACCCACCGCCGCCGTTGGACCAGCGCCGCGGGAAGGATCAGAGGTCTTCCGTCCCGGTCGCTCGAATCGGCCCAGAACAAGGACGAACAAGGCCGTCACCGCGCAAAGGATGGCTATCCACACGGGCCGTAGCAACCACCAGGCGAGTGTCCCGACCTCGGGCTGCGGAAACCCACGCGGCAGGAGAATGAGGACAGCAATCATCAGGGAAGTGAGATGCCACAGGAACATCGTCATGATCATGGAGTTCGCCGCAATCACCAGGCCCCATGCAGCTGACCGCTGGAGCCACCTCGTAACGGGCCGGCGCACCAAAATGAGTGCCGAGGCCTGCCAGATCGTCAGTGCGATAAGGCAAATCGTCGGCGGATTCATGTTCGAAACGGTCTCTCCAGGCAGCCCGACCATGGAGAGTGGATATGGGCCCAGCCTCGTGAGCATCGCCAGTGTCACGAGTCCGCCCAGCGCTCCTGGCAATAGCAGCCGAACGGGAAACCGGACGAGCGTGCCATCAGCGTAGAAGTATCCCAGCTGATGCGCGAAGAGCCACACGAATCCGAAATTGAGATAGCCGATCCCAGCCGCCTCGCCGACGAAACGCGCCACGTCCACGATGATGGCCCCCGCCACCAGCGCGACCAGCACGCGGGCGCCAAAGCGCTGATGCAGCGCGCGCATGGGCGGCGCCAGCGCGGTCACGATGAGATAGATGCCGATGAACCAGAGCGGTTGCGTCACCACCGTCGTGGCCTGCCGCAGGACCGCGGGATCGAAAACACCTGCGTACTGGGCGATGGTCGCGAGCGGCAGCCAGATCGCCAACAGGACAAGCACTGGCTTCACCAGGCGCCACGTTCGGGTGGACGCGTACTCGGCGTAGCCCGCTCCGCGTCTTTCCAGGGAGTCGAGCGTAACCTTGTTCGAGAAGCCGCCGACGAAGAAGAACACCGGCATTACCTGGAACGCCCAGGTCAACAGCCAGGCGCCGGACCAATAGGTGAGGAGATTGCCCAGTTCCCAGGCGCCATTTCGTCGCGCCACGACGGCCATCATCCAGTGCCCGAGCATCACGACGGCAATGCTCGCGGCTCTCAGGAAGTCGACGTAACGGTCGCGGTTGTCCGGAGTTGCCGCGACCAGGTCAGCGATTCTGACGCGTGGGGAAGAGGCGTCACGGGTCATGGCGGGCGAACTTACGCCGGTCCGGCGCCACTCGACAGGCGGAAGGACCATGACCGAATACGTCGCATCCGCCGTGAATCTCGGCTTGCCCCAGGGACCTGTAACGGTCCCCGGTCAGGAAGCATTTTGACTGCCATGATCCTCGCTCGGTCCGGCGCGCGCACCGCTCTCCTGGTGTCGGCCTTCATGGTCCTCGGCTGCTCGTTAGGCCAGTCGCAGGACCTTGGCCGGCGCAACGGGCGTCTCAGCGCGCGACCGCAGACGGTGGCTGGTACGCCCGCGCCGGGCCTCACCTCGCTCTCGATCGGGAAGGGCAGGGATGGCTTCCTGTACGTGCCCGCCACACTGCATTCGGGCCCGGTCCCGCTCGTCGTGCTGCTGCATGGGGCGGGTGGAGCCGCGCAGGGAATCATGTCGCGCTTGTCGTCGGTGGCCGACAGCGTTGGCTTCGTCGTGCTCGTGCCGGACTCACGCGGGCCCACCTGGGACGGGATTCGCGGAGAATACGGTCCGGACATCGCGTTCATCGACAGCGCGCTGAAGGTGGTGTTCGCGCGAGTCGCGGTCGACCCGAAGCGCGTTATCGCATCCGGCTTCTCCGACGGGGCCTCCTACGCGCTCGCGCTCGGACGAATCAACGGCGATCTGTTCACCCGGGTGGTCGCGTTCTCACCGGGTTTTGTGCCCCCCGGCGCACCAACCGGAAAGCCGGAGATATTCATCACTCACGGTAACGCCGATCCCATTCTTCCCTTCGAGGCCACGAGCCAGCGGATCGTTCCAAACATGACCCGAGCCGGTTACGCGGTCACGCTGAGACAGTTCGCAGGCGGGCATACGGTCCCGCAGGATCTGGCGCGCGAGGCGTTTCGTTGGGCGATTTCGCTGCGAGAACCGAAGGCAGCCCGCTGACGGCTGTGCCACGCGGCCGATCTGGCTAGGTTTCGCGCATGGAATCCACCGCGATCGCCACGCCGACCCGGCACAAGGAGACCCGGCTCAGCGATTGGTTGCACGAGCGGCGCACGGTACTGGTGGGCTATTCCGGCGGTGCTGACTCCACCTACCTCACCGTGATCGCGCGGGAGATACTCGGACGCGATGCCGTGCTGGCGGTGCTGGGCCGGAGCGCCTCGGTGCCGGCCGAGCAAGCGAGACGTGCTGAAGCGATGGCCGCCGATCACGACATCGACCTGCGTGTCGTGGACAGCGGTGAACTCGCGGACCCACGGTACGCGGCCAATCCGGTCAACCGCTGCTATTTCTGCAAGTCCGTGCTCTGGGAAGTGCTGACACCCATCGCGCGGGAACATGGGTTCCAGACCGTGATCGACGGAACCAATGCCGACGACGTGTCCGAGTACCGTCCCGGTGCGCTGGCCGCGCGCGAACACGGAATCGAATCGCCGCTGGCGGTGGTGGGGCTGACCAAGGCAGAGATCCGTCTGCTCTCGCGCGAGCGGGGGCTGGCCACCTGGTCTCAACCATCAGCGCCGTGTCTGGCGTCCCGGATTCCCTACGGCCTTTCGGTAACCACCGAGCGCCTGTCCCAGATAGAACGCGCCGAGCAATCGCTGCGTGACCTGGGAATCGCCGGCGACCTCCGCGTCAGGCATCACGGCGATCTGGCGCGCATCGAACTGGATCCAGGCGTCATCGACGAATGGCTTGAACCGCGGAATTCACGACGCATGGTGGAAGCCGTGCGCGCCGCGGGGTTCCAGCGCGTCACGCTGGACCTCCGTGGATTCCGGTCCGGATCGCTCAACGTGCTCGAGGGAGTTGTTGCGGCATGAGCGAGGCACTGCAGTCACGCTTGGGCGAAGCCGGCATCTCGTGCAGGGTGGAACAGCGCGACCGGTTGGCCATCGTGATTTCAGAGGCACCGATCAGCCGTGATGATCGACTGCTCATGATCCAGATGGCGCGCGGCGAGGGTTTCACGCACGTCGCCATCGAGCTCGACCCGGACGGTGCGCCTCTTCCTGGCGATTGATCCGGGCGACGACTGTCGCCTCCGACTCGCGAGCGTGATTGCGCTGGTTCGTGCCTCGACCAGCGGAGTCCGTTGGACTCGTGACGGGAAGCTTCACGTCACGCTGTCCTTCCTCGGCGAGGTCGATGAGACACGGGTCGACGCGGTGCGCGCCGCGGCTCGCCAGGTCGCGGGTCGGCATGCGCCGTTCCCCGCGAGCATCTCGGGGACGGGCGTGTTTCCCGACTGGCGGAGGCCGCATGTCGTGTGGCTCGGGCTTCAAGACGAAGGACGCCTGACGCGACTGGGCGAGGACCTTGGTGAAGTGCTCGCCTCGCTCGGCTTCCCACCTGATCATCCCTTCCGAGCCCATCTGACGATCGGTCGCGTCTCGCGACCCCTCTCCGCGCAACAGCGCGAATTTCTGCGCAAGGCGCTGGCATCGCTTTCGGAGACGTACCCCTTTGATGCCACGCGGGTAGTGCTGATGCGAAGCACACTCGGGGCGGGCGGTTCGGAGTATTCCGAGCTTGCGTCGTTCCCGCTTGGTGGCGCTTAGATTCCGCCGCGAATCGTTGAAGCACCCGAAACCGTAGGGAATACGTGTTTTCCTGCCTTGGGCGGCTTGGCTGCCTCTTCCTGCTCGTCATTGCCGGCGCGCTCGCGTTCCTGACCCGCGAGCGCTGGCTTCCGCGCGTGCTCGGCGATCGAGGGTTGGCCCCGGTCACGTGGGAGACGGTGAACGAGCCAGGCGCGAAGAAGGCGGGCGATGCGGTGGCGTCACTCGGGCAACCCGGCGGCCCGGCGTACGTCACCCTGTCGGCCGCCGAACTGGCGGCGCTGATGGTGGAGAACAGCGGCCACCGCCTGCCGGCGGCGCTCGACTCCGTCCAGGCCGCGATCGACAGCGAAACGGTGCGCGTGCGCGCCCTGGTCGCGCTCGACGACATCCGTGGACTCGACGCGTTAGGTCCCCTGTCGGGCCTGCTCGACAAGCGAGAACGGATCGAGTTCACGGGCACCATGTCCGTTGTCCGCCCGGGGCTCGGCGAGTTCCGTGTCGCCTCGGTCCAGGTGGCGGACCTCTCGCTTCCCCGCGCGGCAATTCCCCGCCTGCTGTCGCGGCTCGATGCCAGCGTGCGGCCGGCAGGCGTCGCGCCCAATGGTATCGCCATCACCATCCCTGACTACATCGGCGACGTTCGCGTGGCCCGCGGTCAGGTGACCTTGTACCGGCGCTTCAAGTGAGCCACCGCATCCTGGTCGTCGACGACGAACAGGGGATCCGCGCCGCCCTGGGCCAGCTCCTGGAGTACGAGGGGTACGAGGTGCGATCCGAGTCGAACGCGCCCGCCGGCATTGCCACCTTCGAGAAGTGGAGACCCAATCTCACGTTCCTCGACGTGAAGATGGCGGGCATGGACGGTCTCGAAGGCCTGAAACGCATCCGTCAGATCGACCCGACGGCGAGCGTGGTCATGATCAGCGGGCACGCGACCATCCAGACCGCGGTGGAGGCGACGCAGCTTGGCGCCTACGACATCCTCGAGAAGCCGCTCGACACCGATCGGATCCTTGTCCTCCTTCGCAACGCGCTCCAGCACCTCTCGCTGCAGGAAGAAAACGCGAGGCTGCGTGAGACGATCGAGTCGCGTTTCGAGATCGTGGGCAAGTCGTACGCGATCCGGGCGCTCACGAACCAGATCGAGAAGGTTGCCGTGACGCCGGCGCGCATCCTCATCACCGGGGAAAACGGGACAGGCAAGGAGCTTGTCGCGCGCGCGATCCATCGCCTCTCGCCACGGGCGAGCAAACCGTTCGTCGAGGTGAACTGCGCGGCGATCCCGTCCGAACTCATCGAGAGCGAGTTATTCGGGCACATGAAGGGTTCGTTCACTGGCGCGGTGAGCGATCGCACCGGAAAGTTCGAGCAGGCCGACAAGGGCACGCTGTTCCTCGACGAAATCGGCGACATGAGTCTTGCCGCGCAGGCCAAGGTGCTGCGCGTGCTTCAGGATGGAGAGGTCACGCGCATTGGCGGCACCAAGGCGCACCGCGTGGACGTGCGCGTGCTGGCGGCCACCAACAAGACGCTGGACGAGGAAATCGCCGCCGGCCGTTTCCGCGAAGATCTCTATTACCGGCTGAATGTCGTGCCGCTGCACGTGCCGCCACTGCGTGACCGGCGCGAGGACATCCCGCTCCTCGCCCAGCACTTCGTGAACCTGCTGTCGCAACGCGAGGGCGCGGCCGCGCGGACATTGGACAGCTCCGCCCTCGAAGTCCTCCAGCGTTTCGACTGGCCGGGCAACGTCCGCGAGCTGCGCAACGCCATCGAGCGCGTCATGATTCTGGCCGCCGGCCCGCGCATCAACGGGGCGGATGTGTCTCGCCTGACGGGCGCGCGGCCGCCGGATGCATCGGGTCTGGGGTCGCTGCTCGAGTGCAAGACGTACGACGAGTTCAAGAACGCAGCCGAGCGCGCCTTCCTGCTCCACAAGCTGCGCGAGATGGACTGGAACGTCAGCGAGACCGCGCGTGTGCTCGACATGCCGCGCTCGAACCTGTACAAGAAGATCGAGCGTTACGGCCTGGCCAGGGAAAGTTGATCCGATGCCTCTGAAATCCGCCATCCGCCATCCGCCATCCCATGCCTCCCTCTAGCTGGGACAAAGAGCTGGCCAAGATCGACAAGCAGCTCGAGTCGATGTCCGACGAGGCGCTGCTGCCGGCCAAGCCCAATGCGAGCCCGGCCGCGAAGGCCGAAACCCAGGCGATTCAGCGCGAGACCAGCACGCTCGGCGTCATGTCACGGTTGCTCCTTGCCACGGCATTGGGCGTCGGAATGGCGTTCTGGCCGTACTCGGCTCGCTGCGGCATGGGACTATTCGCGTACCTCGGCGCCGTAGGCGTGCTGATGGCGGCCGGCACGTGGAGCGCGGTGTGGACGTGGCGTCATCGTTCCAGCAAGGCGCACCTCCTGTCCCTGCTGCTGATCCTGTGGGGTGGTACGCTGGCGGCGATGGAGGTGCTGCCGCGAATTGGCTACGCCATTCCCACCGAGGCGCATCCGGCGGCCTGGATGTGCGGGTGAGCAACAGGCATCAGGCAACAGGCATCAGGCAGGTGGTTTGACTCTGAACTCGAACTCGAATTCCGTGACTCGATTCAAGAACTTCATCGCCGGCCAGTGGGTCGACGCGTCATCGGGCGAGACGTTCGACAACGTCAACCCCGCGGACACCTCCGACATCATTGGCTCCTTTCCACTCTCCAGCTCCGAGGACGTTGCGCGTGCGGTAGCGTCGGCTCGGCGCGGCTTCGAGATCTGGCGGGCGACGCCTGCGCCTCTCCGCGGCGACGTCCTGCGGCGCGCGGGCGACCTGCTTGCCGCCCGAAAGGAAGACATCGCCCAGCTCATGACCCGCGAAATGGGCAAGCCGTTGGCTGAGACCCGGGGCGACGTTCAGGAGGGCATCGACACGGCATACTATGCCGCCACCGAAGGCAGGCGGTTGTTCGGTCATACCGTGCCGAGCGAACTGCGGAGCAAGTGGGCGATGAGTTTTCGCCGGCCAATTGGCGTGGCCGGCATCATCACGCCGTTCAACTTCCCGCTGGCAATCCCCACCTGGAAGATGTTCCCGGCCCTGGTGTGCGGGAACGCGTGTGTCTTCAAGCCGGCGGAGGACGTGCCGCACACCGGCACCGCTTTCGTCGAGATCCTGCTCGAAGCGGGACTACCCCCGGAGGTCATTCAACTCGTCCATGGCCGAGGTGAGGTGGCCGGCGCCGCCATCGTCGATCACCCCGATGTGCCTGTCGTCTCGTTCACGGGATCGACGGAGACGGGAAGCCGGGTGGGCGAGACATGTGGGCGCCTTCACAAGCGTCTCTCGCTCGAGATGGGCGGAAAGAACGCGCAGATCGTCCTCGACGATGCGGACCCGGACCTCGCGCTGGACGGCGTGCTCTGGGGAGCATTCGGGACAACCGGACAGCGGTGCACCGCAACCAGTCGCCTCATCCTGCAGGATGGGATCCACGACGAATTCGTGGCCCGCCTGACGGAACGGACACGGTCGTTGCGACTGGGCGACGGCCGCCGCGAAGGGACGGACGTCGGGCCGCTCATCCACGGCGATGCCCTGTCGAAGGTCCAGTACTACGTCGAGCTTGGGCAGTCCGAGGGGGCATCCCTCACGTGCGGTGGGAGGCGCGCGTCGGGTTCCGGACTGGACCGCGGTCACTTTTTTGAGCCCACCATCTTCACTGGCGTTCGCCCCGGCTCCCGGCTGGAGCAGGATGAGATCTTCGGTCCCGTTCTCTCGGTGATCCGTGTGGGGTCAGTCGACGAGGCGTTCCGCGTAAACAATGACGTTCGGTACGGTTTGTCGTCGTCCATATACACGCGAAACGTGCAGGTTGCCTTTCGCGCCTTGCAGGAACTCGACAACGGAATCACCTACGTCAATGCGCCGACCATTGGCGCCGAGGCACATCTCCCGTTCGGTGGGGTCAAGCATACGGGGAATGGGCACCGGGAGGGAGGTTGGGAAGTCTACGAGTTCTACTCAGAGACCAAGGTGGGATACGTGGATTACTCCGGTGTATTGCAGCGTGCGCAATTGGACACCTACACCGCGGACTGAGCCGCGTGTGGCGTTGCGCCACAATCACTTGCGGTCGTCTTTGGTACCGGCTTAATTGCCCGCAGATGCAGCTGTCGAAGGTGAGTGTTCCCGATGCAGAATGCGCGGCTCCCTGGTGGCGAGCTCGCGGTGTCGACAGCGCAGCGATCGTGATGGTTGAATCATGAGCGATCCGATCCAGACAACTCCGACTTCCTCTCCGATCTCCATCGAGGAGCGCGCGCAGGCACTGCGTCGCGTGAACAAGTCGCGCGGGCGCCTGGTGCGTGTGCTGTGGGAGTGGGCGAAGTCGTTCCAGGTTGCGATCCTCGTTTTCCTTTTCGTGCGCGCGTTCATCGTTGAGGCATTCAAGATCCCGAGTGGCAGCATGGAGCGTACGCTGCTCGTGGGTGACTTCCTCCTCGTGAACAAGCTCGTGTACGGCGCTGAAGTGCCGTTCACGGGAAAGCGTCTTCCGGCGTTGCGCGAGCCGCGCCTCGGCGACGTCGTCGTGTTCCAGTGGCCGCAGGATCCGTCGAAGAACTTCGTCAAGCGACTGGTCGGGTTGCCGGGCGACACGCTGGCGATGGAGGACGGAAGGCTGGTGCGGAACGGTCGCCAGGTGCGTGAGCAGTACGTGGTGCACACGGACCCGGGCATGGATCCTTCCGGTGAGGAGTTCCGCTGGCAGCGCGACCACCTGGTGAAGACCGCGCAGGCGTTTACCGGCTATCATCCGTCGCGAAACAACTGGGGACCGATCGTGGTGCCTGGCCGGCACTACTTCATGCTTGGCGACAATCGGGACAATTCGCTCGACAGCCGATACTGGGGCTTCGTCCCCGATTCGCTGGTCCGCGGGCGGCCGCTCGTCGTCTACTACAGCTTCCAACCCGACTCGGGCGCACATACGGCGTGGTTGTCCCGGGTTCGATGGCACCGGTTAGGCAGCCGTGTCCACTGAGCAGGACGACGATTCGCCGTCGGGCGTGTTCCCGCGGTTCCGCACCCGTCCTCCGCGGGTGGGGCGCGTACCGGGTAAGAAGGGCGCGTACGACGAGGGCTCGCTCGACCAGTACCTGCGCGACATCAGTGCCTATCCGCTGATTTCACGCGAAGACGAAGTGGACCTGGCGCGTCTGATCCGCGTTGGCGACCAGGAAGCGCTGGACAAGCTGGTCAGGAGCAACCTCCGCTTCGTCGTATCGGTCGCGAAGAAGTACCAGAACCAGGGCGTCTCGCTCTCTGACCTGATCAACGAGGGCAACCTCGGTCTCATCCGCGCCGCGCACAAGTTCGACGAGACCAAGGGGATCAAGTTCATCTCGTACGCGGTGTGGTGGATTCGCCAGGCCATCCTCCAGGCGCTGGCCGAGCAGTCGCGAATCGTGCGCGTGCCGCTGAACCGCGCCGGGACACTGCACCGGATCGGAAAGCGGGCGAACATCCTGCTGCAGGAGCTGGGCCGCGAGGCGACGCACGCCGAGATCGCCGATGGCATGGACATCACGGAAGAGGAAGTCGCCAAGACGATGTCCATCTCGCAGGCGCATCTCTCGCTGGACGCGCCGTTGTCGCCGGGCGAGGACAACAAGCTCCTCGACTACCTGCCCGACAACCTGAATCCGACGCCCGACGAGCAGACCTTCGAGAAGGCGTTGACCGAGTCGATCGAGGCGGCGTTAGGCAGCCTGAAGGAGCGCGAGGCGAAGATCCTGCGGCTCTACTTCGGGCTGGATGGCAGCGAGGCGATGACGCTCGAGGAGATTGGGGCCCTGCTGGGGATCACGCGCGAGCGGGTCCGCCAGATCAAGGAGAAGGCGCTCTCCCGGTTGCGCCACGTGTCGCGGGCGCGGGCGCTGGAGTCGTTCCTGGGCTGATCGATCGGGCCACCCGTTTCAGGCAATCGACCGGCCGGTGCGAAGGGACTCTGCGAGTTTGACCGTCTCAGGTGACGGATCCGCGTCGAGGTCCTTTCGAAGCCGACGCGTGAACTCGTCGTAGACCGTCAGGGCGCCGGCTCGATCACCGAGGCGGTCGAGCATCTGCATCGCGCGCCGGAGCAGTCGCTCATTGGTTTTGTCCAACCGCGTGACTTTCTTCGCGTATTTTGTGGCGAGAGTGCCGTTGTTTGATGCCTCGAGATTCTGGGCCAGCGCCCAACACGCAGCCACGATGGCCTCGCGCAACGTGGCGCGCTGTTCCTCGAGCCATCCGTCGAACTCCTGGCATTCGGGGAGATGGAATCCAGGCATCAGTTCGTCCTGATACAGCTCAACGGCGCGCGCCAGCAGTCCGCGCTCTATTGCCTCCCGTAGCTCCGTGGTATCGCAAACGAGCGCGTGGGGAGACAGTGCGAGCTCCTCGTCTCCTCGGCTGACGATGCTGTCCTCGCCGAGGATGGAGCGAGCGAGATGGAGCGCCTTGCGGAGAGCCGTGCGCGCGTGAGGCTGGTCGAGTTCCGGCCAGAGTAAGCCGACCAGGCGATCGCGCCGTGTGAAGGCCCGCGGCGCGGCGAGCGCAAGACACGCCAGCAGCGCCACGACCTTTGATTGCGTCAGCAGTCGCTCAGCGTCCTCGGCCGGCACGCCGTGAAGGGCGACACCACCGAGAAGCTGGAACGTGGGGCCTGCGGCGGATTGGCTCGTGGCGGAGGTCATGTCCGATTGAAGCTTGCGAGCGCCAAGCTACGAGACAGGTATTCCCGGCAGAAGGGATCGTTGCCGAAAAGAACGCAAAAAGAACGCTGGCGGTTACGGAGTCGAAACAGCCACGGAACCAGCGCTCGATAGCCTTGAGTCACGAAGGCGCGACCCCCGCGCTGACACGAAGCAAAACGTGACTGGAGGATATCGATATGAAGCGCTCTCGCATTTTCACGGTGGCGGCTGTGCTCTCGGTGGTCGCCTGTACGGACAATCCTAACGCGATCCTGACGGGCCCCATCGATCCGTCACAGCCGATCCTGCCGTCGCCCTCGACCGCGACGATCGCGGGGCGGATCAGCGTCAGCGGCATTGGCGCGGATCGCGTGGTCGAGCTCACCGATGCCGATGGCGGCGTGTATCGACTGGTGGGGAACGAGTCGCGTGCCCTGGCCAGCGTCGACGGTGGTGACGTGGTTGCGCGGGGGACGTTTGATGCCAACCCAGGATTCGTGGTTGACGAGTTCACGGTCACCGGGATGCATGGTCGTCCGGCGCTGGACGGGGTGCTCGAAGCGAGCGAGGACGGATTCGCGCTCAGGCTGTCTGACGGCTCGGTGCGTGTCGTTCCGGGGTTGTCGTCCGACTGCGCTGAGCACGTTGGCGCCCGAATGTGGGTGATCGGTTGGGATGAGTCAGAAGTCGTGTTCGGGCTGATCGAAGCGCTGTAGTCGGTCACGACGGCGACGCAGTCATGCCTGCGCACGGTGAAGCGAGAAAGGCCGCGTCGGGCTTGAGTCTGGCCCGTCGCACGCTGGGGGAGGTCCATGGAGGTCATGCTGTGGGCTTTCCCCAGCAGGCCCAACCTCGGGCGGCTGCGGCCGATTTGACTTTGCTGCTGGGGCCGGTATCGTCGAGGGTGAACGGGTGGAGGTGTCCGGGAACGAAGGTCACGCACGGAGGCATCATGTTTCGGATACAACCTTGGTTCCGAGCGCAGGGACTGACCGTTTGTCTGGTCGGTAGTCTTGTGTGCTCGGCTGGAATGACTGCCGTTGCTGGCGCCCAGCAGGACGCAACTCGAGTCCCGACTGTAACACTGCTGAAGCGCATCGCTGAAGCAGTGGATGGCCGCCGAACCGGGCGAAGCGTCTTTGTCGTGACGAACGTCGATTCGATGAATGTCACTGTGGTGGTTTCAACGCGCGCTGAGGCGATGGGGGTTGTTCGCCGACTCGGTCCCAGGTATGAAATCCATGGACCATTCCGAACAGACGTGAACCTCGGAGAACTCGAGAACATCGTTCCGTCGGAGTGCGTGCACGACGCGATCACGTCCGCCATGCGAGTGAAGATCTGTAATGGCGCCGTGATCAGGCTCGAGAATCTGGAATCGCTTTCGCTCGTGATAAGGAAGCTGGACGGCACGGTGAGGACCGTGCAACTCCCGTTGACTACCAACGCGATCTTCCTCAACCTGTCGGCCTTCGACAAGTTTGTCTTTCCGTATTACGAGAAGATCATGGGTCTGGAAGCCACAGCGGCTTGGCGAGACCGCCTGGTGCAGGAGTTGCGGCGTAAGTGATCAGGGTCTGGATGCTACTTGCGGTCGAACAGAGCGACGAATTTCGGATCGCCTCGCAGGTCGGCATACCAAGGGTGGTTAGCAATGACTGAGCGATCGTTCGGAGACGCGGCCAACGCTTGGGTGAGCAGGAGTATGGCCGCGTCGTGATCGCCAAGAAGGGTCGCAACGTACGCTTCGGGATAAGGCGCCGCGACGCGGTCACCTCGTTCCGCGCGCGCTCGCCGCACAACGGCCCGCGCGCTATCACCGAGGCCAGCCCGGGCGAGGATTGCCGCGATCATCATTCGTCGAAAGTGCCATGAGGTGCGAGTCACCCCTGTGGAGTCCTGTTGCTCGATGCGCGAGAGCAGGCTCCAAGCCGTCGAAGCTTCGGATGCCGTGTGCCCAGTCCAGCCCAGGATATTGAGTTCGCATTGCGCGAACCGCGGATCGCCTGGGTAGCGATTCTGCGCCATCTTGCACCACCGCCTTGCGTCCTCGTATTCCCGGGCCAGTAGCATCGAAGCGAGCAGTTCGCTCAATACTGAGCGAGTGCTGGTGAGGAAAGCATCGCTATTGTAGGCGGTGCGAAATGCCTCGGCTGCCTCGCCGAACTTCCCCAGTCGCGTGAGCGCGCCTCCCAGTGCATACCACGCCCGCGCAGCGTCCGGGCGGTCCGTCGTTGCATGGCGGAGGTCACTCACCGCGATGTCCAGAAGGGATTCGGCCGGCGTGACATTACCAAGGCTGGCGAGCCGCATAAGCGCCTCACCACGTATGGCACGTGCCTCGGCGAGTCCAGCCTTGCGTGACAAAACAAGTTCGGCGAGTCGAACCGCCTCACGAAGTCGCGCATTGAACTGGGCTGTGGGTCGTCCAGATCGATCCGTGTACGCAAACGCGCTGCTTATCGCATTCCGCGCGCGACCCAGAGTGGACAGGGGCCAGCGGGCATCCAGCTCTTCCGCTACGGCAAAAGCAGAGTCGGCGCGCGCGAACAGCTCCGCCGAGCGCGGGTCCGATCGTAGCACCATCGCACCAGCATCCAGCGATAGTGCCTCGGCTCGCTGGGCCCATTCCCAGGCAGCTACTGAATTTGTGCTCGCGGCCTGCGCCCTGAGTCGGACCTCACGTCCCAGACGTTCTCGCAACCAGAGCGCGACGTCGGCGCTCAGCGTATCCTGCAACCGGAACAACGTGGCCAGGGGGTGCTGCAGGGTGCGGCTTTGAAGTTGCCTGCTGGTTTGAGCGTCAATCAGTCTGATCGTCACTCGGAGCTGAGATTCAGAAGTCGACACGCTGCCGGAAATGATCGTACCGACGCTCAGGCGTCGGGCGATCGAATCAAGGCCTATGCTGTCACCGCGAAAAGCACGCACCCCATTCGGCGATGTCACGCGCAGCGCTGTCACCTGAGACAGCTGGTCAATGAGATTCTCAGTGAGTCCCGCGGCGATATGCCCGATCGCCTTGTCGGAGGTATGGTCGTCAAAGTACAGGACGGCTATGCGACGTGGGTCGCCGGCGGGAATCTCGTCTGCGCCCGGACGCGGCTGCGCCGCTTTCCAGAGTGCCACGCCGAGCAATCCAGCGGCTACGGTGCCAGCAGCCACGCGTTTCCTCCACGAATGGATCCGCGGTGCGGGTTGGCCCTCATCCGGATGCGCTATGGCGTGCGACAGTGCGTCGGCGAACCCGGTTACGGTCTGATAGCGGTCGGCGCGCGCCAGAACAAGAGCGCGCAAGACCACCCGTTCCACCGACACTGGAATCGATGCTCGATATGCCCTCAGTGGGCGTGGTGGGAATGACAACCGCTGCGTCATTACTGACTCGAGGCTTGGTCCAGTGAACGGAGCCATCCCGGTAAGCATCTCATAAGTGACGCAACCGAGCGAATAGATATCACTTCGTGCGTCAAGATCGCCCTCACCGGCTGCCTGCTCGGGACTCATGTACAGCGGCGTTCCGCGGATCACACCCGTGGATGTGGTGCTGTCGCCGATCGCTCGCTCCAGCGCTCGCGCTATGCCGAAATCCCCTAGGACAGCTTGACCGTTTGCAAAGAGGATGTTCTCCGGCTTCACGTCACGATGCAGCAAGCCGTTGGTATGCACATGGGTTAAGGCACCGGCTATCGACGTCGTAATGGCGAGAACGTCGGGTAGCGGAAGCTGCTTCTCGCGCATTAGTCGATCCCGCAGTGTCCCCCCCTCCATGAACGGGAGCACCAGAAACAGCTGCCCTTCGTGCGAGCCTGAATCGAGTACAGGAAGGATGCTCGGATGATCAAGGCGCTGATGAAGTCTCAGCTCTTTCAGAAAGCGCTCCGCAGCGCCCGATCCGATGAGAGCCTCACGGAGCAGCTTGAGCGCCACGGTCTCGTTCCGCAGGTGGTCGCGCGCTTCATGGACGACCGCCGTTCCCCCGCGACCGAGTTCCCGGCCGATTTCGTATCGACCGTTGAAGAGGCCAGTCGAAAGCGTCGACTCTGCCGTTAGGGGCCCCACGATGGAGACAGTTTGAACTTAGGGCGAACATAGACCCCGGCGGTAGGCACACCAGCAGACGCTCGTCGGTGGGTCAGCGGTCTCTCCACTAGATTGAGTCGACCCATCTCCGGCGCCTTCGCCGAGCGGGGAAGCCTGCGATCGATCTGAAGCCGGCCAATGCGCTTCCATCTCGTCACTCTCGGCTGCGACAAAAACACTGTCGACTCGGAGCGCTATGTCGCCGAGTTGACAGCGCACGGCGCCCAGTCAACCGGAAACGCCGACGAGGCTGACCTCATCATCGTCAACACCTGCGGCTTCATCGACGCCGCCAAGGAAGAATCCCTCGAGGCCATCGTTGACGCCGCACGCCTGAAGAAGACCGGCAACTGCCGCATGGTCGCCGCCGTCGGCTGCATGGTCGAACGCCATGCCGATGAACTCCGCAGCGCCCTCCCCGAGGTCGACCTCTTCCTCGGCACTCGCGAAACCGATCGCCTGATCAGCGAAGTCTCGGCGCGCGGACTGCTCACTGACCCACCGGAACTGGTCCACCCCGGCGTCAGGCTGTACACGGGCACCATGCCTCACGTGCGGTACCTCAAGATCAGTGAAGGCTGCGACCACGGTTGCGCCTTCTGCGCCATTCCGCTCATGCGCGGCCGGCATCGCTCCTTCGCGCTGGACGACGTGGTGCGCGAAGCGCAGCTCCTCGAACTCCAAGGCGCGCGAGAGGTCAACCTCGTCGCCCAGGACCTGGCGCACTACGGCCGCGACATCCGCGACGGTCGCGGATTGCCTGACCTGCTCGACGCGCTGGTCGAGGAAACGGGCATCCCGTGGTTCCGCCTGCTGTACATCTACAGCGCCGGCCTCACGCCACGCATGCTCGAACTGATGGCCCGTGAACCACGCATCGTCAGGTATCTCGACATCCCGATGCAGCATGCCTCGGACTCTGTCCTGGAGCGGATGCGACGCCCGGAACGGAAGGCACGCCAACGCGAGAAACTCAAGACGATCCGCGAGGCAATACCTGGCGTGGCGATCCGGTCGACCGTCATCGTCGGCTTCCCCGGCGAGACGGAAGACGACTTCCAGCAACTGCTCGGCTTCCTGGAAGAAGTGCAACTCGATCGTGTCGGCGTATTCACCTACTCGGCCCAGGAGGGCACGCGCGCATTCGACCTGCCTGACGACGTCCCTGACGAGGTGAAGCGCGAGCGCCTGGAACGCGTGACCGAAGTGCAGCGCCTCGTGACCGCCGAGCGGTACGAGCAGCAGGTGGGGAGGACCGTGTCGGCGATCGTCGATCGCGTCACGCTGGACGGAGAGGTTCAGGCGCGGACTCAGGCGCAGGCGGATGATATCGATGGAATTACGTCGATTCGCTGCGCGACGGAAAACGGACGGCGGACGACGGACGACTCGATTCACGCGGGCGATCTCGTCGAAGTTCGACTTGACGCCGTCGTCAACGACTACGACTTCGAGGCCACACTCGTCAAGCAGGTCAACACCGCGCCGCAGAAACGACCGGTGTCTAAGCCGCGCGCACTTCCGGTGATGTCGTCCGCTGGCGCCTTCGGCCGCTGAGTCGTGC
>DATCIJ010000002.1:0-14575 GCA_036507855.1 Gemmatimonadaceae bacterium | reverse complement strand
GGAATCGGCGGCGCAGCCTTCATCACCGGGCTCACTGACGGGGGCGCGGCCGCAGGCCGCTCGTCAGGCGCCCGGACGCCGGCCGGCACCAGCACGGCCATAGGAGCACCGACCTTGACCCGGGATCCCTCGGCGACGAGCAGTTCACTCACGATCGCATCCTCACGGATGTCGATCTCGAACACGCCCTTCTGCGTCTCGACTTCGGCAACCACGTCGCCACGCTTCACGGCCGCACCCGGCTTCACCCTCCACTGCACGAGGGTGCCAAACTCCATGTCCGCTCCGAGCGACGGCATCCGGAGCTCAGTCATGGATCACCACCGCGCTGGCGCCGTTCAGCCGGCATGAGTGGTCATGCGCTGCACCGTCTCCACGATCGTCTCTACGCGCGGCAGCGCGTACTGCTCCAGGTGGCGAGGGTACGGGATGGGCACTTCCGCGGCGCAGACGCGCGCTACAGGCGCGTCGAGTTCATAGAACGCGCCTTCCATGATCCGGGCGCTGACTTCGGCGGCCAGGCTGCCGCTCCGCCATGCTTCGTCGATGACGACGGCCCGATGCGTCTTCCGCACGGAAGCGAGGATGGTGTCGTCGTCGAGCGGCCGCAGCACGCGCAGGTCGATCACTTCCGCACTCACCCCCGATGCCTCCAGCTGCTCCGCGGCGGCAATCGCCGTGCGTAGCATGCCGCCATACGCAATGAGAGAGACGTCCCGCCCCTCACGGCGTACGGCAGCGCGGTCGATCGGGACCGCGCCGGCTCCGGCGGCGAGCTGCCCTTCGATGTTGTAGAGCGTGGCATGCTCGAAAATGAGCACCGGGTCCGGATCGTCGAGCGCCGATGGCAACATCCCGCGCGCATCTTCGATCGTCGCCGGCGCGAGCACCCGGATACCGGGGATGTGCGCATACCAGCCCTCGAGGCTGTGCGAGTGTTGCGCCGCCAGCTGGCGGCCGGCTCCGGTGGCCATGCGGATCACGAGCGGGACATTGAACTGGCCGCCGGACATGTGGAGCATCGTGGCAGCGCCGTTGACGATCTGGTCCGCCGCGAGGAGGCTGAAGTTCACCGTCATGACCTCGACGATGGGCCGCATGCCGCCTAGTGCCGCGCCAATCCCCATACCGACGAACGCGGATTCCGAGAGCGGTGTGTCGCGCACGCGTTCTGGGCCGAATTCGTCGAGCAGGCCGTGACTCACCGCGTACGTTCCGCCGTATCTGCCGACATCCTCGCCCATCAGGAAGACGCGGGAGTCCTGGCGCATCGCGGCACGGATTGCTTCCCTCACCGCCTCGCGATAGGTCATCGCAACGACTTGGGGAGTCGCCGTCTCGACTCGAGGGGTGACCGCGGATTCGACCGCCGTCACGGCGCCGCCAGGGTCGTAACGTGCCGGGTGAGTGACTCGACCGGCTCCCACTCGCTTGCTTCGGCGAAGGCGACCGCGGCTTCGATTTCAGCCGCCACCCTCTTCTCGATTGCCTCGAGCGCGGTGTCATCGAGCGCCGATTCGCGGCGCAGGCGTTCGCTGAACAGCAGGATCGGATCGCGCCGTCTCCATTGCTCCACTTCGTCCTTTGAACGGTACAGCTCCGGATCGAACATGGAGTGCGCGCGGAAGCGATAGGTCCGGAACTCGATGAAGTGCGGCCCTTCGCCCGCACGAATGGATTCCGCGGCCCGCCGGGCCGCGGAATCGACCGCTTTCACGTCCATGCCATCTACCGGCCACGCCGGCATACGATAGGCCGCAGCCTTGAGCGCCAGATCCGTCTCGGACTGCGCGCGTTCGATGGCGGTGCCCATCGCGTAGCGATTGTTCTCGCAGCAGAAGAGTACGGGCAGCCTCCAGAGCGCGGCAAGGTTCATCGTTTCATGGAACTCTCCTTCCGCGACGGCCCCATCGCCGAAGAAGCAGGCGGTGACCACTGGCCGACCCTGCATCTTGTCGGCGAGCGCCAGGCCTGCCGCCATCGGCAGCTGCTCGCCAACGATCGCGGTCCCGCCATAGAAGCGGGAGGGCGCATCGAACAGGTGCATCGAGCCCCCGCGTCCGCCGCTCGTTCCTGTCGCCTTGCCGTACATCTCCGCCATCACGCGGTTCATGTCGATGCCGCGCGCGAGCGCGTGACCATGTTCGCGGTATGTCGAGACTACGGCATCCGCCGGCGTCAGGGCCTGCATAACGCCAACCGCGATCGCCTCCTCGCCGATGTAGAGGTGCAGGAAGCCGCGAATCTTCTCCTCCTTGTAGAGATCAGCGCATCGCTCCTCGAACCGGCGGATGCGGATCATCGCCTCCAGGAGCGCCAGGTCGTGTTCGTTCGCGCTCATGGCGTGTCCCGTTCCAATGTGGACAGGTCCCCCTCGGGCAGGTTGAGCTCACGCGCCTTGAGGACCCGGCGCAGGATCTTACCGCTCTTCGTTCGTGGTACCGCGTCGACGCGCTCGATTTCCTTGGGCGCCACCGCAGCGCCCAGTCGCTGTCGGGCGAATCCGCGGATCTCCTGTTCCAGCGCTACCGACCACGCGACACCCGGCTTGAGCGTCACGAATGCCTTGACGATCTCCCCGGCCACAGTGTCCGGTTTGCCGATGACGGCCGCGTCGGCCACTGACGGATGCTCCAGCAGGGCGCTTTCCACTTCGAACGGTCCGACCAGATGTCCCGACGTCTTGATCACGTCGTCCGAACGGCCAACGAACCAGAAGTAACCGTCGGTGTCCACCTGCGCGAGATCGCCGGTCAGGTACCACCCGCCTGCGAAGCAGCGAGCGTACCGCGCGGGTTCGTGCACGTACTCGCGGAACATCGAAGGCCATCCCGGTCGGAGTGCCAGTTCCCCGATCTCGTCAGGCGGAAGCTCCACGACCTGGTCATTCGTCCGCCTCACGATCGCCGCCTCGATCCCCGGCAGCGGGCGCCCCATCGACCCGGGACGGATGTCCATCGACGGATAGTTGGCGATCATGATGCCGCCCGTTTCGGTCTGCCACCAATTGTCGTGGATCGGCAGACCGAAGACCTCGTCGCCCCATCGGACGGCGTCAGGATTCAGCGCCTCGCCTACACTGGCAATCAGCCGCAGTTTGGAAAGGTCGAACTTCATGGCCAGTTCCGTGCCCGCTTTCATGAGCATTCGGATAGCCGTTGGTGCGGTGTACCAGACGGTCACGCTTTCGCGCTCCAACAGCTGATACCAGCGCTCCGGGTCGAAGTCACCTTCATCCACCACTCGGGTCACGCCATTCGAGAGCGGCGAGATGATGCCGTACGACATGCCGGTGACCCAGCCGGGATCCGCAGTGCACCAGAAGACATCGTCGTCGTGGAAGTCGAGCGCGAGGCGGCCAGTGACATGGTGGGCCAGCACCGCACCATGTACATGCACTGCGCCCTTGGGGCGCCCGGTGGTGCCGCTGGTGAAGTGAAGCAGCGCCGGGTCATCCGGCGACGTCGGCGGCACGGTGAAGTCATCTGCCGCTGCGCGGAGCTTCGCGCGGAGGTCGATGGCGCCTGGAATGGATGCTACCTCCTCTTCGCTTCCGACGAGCAGCACGTGACGCAGCGTGGGCACATCCTTCAGGGCCGGCTCGACCTTGCGGCGGAAGTACGCTGGCGTCGTGATGATGGCGGCGGCTTCGCCGATTGACAGACGAGCCCGGACGGGATCGGGGCCAAATGCGGGGAAGAGCGGGGCGAACACCGCGCGTGTTTTCATCGTCCCGAGCGCCGCAATGTCGAGTTCGGGAACGCGGTCGAGAAGGGAGAAAACGGTTGAGCCGGCACCCACACCGAGCCCTGTCAGGACGTTCGCGAAGCGGCTGGATTCGCTCGCGAGTCCGGCAAACGTGATGTCCCGCGACTCCCCCTGACGCCCCCGCCACCGCATCGCGACGTGGTTGGCGCGAGCGCCCACTGCATGCCGGTCCACCGCCTCCCACGCCATGTTGGTGCCGCCTCCGGGCAGACCAGTCAGCTCTCGCTTGCGAGCCGTCTCCCAAGTGAAGGTGCGACGCGCCTCGTCGTAATCGGCGAGGTTTGGACGAACGCGAAACCGCGCAGGGTCCTTCCGGATGACCCCGCCCATCTGGATTCCTGCAGGTGCCGACATGGGACGCTCCGTCGCGCAACGATCGATGACCGTCAGGTACGCACGGCGACAGATCGCGCCGACAACCCGTTTCAGCAGCTCCTGCCGGGCCGAAACCGGCTCGCCACGTCCGCCTGGGCAGTGATCCCCGCCAGACCCGCCCTCCATCGTTACGACGCGGGGATCTGACCTGCGCACGCTTTACTAATGGCCGTGGCGGGCCACTTGCGCCAAGAGGCAACCTGCCGCGCCGGATGTCAGCAGGTCCCTCACGTCCGGCCCGTGGACCGAACGCTCGCTCGCAACCTCGCTTCCACGGAGGGTCGAGGGCGTTTCGATCTGCTACTGCCTGACGAGTTCAGTCTCGATCGTGACCTTCACCTCGTCGCCAACCAGTACGCCGCCCGCTTCGAGGGCCATGTTCCACTCGAGACCGAAGTCCTTGCGGTTGATCGTCGCGCTTGCGGTGTAGCCGACGCGCTCATTGCCCCACGGATCGGTAATACGCCCTTCGGTGACGACGTAGACCGTTACGGGACGCGTGACGCCGCGGATTTGCAGGTCACCGTGCAATGTGAACCGGGATTCGGGGTTGCCTTCGATCCGCCGGCCGGTGAATCGAATCGCCGGGAACTGGTCAGTGTGCAGGAAGTCGGCGGACCTGAGGTGAGCGTCGCGCTTGTCATCGCCCGTCATGAGGCTCGCGGCCCCGATCGAGACGTCGACATCCGGCTTCATTGTGGTGGGATCGAGTCGGACGGAACCCGAAACCTCCCGGAAGCGACCTTTGACGTTCGTGATCATGAGATGCTTGACCGCGAATCCGACCTGCGTGTGGGCGGGATCGATAGCCCACGTTTCGGTAGTCCGCACTGTGGTTTCCTGGGTGGTCGTTGCTACGGTCATCTTGGTCTCCTTCGGTTTGATATATTAGTTAACTGTCTATAACTATACACTACAGCTATGTAGTATTGCTACAAGAAAGACCTTATCTCACTTGAGGGCACTAAGTGCCTGCTCAATATGGGCCGAGTCGAAGCCGGTAAGCACTTGTGTTACATCGTCTTGAACTCTCGCCAGCGCCAGCGACCCCGCGTGTTGACGTTCCCTTCCCGTGTCGGTAACCACAGCCCTGATACTCCGACGGTCGGCAGGGTCCGGCTCGCGACGCACTAGACCGTCGGATTCAAGCCGGTCAACCAGCTGAGTGACGTTCGACCGCACACATGCGAGTTGTTGAGCCAGTTCGCCAAGCGTGAGCGGAGTGCTGGACCCGACGAGAATACCCAGGACGTTCAGCTTGGCCAGGGAGAGGTCGAGTGGGCTAAGTGACGCCTCGATACGAGCTTCCACCGCCTGGGCCGCGCCTAGCAGACTGAGCGTCAAGTCCGCACCAGAGGCCGCACCGTCCGATTGATTCATGGCTGTAATATATCTGGCAAAGGACCGCCCGTCAAGTCTGGAACGGCGTCAATCCGGTGCTTGTGCCAAGGGCGTGCGAACGGCATCCTCGACCCGCCCCAACATCCCGGAACTTCCCATGATCAGTCGCATCAGCGTCGCCTCACTGCTCGTCACAAGCGCCTTGAGTGCACAGTCGCCCGTGAAGGACCCCGCGGAGGCGGCCTCGGAGTGGATTCGACTTCTCGCACCGCCCGGAGCCGAGGAGCTGACCGGAGCAACTCTCTCTCGCTCTCTTGGGCAGACCTGGTCTCTCGATCGCCACGGCAACCTGGTAAAACGGATCGGCAATGGACCGCCGCGACGCGTGGTCGCGTGTGGTCTCGACTTTCCGTCCTATGTGGTCAGCCAGATCACGAGCGACGGCTATCTGCGTGTGCGCCGAACCGGCACGCCGGCGCATCCACTATGGGACCAGTTCCATGAAGCACAGCGCGTCGCGGTCATGACCCGTGGCGGTCGCATTCCCGGCGTGGTCGCGGTCGCGAACGGCCACTTCGCCCAACAGCACCGCGCCGACACAGCGGCGGCAACGATGGACAACCTCTGGATCGACGTCGGTGCTTCGTCGCCCGCCGAGGTCGCACGCTCCGGCGTGTCGTTGCTCGATCCCATCACGATCGATCGCCCCGCGTGGACGTTCGAAGGGTTCGCGGCGGGGCCGGCGGCGGGTGCACGAGCAGGCTGCGCGGCGATTGCGACAGCGGCTACCGGTCGGATCACGAGCGGCGAAACGATCTTTGTCATCAGCGCGCAGCGCAGCTACTCGTGGCTTGGATTGTCGCAGCTGCTCGCCGGTGTGGGCCACATGCAGACCATCGTCCTCGTCGGCGATGGCGCCGACGAACGCCTCGCTGCAACCGCGGGGCGTGGCGGTCGCGGCGGAGGAAGAGGCGGCGCCATGCCGCGTGCGGCGCAGGCAGACACCGTCCGCACAATCACGCCGCGCGTTCGTTATGCGCGCAGCATGGTCGAGTCCATTCATGCGAACGACATCCGCGACCTGCTGACCCAGGTGGCGCAGGCGGCTGCGGTCACGATGCCGGATGACCAGATCGCCTGGATCACCCCAGGCCTGGACACGTCGCGGACGCTGAGCCGTCGCCCCGGAACTGAAGGCGAGATAGAGCGTTTATGGATGGCGCTCGCCGACCTCCCAGGGGTCGCCGGCCACGAAGCTCCGGTGCGGGCCGCGGTTCTGGCCGCGCTGCCGGCATGGGCGCGCTCGCGCGCGGTCGTCGACTCGATGGGTAACGTCGTCGTCGCGATGGGACCCGACCGGGACTCGGTCGCGTTCATCGCGCATACGGATGAAGTGGGATTCGAGGCGACAGGGATCCTCCCCGACGGTCGCGTGACATTGCGAAGCCGCGGCGGGGCCGTCCTCCCGTCGTGGGAAGGGACGCCGGCGTACCTGCATTTCGACGCTCTTGGAACCGCTCCGCCTTCGGCTCCGCTTCGAGGCGTGTTCATTCCAAGGGACTCGGGCCGCACCAGATCGCCTGGCACGCTTACCGCGTGGTTCGGACTCGACTCGGCGCAGCTCGTCATGCGCGGGGCGCGGGAGGGCCTGAGCCTCACATCCTATAAGAGGGCCGATCGACTCCTCGGGTCGAGAATCACCGGCCGGGGCAGCGACGATCGCACCGGAACCGCCGCGCTGTTGGTCGCGATTCGTCGCATCAATCCCGATTCTCTCGCGCACAAGGTGATCTTCGTCTGGTCGGTCCAGGAAGAGGGCGGACTCAACGGAGCCCGGTTCTTCGGCGACCGGCACGGCGTCAACCTGAGGCGCGTGTACAGCGTGGACACGTTCGTCTCGAGCGACACGCCGAAGGAATCGCCGCACTTCGCTTTCACGCCGTTAGGCAGCGGCGCGGTGCTGCGCGGTCTGGACAACGGCAGCCTGGTTCCCCGCGCCGAGCGCGATCGGATCATCCGTATCGCGCGAGCCCGGGGAATCCCGTTGCAGGTGGGCACGACCTTTGGCAGCACCGACGGCTCGGCCATCCAGGGATGGGGCCCGGTGAACATCGGCCTGTCGTGGCCGGGGCGGTACTCGCATGGACCGGCCGAACTGCTCGATCTCCGTGACGTCGATTCCCTGATAAGGCTGATTGCCGCTATTGCGAATGACGGCCGATGACTCCGGATTTCGCGGTCAAGCGGGGTCGCGGATTGCGCGGGTTGGACGGATACTCGCGGATACGACCAGAATGATCCTGTGAACTGCAACGACGATTACGCGGTAGAGCAGGCGCTTTACCCGCGATAACTTGCCCGGCCGTCGCCGCTCCCTTCCAGTCGAACATCTCAATCGTGCGCACATACTGCTCTCTCTTCGCGGCCGGCCTGGCCGCTTTCCTGGTCAGCGACGTCGCGCGCGCGCAAACGATCGCTGCTACTGGTGCTTCGGGTCCTCGAACTGGCACCGCGGCGGTGGTTACGAAAGCGCCGGTCATCGACGGCCGGCTTGACGACGAGGTCTGGAAGTCCGGACAGGCCTACGGCGACTTCATCCAGCGCGAATTGCGCGAGAGCGAGCCGGTCACGGAGCGAACTGAAGTCCGGTTGCTCACTGATGGCGAAGCGCTGTACGTGGGCGCGTGGCTCTTTGACCGCGAACCGGCGGGCATCGTGCCGGGCGAGAAGATCCGCGACGTGACGCTGACCAACAGCGATTACTTCGCACTGATCCTCGACACGTATCTGGATCGCCAGAACGGTTTCGTCTTCGCCACGACGCCGGCCGGCGTCGAGTACGACGCGCAAGTGGTGAAGGAAGGCGAGGGCGGCGGGGTTTTCCAGCAGGGGCAGACGCGCGCCCAGGCGGGGTCGATGGGAGGCTTCAACCTCAACTGGGACGCGACCTGGCAGGTCGCGACGTCGATCGATGAACGCGGGTGGTACGCCGAATTCCGGATCCCGTTCTCGACGCTTCGCTATGGCGGCGGGACAACGCAGGATTGGGGACTCAACTTCGTTCGAAGCATCAGGCGCCATAACGAGGAAGCGTTCTGGTCGTTCATCCCGCGGCAGTTCAACCTGTACCGGTTGTCGCGCGCCGGCACGTTGCAGGGCATTTCCGTGCCCAGCCGGCGGATCGCTACGGTGACGCCGTATGTGCTCAGTCAGTCGGCGCGCAACTTCAGCGTCGATTCGCGCATGAAGAGTACCGGGGAATTCGGTGTCGACATGAAATACGGCCTGACGCCAAGCCTCACCCTGGACCTCACGTACAACACCGACTTTGCGCAGGTCGAGGTCGACGAACAGCGCACCAACCTGACGCGCTTCCCGCTCTTCTTTCCCGAGAAGCGTCCGTTCTTCCTCGAGAATGCCGGCGTCTTCTCGGCGGGCACGCCGCAGGCCGTCGACCTGTTCTTCACGCGGCGCATCGGCATCGATACTTCAGGCAACCCCGTCCCGATCATCGGAGGCGGACGGGTCAGCGGGCGCATGGGGGCGGCCACAGTGGGATTGCTGCAGATCTTCACCGACGAGACCGCGAATGCTGACGCGCAGTCGTTCTCCGTCGGCAGGGTGAGTCGCGAGTTCAACGGACGCTCCCGCATCGGCGCGATCGCGGTGCAGCGGCAGTCGACCGACGAAGGCGACGATGTCAATCGCACGTACGGAATTGACGGCCGCATCGGCGTCGGAGAGGCGTGGACGGTGGACTGGTGGGGCGCCAGGACGCACACCCCCACGCGCACCGGCGACGAATACGGCTACAGCGTGCGCGCCGGTTATCAGACGTCACGCTGGAACAATGCCGTTCGCTATGTGCAGGTGGGCGAGGACTTCAATCCGGAAGTCGGGTTCCTCAATCGCTTCGGAGGCTACCGGTTCTACGACATTTCCTTCATGCGCACCGTGCGCAAGCGCGAGTGGGCGTGGATGAAACAGTGGAATCCGCACACCAATTATCGCGGCTACTACAGCCACGACGGGTTCTGGCAGAGCGGGCAGATTCACGTCGACATGACCGAGCTGGAATTCGCGCGCGGCGGTCGGTTCGGGCCCGAGTACAACTTCTATCACGAAGGGCTGCGCCAGCCGTTCACGATTGCGACCGGCGTGGTCCTTCCCGCCGGCGACTACAACTGGGGCTCGCTGGGCCTGGACTGGGACTCGGACGCCAGCGCGCCGTTGTCATTCACGTCGCGGAGCGAGATCGGACCGTTCTACAGCGGGAGCCGCCTCGGCGGGACGGTTAACGTCACCTACCGCCGTGGCGCCTCTCTCACGACATCGGTGCAGCTGGATTATCAGGACGTGAGTCTGGCCCAGGGTGACTTCATCCGCCGTCTGGTTGGCGTCAAGGTAGGCTACTTCTTCACGCCGAAGGTCTTCCTGCAGTCGCTGGTGCAGTACAACAACCAGGCGAAAGTCTGGACGGCCAACGCGCGGTTCGGGTGGCTGAGCACCGCGGGCACGGGCCTGTTCATCGTGTACAACGAGGGCCAGCAGGCGGGCGGGTTCTTCGATTGGATCCAGCCGCAGTCGAGGAGCGTCGTCGTGAAGTACACGAAACAGCTGGGTGGCTGAGAGCGTTGAGCGTTGAGCGCGACCTAACGGGATATGCCCGAATCGGCTACGCCGTTCGTCCGTTAGTTTCAGTTCGCGGCATTTCCCCTGTACGCTTGACACTTTGCGCTCAGCGCTAACCCCAGGTTCTTCCGGGGTCCAGGAACCGAACCCATACTAGGGACTTCGCCAGCGCCCATGGAAACAGCCGCCACCACTCAGGTACCGCCGCGCCTATCGGCCGCCCTCGCCGGCAAGTACCGGCTCGAGCGCGAACTCGGCGCGGGCGGCATGGCGACCGTGTACCTGGCCGAGGATGTGAAGCACTCGCGCAAGGTTGCCATCAAGGTGCTGAAGCCGGAGCTGGCCGCGGTGCTGGGCGCCGACCGGTTCCTCACCGAGATCAAGACCACGGCCAACCTGCAGCATCCGCACATCCTGCCGCTCTTCGACTCGGGCGAGGCGGACACGTACCTGTTTTACGTAATGCCGTTCATCGACGGGGAGTCGCTTCGCGACCGGCTGGACCGCGAACGGCAGCTCGGCGTGGACGAAGCTGTGCGGATCGGGCGCGACGTCGCCGACGCGCTCGATTATGCGCACCGGCATGGCGTCATCCATCGGGACATCAAGCCGGCGAACATTCTGTTGCACGACGGGCGGCCGCTGGTCGCCGATTTCGGGATCGCGCTGGCCATCAGCGCGGCGGGCGGCGGCAGGTTGACCGAGACGGGGCTTTCTCTCGGGACTCCTCACTATATGAGCCCCGAACAGGCGAGCGCCGAGCGCGACCTGAGCGCGCGCAGCGACGTCTACTCGCTGGGGTGCGTGCTGTACGAGATGCTGGCCGGCGAGCCGCCGCATACGGGGCCTAACGCGGCGTCGATCCTGATGCGGATCCTCACCGAACATCCGCGGTCGATCTCGGATCTCCGGCCGACCGTGCCAGCCCACGTCGCTGGCGCCATCACCAAAGCCGTCGAGAAGCTTCCTGCCGACCGCTTCGAAAGCGCCCGACAATTCCGCGATGCGCTCGAGGATCCGTCGTTCCGATTCACCCACACGACAGCGGCCGCCCCTGCGGTCGCGGTCGCAGCGCCGGTTGGCGCACGTTCGCGAACCCGGGATGCGCGGACTGAAGTCCTTGCGGGAGCGACCGTCGTGTTGGCCGCATCCACATTGTGGTTCGCGCTCCGGAACCAGGCGAGCGTCGCGGAGACCGAAGGCGTCATCTCGTTTCAGGTCGCGGATTCTGTTCCGTCCACCCTGGTTCCAGCGGCGGGCCCGAAGGGGTGGCTTGCCTACACGCGTGAAGGCTCGCTCTACCTGCGGCCGTCTGGTGGTCTGCAAGCATCGTCGCTTGCCAGTGCTGCCGGGAACACCGGCAAGGTGTCGTTTTCGCCCGATGGCGAGTGGATCGCCTATTCCCAGCAAGTCGGCGACGCGATGGTGGTGCGCAAAGCACCAACGAGGGGCGGCAATCCGATCACGCTGGCCACGGTGAAAGGAGTCGCGATCGGCCCGCACTGGGGAGACGACGGCTTCATCTATCTCACCGTGGGGCCGGGCACCTGGGCGCTGACACGACTGTCCGAGAACGGTGGTGCGCTGGATACCCTGCTGCAGACCGGGGCGCGGATTCCCTATCACTTCGCGAAAATCCCCGGGCGTCCCGTGCTCCTCTTCGGCTACTTCAGCAGCAATGCAACCGCTCCGAGTCTTCTGGCAATCGATGTCGAAAGCCGGGATACGACAAATCTCGTCCCCGGCGGTTATTCGCCTGCGTGGTCAACGACGGGCCACCTGCTGTATGCACGAAACGAGGGTGCGCTGTTTGCGGTCCCTTTTGATGCCGACCGACTCCGGATTACCGGGTCACCGGTACCCGTCCTCGACAGCCTGGGAGAGGCGTTCCCGGACGCCCGTTATGCTCTGTCGCCGGCGGGAACGCTCATTTATGTCGCCGGACGCACCACTGGCAGTAATGCCTCCGCGTCAACATACGCGCTCCGGCTCGACAGCATTGCCGGCGGGCACGAACTGATCCCCCTCCCGCCGTCTGACCACTGGGACGCGAAGTTTTCTCCTGATGGTCGTCGGCTCGCGTACATCCGGAACGATCACCTCTGGGTGTACGACCTCGATCTCGGCACCCATACGCAGCTCACGCGCGAGGGATCGCGCCGGCACAACCCGGCCTGGTCATCGGATGGAGCGCGCATCGTATTCAGCGCGGACGACGGCGGTGACGTCGACTTGTTCGTCGTCGATGCCGCGGGCAAGGCGCCGGCCGAGCGGTTCGGTGGCTCAGACGTCGACGATTACGCCACTCAGTGGCTACCCGATAGTTCCGTTCTCGTCCACACTCAGGGCGCACGGAGCGACGTCATTCTGATCCGACGGGACGATAGCGCGGTGACCGCCCTCCTCCAGGCGGACTGGGTGGAACGCGACCCCCGCGTCTCGCCGGACGGGCGTTGGCTGGCGTACGTGAGCGGCGAAGGCGGACGCTCGGGGCTCTACGTGAGACGCTGGCCAGGGCTCGAGAACAAGGTGAAGGTGTCGGCCGGAGACGCCCAGATGGGCCAGAGCAGCTTTGCCCTCTGGTCGAAGGACAGTCGAACGCTGTACTACCATCAGGGTCAGCAGATCATTGCGGCGTCCATGATGGATGCCCGTGACAGCATCCGCATAACGAGTCGGCGGGTGATCAGGGACAGCGTGCGCGGAATCCTGGCCGACGCGCATCCTGACGGGCGCCGCCTCCTGTTCCTGGCGCTCGGCGGCACGCCGGATTCGGCGGCAGCGCGTGCCGTGCGCCGGCTCGTGGTGGTAACGAACTGGGCGTCGGCGCTGAAACAGCGGATGGCGCCGGCGACGGCGCGATGAACGTGGCTGGCGTGATGCCGCGGACTCGGGGCCCGTCATGAGGTTCTTTCGATGGTACCAGTTCGTTGTGCCAATCACCCTGTTTCCGCTCAGCTATCTGCTGTGGCTTCGGCGGTACGACGGCGACCACACGCTGGTCTGGCTCGCTCTTTCGCTGCCGGTGGTGTTTGCCTACGTGGTGCCCGGACTCGGCACCAATTGGCTCGGACTCTGGGAGTTCAACACCCGCTTTCGCATCGGGCGGTTCCGCCCGCACCATGGGTTCGTGTTCGGAACCGCGACCAGCCTGTTCGGCCTGGCGTGCGTGCCCGAAGCGGCTCCGGGGTTCCACCTCGGTGATTGTCTGCGCGCCGCGCTCGTCACTGGTTCGGTGATCGGGTTCTGGAACTGGCTCTACGACATTTGCGCCATCAAGTCGGGATTCATCGTCATCTACACCCGGCTGGCCGCCGAGGGCCAGCCGGCCGAGGTGGTGGCGACCAGTCATGCGCCCGTGTACTTCGGCGTCTTCGGCGCGTGCTATGGTGTCTGCTTGCAGCTCGTCGACGCGCTGTCGGCCGGGAACCACCGCGGTGTGTTTGTCGCACTCGGCTTGGCCGGCAATCTGGCGGCCGTCGTATTTCCCGTGCTCGCCTACGTCCTCTGGTCGCTTGCGACGCAAGGCGAGAGTGGTCTCAAGGCGTACCGAACGAATGGAGGTCGTCACGATGAACTCGAACGTCGCGAGGTTGAGCTGGTTCCTGTGGATCGTTTGCGCGTTTCACATCCTGGTCGGGTTGTCGCTGAACGTTGACCTGGGGCTCCGGGAATGGGTGGGCGGCACGCTGTACAACGCGCAGGTTGACTGGAGTGACGGGCAGTTCGCTTACATCATGAAGCCGCTTGGTGCGTTCATGATCGCGTTAGGTGTCATGGCGGCGATGGCGGCCCGTAATCCGCTCGGCAATCGATCGATCATCATCGGCTTCGTGATCCTGTTCACCATGCGCGGGCTGCAGCGCCTGCTGTACATGGCAGAAATCGAGAGCGTGTTCGCCATCCCGTCGAGCCGCAGCCTGATTCAGATGGCCGTGATGCTGGCGCTCGCGCTTGGACTTTTCCTCCTGTTGCGGGCGGCATCAGCCGGTGAGGGTCGGCAAGTCCTGAACGCGGCGTGAGCGACGGCGCGTTCCTGATCGCGCTGCTTGCGATCTTCGCGACGTTCGTCGTACTCGACGCCGTCGAGCTTCGGCGCGGTCCATGGCGCGGCAAACCCGAACGTCCGAGCGGCGAGGCGTTCGGGTTTCTCATGATCATGCTTGTGCTTTATGGACTGATTCAGATGGGCGGGCTTTCACTGGTGCCCTCGACCGACAGGATGCTGGCGGCGGTCCGCTCGGCGCTGGCCGGTTGGCTCGGCCGGCCGGTGGCCGCTGACCCGATCCGCGACGTTTGGCTCGTCGTGCTCTCGGTTGTGCTTTTCTATGCTGCCGGCCTCTGGGATTACCTGCTTCATCGCTTTTTCGGTCACTCGCGCCGGTTCTTCTTCATCCACGAGTACCATCACCTGCCGAGCCAGGTGAACGTCATGATGCCCGGCCTCGCGATGCGGCCG
>DATCIJ010000001.1:0-2455 GCA_036507855.1 Gemmatimonadaceae bacterium | reverse complement strand
CGGAGACCGAGGCGGACTTCGGGAATCGGGAATCGGGAATCGGGAATCGTGGATGGATCCTCTGGCCTCTGGCCTCTGGCCTCTGGCCTTTCTTTTGCCCGCTGCCCACTGCCCGCTGCCCTCGTTCGTACGACCCCGCCGGATGGCACCACAACCCGTCCGTCCCCGAGTTCGAGTGAGTGATCCCAGGCCGAGGTGGTCAGGTCGATGGGGCGCATGACAACGCCATGCCGGCGCGCGTCCTCGATCAGCGTGCCGACGGAATAAAAGCCCATTGGCTGGGCATTGAGCATCGCGGCCAGGAATTCCGGTGCGTAGTAGTGGCGCAGGTACGCCGACGCATAGACGATGAGCGCGAAACTGGCGGCGTGGGACTCGGGGAATCCGTAGTCGGCGAAGGCGTTGATCTGGTTGTAGATCCGGCGTCCGGTTTCCTCGTCGATGCCGTTCCGTTTCATGCCGTCGATGAGCTTCTCGCAGATCGCCGCCATTCTTTCCCGCGAGCGCTTGTGTCCCATCGCCTTGCGCAGCACGTCGGCCTCGCCGGCCGAAAAGCCGGCGGCGGTGATCGCCACCTGCATGCCCTGCTCCTGGAAGAGCGGCACGCCTAACGTGCGCTTGAGCACCGGCTCCAGCGACGGATGCGCGAACGTGACGGCTTCCTCGCCCAGCCGGCGGCGCAGGTAGGGGTTCACCATGTCGCCCTGGATGGGGCCGGGGCGGATGAGCGCGACCTCCACCACCAGGTCGTAGAAACAGCGGGGCTGGAGGCGGGGCAGGGTGTTCATCTGCGCGCGGCTCTCCACCTGAAAGACGGCGATCGTATCGGCGCGACAGAGATCGTCGTACACCGCCTGGTCGGTCATGTCGAGTGCGGCCAAGTCGAGCGACACGCCACGCGCGGCGTTGATGTACTTCAGGCAGTCCTGCAGCACGGTGAGCATGCCGAGGCCCAGCAAGTCGATCTTGACCAGCCCGGCGCCGTCGAGATCGTCGCGCTCCCACTGGATGACGGTGCGTCCGGGCATCGACGCCGGCTCGATCGGCACCACGGTGCGTAAAGGCTCGCGCGTGAGCACGAACCCGCCGACATGAATCGAGCGATGCCGGGGGATCTGGTGGAGCCCGGCCACGATGTCGGGGAGGACTTTCACCCGGCGGTCATTGGGATCCAGGCCGGTGTCGTCGTGAGTCGTGACTGGGGACCGGGGACTGGGAACTGGGGACTGGTGACTCGGCGGTGCTTGTTCTGGCCTCTGGCCTCTGGCCTCTGGCCCTTCCTTTGCGCTTTGCGCTTTGCGTCTTGCGCTCTCAGGGGTGAGGAGAGTTTCAGCGGTCCACTCCTCCGGCTTTGTTCTCGGATCGTCAGGCACGGCTGGCCGGTCCGATTGCGGATCGAGGTCGTAATGCCGGCCGGTCATGGTTTCCAGGTCCGCGCCCTGGCGCAGCACGTCGGCCGTCGCTTCCGCCGAGAACCGGTCGGCGAGAGTGCTGAGGACATCGGCCTGCTCGACCGAGAAGCCGAGCACGCGCGCCGCGTCGCGCACCGCGGATCGGCCGCGGAACGTGATGTGCTCGCACACCATCGCGGCGTGCTCACGGCCGTACCGCTCGTAGACGTACTGCAGCACCTCTTCGCGGTCGCGGTGGGCGAAATCGATGTCGATGTCCGGCGCTTCCCGGCGTTCCTCGCTCAGGAACCGCTCGAACAGCAGCTCCATCTTCACGGGATCGATCGCCGTGATGCCAAGGCAGTAGCAGACGACAGAATTGGCGGCCGAGCCGCGTCCCTGGCACAGCACCCCGGCCCGCCGCGCGAAGCGGACGATGTCCCAGACAATAAGGAAGTATCCGGCGAGGCCGAGCTTCCGGATGAGCGTGAGTTCGTGGTCGATCTGGTCGCGATAGCGCTTCGGCAAGTCGGGAATCGGGAATCGGGAATGGGGAATCGTTTCGCTGCCCGCTGCCCGCTGCCCGCTGCCCGTCTCCGGCCTCTGGCCTCTGGCCTCTGACCTCTGGCCTCTCCTTTGCGCTTTGCGCTTTGCGCTTTGCGCTATCCGCTCCATGGCCCCTTGCTCCACGAGCTTCGCCAGGTAGGCATCAGGCGTTACGCCTGGTGGCAGCGGAAAGTCCGGCAATGTCGGCTTGAGGTCCTCGAGTCGGAACGCGCATCGCTCGGCGATGCCGGACGTATTGCGGAGGCCGATGTCATCGAGCTGCCAGCGCCGGCGCATCTGGGCCGCGCTGCGCAGGTACCACTCGCCGTTCGGGCGCAGTCGCGTTCCCATTTCGTCCAGCGGGCGCTGGTGACGGATCGCCGACAGCACGTCGTGGACGAGCCGGCCGGCGGGGAGCGCGTAGTGCACGTCGTTGGTCACGACCCAGGGAATGCTGAACGAGCGCGCCAGGGGGATGAGCTGCCTGACGAGTGCCTGCTCCTCGGGAAGGCGGTGAT